>CAYVYP010000019.1:0-23439 GCA_964455975.1 uncultured Lachnospiraceae bacterium
GCAGTAAAAGTAACATATGATAATAATTATTTAAGTGAAAATTTATGGACAGATACAGATGACTTAGGAAGATACTATTCTGCAGCAACATCACCATCAGCTAAAATAAACACAAAAGACACATCAGTAACAAATGGTTATGCAGTAGAACTTACAATGAACGCAGGAACTGGAGGAGGACCATATTATGCACCACCAGCAGCATTAACATCAGGAACAACATATACATGGAGTATATATGTAAAAGCAAGTAGCAATAAAACATTAACAATAGGACAAGAACAGGCTGGAACTAAAGTAGTAAATGTAACAACATCATGGCAAAAAATAACACATACATTTACAGCTAATAGTTACCAATATATAGCTTTTGTATTTTATTTAGCAAGTGGAAGTACATGGACAGCAGGGGATAAAATATATGTACATTCACTAGAAATAAAGCAAGGAAATTATACAGATTCTTCTACAGTAGATAAAGGATATGCATCACAATTAGGAACCTTAGGTTCACCAACAAGAACAGGATATACATTTGCAGGTTGGTTTACAGCACCAACAGGAGGAACACAAATATCAAATGCGACAACAACACCAGCCTCAAATACAAGTTATTATGCACATTGGACAATAAATAGTTATACAGTATATTATAATGGAGGAACAGTACAAACACAAACCAAAATGTATAATGAAAAATTAGGAACATTACCAACAGTTTCATATGCAGGATATACATTTGATGGATGGTTTACTCAAATGAGTGGAGGAACAAAAGTAACTTCAGAAATGAGAGTTACAAATAATGTATCATATTATGCAATGTCAAGTAAAACGGTAACTGCAACAAGAAGATGGTGGGCTAATGGAACAGAATATTATTATGGAACAGCATATATAGATTATACTGGGACTCAAATAAATGCGCAAATAGACATAGGAGGTTCATATACACCATCTGGATGGACATTTAGAGGATATTCAACAGATTCAGCAGGAAATGCTGGAATAAATATAAGTGGAAATGTAGTTAGTACAAGTTCTGATATAACAGTATACGCATCATATAGTAAAACAGTAACAGTAACAAAAAGATGGTGGCTTAATGGAACAAAAACATATACAGGAACAGCATATTTAGATTTTGCAGGAAATACTATAAATGCAGCAATTAATGTAGGAAGCTCATATACTCCATCTGATTGGGTATTTAGAGGATATTCAACATCAGATGCAGGAAATGCGACAATAACTGTAGGAGATACAACCGTATATGCTATAAGTGATACAACAGTATATGCATCATATATAGATTCAGTTATTATAACAATATTTCCAAATGGAGGAGAAGGAAATAGTACTACACTTATGGGAGCAAAATATTTATCATATACTAATGCAGTAATAGGAGCAAGTCTTACAATGCCAACATCTGGATTTACAAAACCAGGATATACATTAAGTGGATTCTCTACAAATTCTAGTGCGCTATTTTATACTTATAAAGCAGGAAATACTTATACTTTTACAGAAATTACAACATTATATGCAACATATTATTCAGAAAAACAAAGATTTTTAGATGATTTATATTTAAGAGCATTTAATAGAGGTATAGATGATGTTGGGAAAAATACATGGATGAATGTTTTAAATAGTAATACAAAAGATAACGGAATAATTCATGTAATGAAAGGAATTATTAGATCAAATGAAGCAAGAGGATTAAAGAGTGATGATAATAATTTTGCAACAGGTATATATTATTATTCAGATATAAATTCTTTTGTACAATATTGTTATAAAATTATATTAGGAAGAGATGCTGATGCTGGAGGATTAGCAAATTGGGCATTGCCATTAACTAATGGAGGAACAAAGATATATTTAAGTGCTATGATGAATGCAGGAGATACGAAATTCACAACATGTATAGGAGTTGAAGACCCTAATAATGCAATAGAAACAGTATTAAATGGAATGTGTTCTAGTGGAGAAGCAGCAAACTTTAGAAATAGGTATAGTTGGTAACAAATATCAAAAACGGTGCAATTGCACCGTTTTTGTGTTCTATTAGGAATTTTTTAAAAGCTATTATAATACAATAATATAGAGGTGTATTAATAGTGATAGTAATGAGAAAAAAGAGAATATTATTGTTATTTCGGACTGGTTTTTATATCTTTATTTGGAGGTACTTTAATACATAGTGTAATAAAAAATGAGACAATACAAACAACTGCGCTTCCAGTAACAAATAAAGTAATTGTTTTAGATGCAGGACATGGACGGGGAAGATAAAGGTGCAAGTAGTAAAGATGGAGTGACAGAGGCTGATATTAATTTAAAAATAGTTTTAAAATTGCAAAATTTATTAGAACAAAGTGGAACAACAGTAATACTTACAAGGTCTGATGAAAATGCAATTTATGAGTTAGATAAAAAAACATTAAGAGAAAAAAAGGTATCAGATATAAAAAATAGGGTTAAAATAGGAAATACATCTAAAGCTGACGTGTTTGTTTCTGTTCATTTAAATAAAATACCACAAAGCCAGTATTATGGTTGGCAAACTTTTTATAAAAATAAAGATGAAGATAGTATGAATTTAGCAAAAAGTATTCAACAAAATTTGAATGAAGCAATTCAAAAAGAAAATAAAAGAGAGTCTTTAAAAATAAGTGGAATTTACATTGTAGATAATGTGGAAATTCCAATATCTATTGTAGAATGTGGCTTTTTATCTAATGAAGAAGAAGAAAAAAATCTACAGAAAGATGAATACCAAGATAAACTTGCATGGGGAATTTATACTGGCATTATGGATTATTTTTATAACTTTAAATAATATAAATTAGAATAAATTTCACTCTTTTGGGAAAAACTAGAATTAAAAATAGTATTGTTCAGACTAATTACAAATATTTTAGTAATTAGTAAGTATATATACTTACTAATTTATAACTTAGTTTAAACAGTAACTTAAAATAGTTTTAAACTTAAGGAGTGAAATTTTTTTGAAAAAATATAAAGTATTAAATATAAAAGGTAGCATTTTAGATAAAAATCAATTAGAAAACTATTTAGAAAAAATAGCATCTGATCATATTATTTCTAAAAATTCAGATAAATACACATACCCAATATACAGGCTAGAAAAAAATTTAGAGGTTATAACAAAAGTATATAACCTTTTAAACGAGCATTTAAAATTGGGAATAAATATTCACCCAGCAGGAGAATGGTTATTAGATAATTATTATATTATAGAACAGACCACAAAAGAAATTAAACAAGATTTAAGTTTAAAAAAGTATACAAATTTTTTGGGTATTTCAAATGGCCAATATAAAGGTTTTGCAAGAATTTATGTTTTGGCTTCTCAAATTGTTGCATATACTGGAAGCAAAATAACTAAAGAAACATTAGAAGATTTTTTAAAAAGTTATCAAAGCAAAAAAACACTTACAATGGAGGAAATATGGAGCATTGGTGTGTTTATGCAAATAGCAATAATTGAAAATATAAGAGAAATTTCAGAAAAAATTTATCAAAGTCAAATTCAAAAATATAAGGTAGAATCAATTGTTGAAAGATATGTAGATAAAAAAGAAAAAATCAAATTTAAAGAAAGAATGGAAACTAATAGATGGGTAGATTATGAAGAAGTAAAATATTCTTTTGTAGAATATATGTCATATAAATTAAAAAAATATGGTAAAGAAGGAATAAAGTATGAAAAGGTTTTAGAACAAGAGGTATTAAAAACAGGAAATACAGTTGCAGATATTATTAAAAAAGAACATTTTGCTATAGCAATTCAAAAAGTAGAAATGGGAAATTTAATAAAAAGTATAAAAGAAATTTCTAGAATTAATTTTCTAGAGATTTTTGAACATGTAAATGGTGTAGAAGAAATTTTAAAAAAAGACCCTGCAAATATATATGAAAAAATGGATTATAAAACAAAAGCATATTATAGAAATAAAATAAAAGAAATTTCTAAAAAAACAAAGATTTCTGAAATATATATAGCAGAAAAAGTACTAGAATTTAGCTTGAATAAGAAAGAAAAGTTAGAAAGAGAAAATGTAAATTTAGAAAAAAATTTAAAAGAAGCAAAAAAAATTCATATAGGATATTATTTAATAGATGAAGGAATAAATACATTACTTCGGTAGTTTGGGTATAAAAAATAAAGTAAAATCAAATAAAACTAAAGAAAAATTATATTTAAGCTCTTTATTTTTATTTGGATTTATTATTAGTATTTTAATAGGAATATATATGAACTATCAAACAAGAAATATTTTAATATCTGTTATATTTGCTATACTAATATTTATCCCTGTTTTAGAAATTGTAAAACAAATAATGCAATTTATATTAGGAAAAATTATTAAACCAAAATTAATACCGAAAATGGATTTAGAAGAAGGAATAGAAGATAGTCAAGCTACTTTTGTAGTAATTCCTACAATAATAAACAATAGTAAAAAAGTAAGAGAAATGTTTAAAAAGTTAGAAGTATATTATTTGGCAAATAAATCAGATAATATATATTTTGCACTTTTAGGAGATTGCTCATCTCGGTAAAAATGAAACAGAAGAGTTTGATAAAGAAGTAGAAATTGCTGGAATAGAAGAAACAATAAAATTAAATGAAAAATATAAAGATGAAAAAATGCCTAAATTTCATTTTATATATAGGAAAAGATTATGGAATAATAATGAAAAAATGTATTTAGGGTGGGAACGTAAAAGAGGGTTATTAAACCAATTTAATGAATATCTTTTACAAAATATTAAAAATCCATTTTTAATAAATACACTAGAAGAAGTAAAATTAGAAAATAAATTACAAAAAATAAAATATATAATAACATTAGATGCAGATACAGAGCTAGTTTTAAATACAGGGTTAGAATTAATTGGTGCAATGGAACATATTTTAAATAAACCAGTACTAGATGAAAATAAAAATATAGTAGTAGAAGGTCATGCCTTAATGCAACCAAGAGTGGGAATAGATTTAGTATCTTGTAAAAAAAGTCTTTTTTCAAAAATTCTTTCTGGTTTACCTGGTACAGATTCATATACAAATGCAATATCAGATACGTACCAAGATAATTTTGATGAGGGTAGTTTTACTGGAAAAGGAATTTACAATTTAAATGTTTTTTCAAGGGTACTTGCTAATGAATTTCCAGAAAATTTAATTTTAAGCCACGATTTATTAGAAGGTTGTTATTTAAGATGTGCACTAGTAAGTGATATAATGCTTTTAGATGGTTTCCCAAGTAAATATTTAAGTTATATGGCAAGACTTTCTAGATGGATTAGAGGAGATTTTCAAATTGTAAGATGGCTTGGAAATAAGATAGAAAACAAAAACCAAGAAATAAAACAAAATCCATTAGGATTTTTTTGCAAATACAAAATACTAGATAATTTATTTAGGGCAATTACAGAAATATTAATTATTATAACAACTATAGGGCTTATTTTAACTAAACAAATATTAAATATTAAAATTTGGCCAATTATAACTATATTATTTTTGCCTATTTTCATATCAAGCATATTAGATATATTAAATAAAATAATTTATAAAAAAGCAGGAAATGAAAAGCAAAAAACCTTTTCAAATAATATTAGTAGTATAAATAAAATATTTTTAACAGCTTTTATAAATATTGGTTCATTACCATATAAAGCATATATAAGTTTAGTTTCAATTAGTAAAACAATATATAGGCTTTTAGTAAGTAAGCAAAATTTATTAGAGTGGTTAACAGCAGAAGAAGCGGAAAAACAAGCAAAAACAGATTTAAAATCATATTATAAAACAATGTTTCCAAATGTAATATTAGGTGTTTTGGCAGTAGCATATATATGTATCTTTAAACTAAAATTAGAAAGCATTTTTATATTTATAGTATCTTGTATATGGCTTATTTCTCCAAGCTTTTTCTGGTATTTAAGTAAGGATATATTAAAAATAAACGATAAAATATCAAAAAAAGATAGAGAAAATATATTAAAATTAGGAGAAGATACTTGGGAATATTTTAAAGATTTTTTAACAGAAAAATATAATTTTTTAATTCCAGATAATTACCAAGAAGATAGAGTAAACAAAATAGTAGAAAGAACCTCTTCTACTAATATTGGTCTTAGTTTACTAGCAGTAATATCTGCATATGATTTAGGCTATATAACAAAAGATGAAACTTTAAAACTTTTAAATAGCATATTACAAACAATAGAAAAACTTTCAAAATGGAATGGTCATTTATATAATTGGTATAATATAGTAACATTAGAAGCCTTAAATCCAAAATATATTTCTACTGTAGATAGCGGAAATTTTGTTGCATATATGTATGTAGCAAAAAGCTTTTTTGAAAAAGAAATAGAAAAAGATGATAAAAATGAAAAGCTTAAAATTGATTTAAGTATAATAAATAAAATTATTGAAAATACAAATTTTTCTTTATTATATGATTATGATAAGAGAATATTTTCAATTGGTTTTAATATAGAAGAAAACAAATTAACAGATTCATATTATGATTTGTTAGCATCTGAGGCAAGAACTGCTTCATATATAGCAATAGCAAAAAAAGATATACCATATAAACATTGGTATAATTTAAGTAGAACTTTAACTTGTTTAAATAAATATAAAGGACTAGTATCTTGGTCTGGAACTGCATTTGAATATTTAATGCCAAATATAATTATGCCAAAATATGAAGGAAGTTTATTAGATGAATCTTGCAGGTTTATGATTGAAAGTCAAAAGGAATATTGCAAAAAATTAGGTATACCATGGGGTATAAGTGAGGCTGCATTTAATATAAAAGATTTAAATTCGAATTATCAATATAAAGCATTTGGAATACCATGGCTTGGACTAAAAAGAGGTTTAGCAGATGAAATGGTAGTTTCTAGTTACGGTAGTATTTTAGCTCTTACTGAAGATACAAAAAATGTAATAGAGAATATCAAAAGATTAGAAAAGCTAAATATGTATGGAAAATATGGAATGTATGAATCCATAGATTTTACAAATTCTAGATTAAATATTAAAGAAAAATATAGTGTAGTAAAAACATATATGGCACATCATCAAGCATTAATACTATTATCTATAAATAATTATATTAATGATGAAATATTGGTAAAAAGGTTTAAAGATATTCCACAAATAGAAGCACAAGATATTTTACTTCAAGAAAGAATGCCTGAAAATGTAATAATAACAAAAGAACAAAAAGAAAAACCAGAAAAAATTAAATATAAAGATTATGAAGAATATTCACAAAGAGTATATACTAAAGTTGAAAATAATTTGAATATAGCAAATGTAATTGCTAATGAAAATTATTCAATAATTTGTGATGAAAAACAAAAAGGGTATAGCAAATATAAGAATATTTTGATTAATAGATTTAAACAAACAGATGAAGAAGAACAAGGAATCTTCTTTTATATAAAAAATATTAAAACAAAAAGAATATGGTCTACTTCTAGATTAAGCTTTTTAGGAAAGCCAGATAAATATCAAATTTGTTTTTCTGAAGATAAAAATAAAATGACAAGAATTGACGGAAATATGGAAACTATTTTAGAAACTACAATAGGAATAAATGAGCCAGTAGAAATAAGAAAATTACAAATACAAAATAATGGGTTAGAAGATGAAATATTAGAAATAACTAGCTTTTTAGAACCGATATTATCAAGTAGTAAGCAAGATTATGCACATAAAGCATTTAATAATTTATTTTTGATTTATGAATATAATCCTGATAATGGTAATTTTATTATAAAAAGAAAAAGGAGAATGCAAAATGAAGAAGATTATTATCTAGCAGTTAACTTATACACAGAAAATGAAACAATTGGGGATATCGAATATGAAATAGATAAAGAAAAGTTTATAGGAAAGGTAAATTTAGGACTTCCAGAAACAATTGAAAGTTCAAAACCACTTTCTTCAAAAATAGGATTAACAATAGACCCAATTTTAGCAATGAAAAAAAGTTTGAAAATACCAAAAGGAAAAAAAATAACATTAAATCTTTTAATGTCAGTTGGAAATGATAAAAATGAAGTTCTAGAAAATTTAGAAAAATACAAATCACAAGAAAATATTCAAAAAACATTTGAACTTTCAAAAGCAAGAGTTGAAGCGGAGAATAGATATTTAGAATTAAAAGGCAAAGATATTGAAACATATCAAAATATACTAGCATATTTGATTTTTCAAAATCCATTAAAAAAATTATATTTAAAGAATTTAGCAACTAAAAATTATTCACAAACAGAACTTTGGAAATATGGAATTTCAGGAGATTTACCAATTTGGCTTGTTAAAATAGATAACCAAAATGACATTGAAGTTTTAGAAGAAATATTAAAAGCATATGAGTTTTATAAAATAAAAAATATTAATATAGATTTAGTTATATTAAATGAAGAAAAATATAGTTATGAGTCATACACAAAAGATGCAATAGAAAATGCAATTTCAAATAAGCATATGTCATATTTAAAAAATATTAAAGGTGGAATTTTTGTATTATATGCAGAAGATATTGAAGATAAAAATTTATTTGAATTTAGAGCAAATTTAATAACAAATGCTAAAATAGGAAATTTAGGATTATGGCTAAAAGAAACTGAAGCAGAATATTTAGAAACTTTAAAAAATATTGGATATGACACAATTTTACCAGCTATTTCAGAAGAAAGTGTTTTAGATAATCAGTTAGAAGAAGAAAAATTAAAATATTATAATGAATATGGTGGATTTTCTGAAGATGGAAGAGAATATAAAATAAGAGTAAATAAAAAAGAAAAGTTGCCAACTGTATGGAGTATGTGTTTGGCAAATCCAAACTTTGGAACAATTGTAACGCAAAATATGGGAGGATATACTTTTAGCAAAAATAGTAGATTAAATAGATTAACAGCATGGTCTAATAATAGTTTAATAGATGTACCTTCTGAAATAATATATTTAGTAGAAGATAAAACAAAAAAAGCTTGGTCATTAGGATTTTCACCAATGCCTGATGATAATAATTACTATGTAACTTATGGCTTTGGTTATGCAAAATATGAACATAGTAATTTAGGAATAGAGCAAGTCTATACAGTATTTGTTCCAAATGAAGATAACATAAAAATAGGAATATTAAAATTAAAAAATACAAAGCCAGAGAGAAAAAAATTAAAGTTAGTATATTATTTAAAACCTGTTTTAGATGAAGATGAAATAGAATCTAATGGATATATAGATTTAGAATATAATGAAAAAACAAATGTTATAATAGCAAAAAATTTATATAAAGAAATACTGCAAGATGAAATAATGTATGTATCTTCTAGTGAAAAAATAATATCGTATACAGGGTCCAAAAAAACATTTTTAGGTAAAGCAAATATAACAAACCCTGATTCTTTAAAAAAAGTAAGTTTAGATAATGAAAATTCATTAGGTCAAGATAACATTATTGCAATGCAAATAGAAATAGAATTAGAAAGTTTTGAAGAAAAAGAAATTTCACTTTTCTTTGGAGTAGAACAAAGCAAAACTTTAGCACTTGATAACAGTTATAAATATTCAAAAATTTCTAAAGTAAAAGAAGAATATGAAAATACTAAAAAGTATTGGGAGAATTTATTACAAAAAGTACAGGTAAAAACACCGCTAGAATCATTAAATATTATATTAAATGGATGGGCAGTATATCAAACAATAGTATCAAGATTATGGGCAAAATCTGGATTTTATCAATCTGGTGGAGCTAACCGGTTTTAGAGACCAACTTCAAGATACTTTAGGAATAAAATATATAGATGATGAGTTTATGAAAAATCAAATAATAAAAGCGTCATCACATCAATTTTACGAAGGAGATGTACTTCATTGGTGGCATGAACAGACAAAAAGAGGTATAAGAACAAGGTTTTCTGATGACTTATTGTGGTTACCATATACAATATATGAATATGTAAATTATTCAGAAGATGAAAGTATTTTAGATTATGAAGTGCCATATTTGGAAGGTGAAAATTTAATAGATGGACAAGATGAAAAATATGATTTATATGAAGAAGCAAATATAAAAGAAAGTATATATATGCATATGATAAGAGCAGTAGAAAAGGGATTAAATTTTGGAGAAAATGGACTTCCTAAAATTGGGTCTGGTGATTGGAATGATGGATTAAGTAATGTTGGAAATAAAGGAAAAGGTGAAAGTATATGGCTTGGATTTTTCATATATGATGTACTTCGGAAAAGTAATTCAGATATGTAAAATAAAAAATGATGATAAAAAAATAGAAGAATATGAAAAAATAAGAGAAAAATTAAAAAAAGCATTAAATACTTCTCGGATGGGATGGAAGATGGTATAAAAGAGCATTTACAGATGATGGTAAAGTTTTAGGAAGTATGCAAAATGATGAATGTAGAATAGACCGGAATTTCACAAAGTTGGTCAGTAATTTCTGATGCAGGAGATAACGATAAAAAATATATATCAATGCAAAGTTTAGAAAATCATTTGGTAGATAAAGAAAATGGAATTATTAAGCTTTTAGATCCTCCATTTGAAAAAAGTGATTTAGAACCAGGATATATAAAATCATATTTGCCAGGAGTAAGGGAAAATGGTGGACAATATACACATGGAGCTATATGGAGTATTATTGCAGAGGCAATGCTAGGCTTTGGAGATACAGCATTAGAACTTTTTAAAATGATAAATCCAATAGAACATTCTTTAACAAAAGAATCTGCTAAAAAGTATAAAGTAGAACCATATAGTATTCCAGCAGATGTATATGGACAAAAAAATCTAGCAGGCCGAGGAGGTTGGACATGGTATACAGGCTCATCTAGTTGGTATTATAAAGCAGGAATAGAATATATATTAGGATTAAAAATAGAAAAAGGAATATTAACTATAAACCCATGTATACCAGCTTCTTGGAAAGAATATAGCATACACTATAAATATGAAAACAGTATATATAATATAAAAGTTAAAAATGAAAATTCTAAAAATACAGGCATAGAAGAATTTAAGTTAAATGGACAAATTATAGAAGAAAAAAGGATAAAAATAATAGATAATAATAAAATTAATGAAATAGAAATAAAAATGTAATAAAAATGTAATAAATTTTTAATAAAAACTTGTACAAAATAAATTAATATGATATAAATATATTTAAGTTAAAGTCTTAAATTTAGAAGGGGCGAAGCTAAATATGGAAAATATAGAGGAAATTGAAAAAGAGAAAAAAACAATACTAATTGTAGATGATGAAAAACCTATAATGGATATATTAGTATATAATCTTCAAAAAGAAGGGTATAACACTTTAGAAGCTACAGATGGTATAACGGCTGTAGATATAGCGTTAGAGAAAAAACCAGATTTAATTTTATTAGATATAATGTTACCAAAATTAGATGGATTATCTGTATGTAAAAGGATAAGACATAATTTAAATGTTCCAATTTTAATGCTTAGTGCTAAAGATGAAGAAATAGATAAAATTTTAGGTTTAGAGCTTGGAGCAGATGATTATGTTACAAAACCATTTAGTGTTAGAGAATTAATGGCAAGAATAAAAGCAAATTTAAGAAAAGCAGAAGCTGTAATAACAAGTAAAGAAGAAAATGAGCAAAAAAAAGAAAATCCTACTAATGAAATAATTGTTGGAGATTTAGGGTTAGATTTAGATAAATTTGAAGTTAAAGTTAGAGGAGAAGTAATGGACTTAACTTTAAGAGAATTTGAAGTTTTAAAATATCTAGCAGCTCAACCAGGACAAGTTGTTACAAGAGAAATATTATTGGAAAAAGTATGGGGATATGAGTATTATGGTGATATAAGAACAGTTGATGTTACAGTAAGAAGAATCAGAGAAAAAATAGAAAAAGATACTGCAAATCCAAAAATATTAATAACAAAAAGAGGAGTAGGCTATTATATAGCTAGCAAGTAATAGAACAATAGTGGACAAAGTCCACGTTTAATATAAGGCGGCTTAAAGGCCGCCTATTTTTAGGAGAAAAATATGTTAAAAAATATACAAGCTAAAATAGTGTTAATTTTTATGGTTATTGGGATAATTATTATATCAGCAATGGGGTATATGTTTATTTTACAAATACAAAAAGTTGATGCAAATATACTAGCAAATAATCAAATGGATTTATCTCAAATACATGAAGCTTTAATGAACCAGGAAAATCAGGTGAAATTACTTGTAACATATGCTTTAGGAGTATTTTTAATAATATGTATTTTAGTAGGAATATTTGTATCTAAAGTTATTATTAATCCAATATCAGAATTAATAAAAAATGCTGGAAAAATAGCAAATGGAGAAAATGTAGATATAAAATATTTAACAGAGGGAAAATCTAAAAATGAAGTAGATGAACTTTCTAAAGCTTTTGGAATAATGACAACTGAACTTAAAGAAAATTTAAATGAAGTAACAAGACAAAAAAAGCAAATTGAAACAATTCTTCTACATATGACAGATGGAGTAGTAGCATTTAATATGGAGGGAAAAATACTTCATATTAATAATGCTGCAAAAGAATATTTGAATATAAAAAATAAAGAAGATTTTGAGGATATATTTGAAAAATTAAATGTAGATATTAATATGGAAAAAATAATATATCTTGAAAATTGGACATCTTCAGAACAAAGAGTAAATATAGGAAATAGATATTTGAATTTATTTTTTGCACCATTTAAAGATGAAAATGATAGACCAGCAGGAGTTATAGTGGTTACACAAGATATAACTCAGCATGTTAAATTAGATAATATGCAAAAAGAATTTGTTGCAGATGTTTCACACGAATTAAAAACTCCAATAACTTCAATTATGGGATATGCAGATACCTTATTAGAGGGTGAATATGAAAAAGAAACACAAAATAAATTTTTAAATGTAATAGCATCAGAAGCAAGGCGTATGGCAAGATTGGTTACAGATTTACTTACACTTTCTAGATATGATAATAATAAAATTAAAACAGAAAAAACCGAGTTTAATTTAGGGGAATTAGTAAAAGAGTGTAGTGAAAAAGTATTTATAGAAGCAGAAAAGAAAAATCAAAAAATAGAAACACTTGTAACTTCCAGCGTTCCACTTGTATATGCAGATAAATATGGAATTGAAAGAGTAGTATTAAATATAATTACAAATGCAATAAAATATACAAAGGAAAATGGAAATATAAAAATATATGTAGGTTTTGTATTTAATGATGCATATATAAAAGTTATAGATAATGGAATGGGTATTCCAGAAAAAGATTTAAAGAGAATATTTGAAAGATTTTATAGAGTAGATAAAGCTCGTACTCGTGAAATGGGAGGAACAGGATTAGGTCTTTCTATTGCAAAAGAAATACTAGATAAAAATAATGGAGCAATAGATATAAAAAGTGAAGTAGGTAAAGGAACAGAAGTAGTAATAAAAATACCAACAAAAAAAGAAGTGAAAAATAGTTAATGTTTAAACATATAAATGTTGTTATTGATAAATATGTAATTATTCTAAATCAGATATACATGATTATTCAAAAGAATGAATGTATTTTATAACAATATGTACGAAGAATAGAGAATGTATATTGGAAAATGTAGGGGGTCGGCGTCCTCGACGACCCTAAAATTCAATTAACAGATATTGGGTATATTGTAGAGAAATATATGAATAATATAAATTACATATCAGGGTCGTCGAGGACGCCGACCCCTACAGTGCAAAATGCAACATTACCATTTATAATATTAACTGAAATAGGAATACGAATAAAAAAGGAAATAGAAAAAATAAAAGAAAAATAATAAAGTATTTTTATTGATTAATTACATAAATTAATATATAATTTATAAATGGATAAATCAAAAGGAGAGAGCAAATAAAATGAGTGAAAAGACAAAAAATATATTAGAATGGGTATATTGTATAATTATTGCTATAGTATTGGCTTTACTTGTAAAATATTTTGTTGGTACTCCAACAATAGTAAAGCAAACATCAATGTATCCAACATTACAACAAAATCAAAGGTTAATATTAAATAGATTATCTAGAACTTTTAATGAAGTACCAAAAAGAGGAGAAATAATAACTTTTGAAGCTCCATCTAATAGTGTATTAAATGTAACAGGAGAAATTCTTGAAAATCCAATAGCAGAATATAAGTATAAAGAAAAAAACATATTTGAAAGTTTTCTATATAATGTAATAGAAATTGACAAAAAAAGTTATATAAAAAGAGTTATTGCTCTTCCAGGTGAAAGAGTAAAAATAGAAAATGGAAAAGTATACATAAATGGAGAAGAATTAAAAGAAGATTATCTTCAGAAAAATGTAGAAACATATATTGCAGCAAATGGATTAAATGATTTTATAGTACCAGATAATACAGTTTTTGCAATGGGAGATAATAGAACACAAAGTATAGATTGCAGATCTTTTGGATGTATACCATTTGAAAAAATAGAAAGTAAAGTATGGATAAGATTTTGGCCATTTGATTTATTTGGTACAGTAAAATAAAAGGAGAAAGCTTTGAGTTTTGAAAATATAATTGGTAATAATAATCAAAAAGAATTATTAATTCAAGCAATTAAACAAAATAAAATATTACATAGCTATATGTTTATTGGAAAAGATGGAATAGGAAAAAAATTGTTTGCCTTGGAATTTGCAAAAATGATTTTATGCCAAGCAAATACATCTAAGCCATGTAATAGCTGTAAATCTTGCATTGAATTTAATTCTAATAATCATCCTGACATGGAAATTATATATCCAGAAGGGAAAACAATTAAAATAGAAACAATAAGAAATCTTCAAAATAAAATATCCGAAAAGCCAGTATTATCAGATAAAAAAGTATATATAATAGATGATAGTAATTTAATGACAAAAGAAGCACAAAACTGCTTATTGAAAACATTAGAAGAACCACCACAATATATGGTTTTAATACTTATAACTTCAAATGAAGCAAATATTTTGAACACAATTAAATCTAGATGTACTAAAATATTATTTAATAATTTAACAGATGAGGAAATTTTAAAATATCTAAAAAATGAAGTTGGTATAAATAATATAAGTAAAAATATTTTAGGAATAATAGATGGAAGCATAGGAAAAGGATTAAATATAAAAGATAATATATCAACATATGAGCAAATAGAAGATTTTGTAAGCAATTTAGAAACTATAGATAAGATAGATATATTTAATAAAACAGACATAATAAACAAAAATAAAGAAAATATTATGGAAATTTTAGAATATATGAATGTAATATTTTTTAATTTAGCAAAAGAAAAAAAATATCAATATTTGAATTGTATTGAAATAATAGAGGAAACTAAAAAAAGATTATTATTTAATGCTAATTTTGATATGAGTATTGATAATATGTTACTTAAATTATGGGAGGAAATAAATGAAAAACATTATAGGAGTTAGATTTAAAAAGCCTGGAAAAATATATTTTTTTGATTCAGGAAATTTAAAAATAGAAAAAGAAAATTATGTAATTGTAGAAACAGCACAAGGACAAGAATATGGTGAAGTTGTTATACCAAATAGATTATTAAAAGAAGAAAATATTGTTGCACCATTAAAAAAAGTAATAAGAGTTGCAAATAATGAAGATAAAAAACATAATGAGGAAAATAATAAAAAAGAAAAAGAAGCTTTTGAATTATGCTTAAAAAAGATAAAAGAACATAAATTAGATATGAATTTAACAGATGTTGAATATAAATTTGACAATAGTAAATTGGTATTTTATTTTACAGCAGATGGAAGAATAGACTTTAGAGAATTAGTAAAAGAATTAGCATCAATTTATAGAACAAGAATAGAATTAAGGCAGATTGGTGTAAGAGATGAAGTACGAAGAATTGGTGGAAATGGTATTTGTGGCAGAGAACTTTGTTGTTGTTCATTTTTAAATAATTTTGAAACAGTATCAATAAAAATGGCAAAAGAGCAAAATATATCTTTAAACCCATCAAAAATTTCTGGAAACTGCGGAAGATTAATGTGTTGCTTAAAATATGAACAAGAAGCATATGAAGAAAAATTATCAAGACTTCCTAAAATTGGTGCAATAGTAAAAACAGAAGATGGAGAAGGAGTAGTAGAAGGAATAGAAACTTTAAAAGAAATAGTAAGAGTAAAAATGAAAGATGGAGAAGGATATTTATATAAAAAATATAATGCCAAAGATATTAAAATAATTAAAAATGTAGAAGATGATGTAATAGATCCAGAAGAAAAAGAACATTTAAAAGAGTTACAAGAATTAGAAAAGTTAGAAAAACAGGATTTAAAAAATAAGCAAGAAGATGATATTTAATTAGAAATAAAATCAGTAAAAATAGGAGGTGAAATTAAATGGCATATAAAATTACAGATAAATGTATAAAATGTGGAGCATGCGCAGGCGAATGTCCAGTAGGATGTATATCAGAAGGCGATGACAAATATGAAATAAATGCAGAAGAATGTATATCTTGCGGAACATGTGCAGGAGTTTGCCCAGTAGAAGCACCAGAAGAAGAATAGCAATAATACATAAAAAAAGAGCGTAAGCTCTTTTTTTATTATTCTTTATTACTTATTGATTCTAAATCTAATAATTCTTGCCATCTTGAATCTACTTCTTTTTGAAATTCTTCTATCATCCATTCATTACCAGGATTAAACATATGTTTAAATCTTTTTTGTGGTTTTAAAAATTCTTCTATTGGAAGTTTATTTTTTGGTTTGTAATTAATTACATATTTTCCATCTATAACTTCATATAAAGGCCAATAACAAGTTTCTACAGCAAGTTTATTAATTTGCTGTAACATGTCTGTAGGATATCCCCATCCTCTAGGACATGGAGCAAAAACATTTAAAAATGCTGGTCCTTTAGTATAAATTGCTTTTTCAGATTTTTCATATAAATCTTTGAAATTATTTATTCCAACACTTTGAGCAACATATGGAATATGATGTCCAACCATTATTTTTGCTAAATCTTTTCTTGGTTGTAATTTACCAGGAAGAACTGAACCTACTGGTGATGTTGTTGTATCTGCAAATTTTGGTGTTGCAGATGAACGTTGGATTCCAGTATTCATATATGCACCATTATCATAACATACATATACCATATCATGTCCTCTTTCCATAGCTCCAGATAAACTTTGAAGACCTATGTCATAAGTTCCACCATCTCCACCAAAAGCGATAAATTTTGTATTTTTATCTTTAGGTAACTTACCTTGTTTTTTTAAAGAATTATATGCAGCTTCCACTCCAGATAAAGTAGCACCAGCACATTCAAATGCAGTGTGAATAAAAGAATCTGTCCAAGCTGTATATGGATAAATAAAAGTTGAAACTTCCATACAACCAGTTGCACCAGCAACAACAGCATGATCATCTTCATGTAATGCACGAAGAATCATTCTAGCAGCAGGAGGTGCTCCACAACCAGCACACATTCTATGTCCAGCTGTAAAACGAGAAGGTTTATTTACTATTACTTCTTTTAAATTGTATGCCATATTATTTTTCCTCCTTTCTTAATCCTAAATATCTATATGGATTATCTATATTTTGTGTTTTTACAATTTCTTCTAAATCTTTATATACAGATTCAATATCTGCAGCAGTTGTATCACGTCCACCAATACCATAAATATAATTTACACATGGTACTTGTTTTTTATTAACATATAAGCTAGAAGTTACATCTTCAAATAATGCTCCACCAGCAGCATTTAAAGAGTCTGCTTTATCTAATATTGCAACAGCTTTAACATTTTCTAAAGCATTGGCAATTTCTTCAGCAGGGAAAGGTCTAAACATACGAATTTTTAAAAGTCCTGCTTTAATCCCTTTATTTCGTAATTCATCTACAACGTATTTTGTTGTTCCTGCTGTTGAATTCATACAAACTATAGCTATATCTGCATCTTGTAATTTATATTCTTCAAAGAAAGAATATTTTCTTCCTGTTAATTTTTCAAATTCACAAGAAACTTCTTTTATAACATTTTTAGCATTTTTCATAGCTATTGCTTGTTGAGCTTTATGTTCAAATAAATATGCTTGTAAATCAAGGGGTCCTATAGCAATAGGCTCTTTATCATTTAATAAATAATGTTCAGGATGATATTTACCTACAAAAGATTTAACTTTTTCATCTTCTAAAAGTTCTATATTTTCTATAGAGTGAGATGTTATAAATCCATCTTGGCATACCATTAAAGGAAGCATTACATCTTTATGTTCAGATATTTTATGAGCCATAAGTAAATTATCATATGCCTCTTGATTGTTTTCAGAAAATAGCATTATCCAACCACTATCACGCACACCCATTGCATCTGAATGATCACAGTGAATATTAAGTGGTCCAGAAACAGCTCTATTTACTAAAGACATAACAATTGGTAATCTTAAACTAGATGCAATATATATCATTTCCCACATAAGTGATAAACCATTTGCAGAGGTTGCAGTCATTGCTCTACTACCTGCAGCTTCAGCTCCAATACAAGCACTCATTGCACTATGTTCACTTTCAACTGCAACAAATTCTGTATCAACAGTTCCATTACTTACAAAAGTAGAAAAATACTGTGGTATTTCTGTTGAAGGAGTTATTGGAAATGCAGCAACAACATCAGGGTTTATTTGTTTCATTGCAATTGCAGCAGCTTCGTTTCCACTTAAACGTTCTCTAATTCCCATATTAATTTCCCTCCTCTTCCATTACTATTGCTCCAAATGGGCAAACTTTAGCACATACGCCACATCCTTTACAATAATCATAATTAAAATCTTCTCTTTTTTGTTCTTTATTTACTGGTATTGCATCATCTGGGCAAACAGGCCAACATAGACCACATTGCTTACATTTATCACTTAAGTAAATTGGTTTTATACTTCTCCAATCACCAGTTTTAAATTCTCTTGCATTTCCAGCTTCATATATATCTCCACCAGGAGTTAATTTCTCCATAGGCGTAGATTTATTTATATTAGTCATATTTTTTCCTCCTTCTAACTAATTTTTGTAATACTATTTAAAGCCATTTCCAAAGCTTTCATATTTCCTTCAATAACTTCTGGTTTTTTACTAAATTTATGTTTGAAAGAATCTTTCATATCTTCTAAAAATGCTTCATCAGACATAACTTTGCTTACTTTTACAATTGCAGCAAGCATTGGTGTATTAGGAAAATATTTTCCTAAAGTTTCTAAAGAAACTTTTCTTGCATCAATAGTATAAACACTACCTTTATAACCTTTTAAAACAGATTTTAAATAATCTGCACTTTTTGTTGTATTAATAACAATAGCTCCAGATTCTTTTAGTCCATCTGTTACAGGAACAGACTCTAAAAGAGTATCATCAACAACTACTACATAATCTGGGTCATAAATATTACTGTGAATTGTAATAGGCGTATCAGAAATACGATTATAAGCAGTAATAGGAGCACCCATTCTTTCAGGACCATATTCTGGGAAACCTTGAATGTATTTTCCAGTATTAAAAGCTGCATCAGCTAAAAGAAGTGAAGCAGTTTTAGCACCTTGGCCACCTCTACCATGCCATCTAATTTCTATTAAATTATTCAATTTTAATAACCTCCTTTATATGTAAAATTAAATCTTTAAATCAATTTTAAGTATAGTATTAATTAATATAGAAGTCAAGAAATTTTCTACTTAATTCAACTCATATTATATGAAATTTATTAAAATAAAATTAAAAATATTTTTTATTTCTATTCACTAAAAGAGTATAATGTGATATATTAGTTTCATAAATATTTTTAAGGAGAATTATGATGAAAAAAGTAAAAGAAAAAAGTAAAATAATAAGTAAATTAATTATAATTGTTATAGCAGTAGGATTAGTAGTTTTAGCATTAAAAATGGCTCCTGATTATTTAAGAGATGATATAACAGATATGACAAATTTAATAATAAATAATAATAATGTAACTTCTAAATTACAAAAAGAAGGAAATGAAGTATATATTGATGAAAAAGGAACAATTTATTTATCAATTGATGATATGAAAAACTTTTTTGATAAACATATATATCAAGACAAAACTTATAATACAATAATAACAACATCAGATACTAAAATTGCGCAAATTGGAATAGAAAAAAAAGAATTATATATAAATAGTTCAAAAGTATCTACAAACAGTGGAGTAATAAAAAAAGATGATAAATTTTATATACCAATTTCAGAACTTACAAAAGTATATAATATAGAAATAAAGCATATAGAAAATACAAATATTGTAATAATAGATTCATTAGACAGAAGCTTAACAACAATGTCAAGTTCTAAAAATAATAGTGTAAAGTATAAAGCAAAAACATTTTCAAGAACAGTAGATAAAATAGGAAAAGGTGAGAGTGTAAATTATATATCTGAAACAAATGACGGTTGGGTAAAAATTAGAACAAAAAATGGAATTATAGGATATGTAAAAAAAGATTCATTAACAAATGAAACAAAAATAAGAGAAGAAATGGTAGCAAAAAAACAAATAGAAGGTAAAGTAAGTTTAGTTTGGGATTATTTTTCAGAATATGCATCAGCACCTACAAGAACAGAAAAAATTGAAGGAATAAATGTAGTTTCACCAACATTTTATACATTAACTAAATTAGGAGAAGGAAAATTAGATGAAAATATTGGTTCTGCTGGACAAGCATATATAAATTGGGCACATACAAATGGCTATAAAGTTTGGGCAATGGTTTCAAATAATTCATATATGGAAACAACTTCAACTATTATGAATGATTATAAATTAAGAGAAAAATTAATAAATAATATAGTAAATACTGCAGTCAAAAATGGATTAGATGGAATAAATATAGATTTTGAAAATATGTATTCTAAAGATAAAAATTTATATTCAAGATTTATTATTGAACTTGCACCAAGACTTAAAGAATGTGGAATTGTATTATCAGTAGATGTAACAGCACCAGATGGTTCAGATACATGGTCACTTTGTTTTGATAGAAACACAATTGCAGATGTAGCAGATTATATAATGTTTATGGCATATGACCAACACGGAGATAGTTCAAAAGAAGCTGGAACAGTAGCAGGACATGACTGGACAGAAGTGAATATTAAAAAGTTTTTAGGACAAGAGGGAGTTTCTAAAGATAAAATAATTTTAGGAATGCCATTTTACACAAGAACTTGGTGGAAAGAAAACGGAAAAGCAAAAAGTACAACAGTTGCTATGAAAAATGTAAATACAGTAGTTCCAGTAGGTACACAAAAAACTTGGAATGATGATGTAAAACAAAATTATGTTAAATATACTAAAAATGGAAGAGAATATGAGATGTGGATTGAAGATATAGATTCTATAAAAGCAAAACTTTCATTAATAGATACATATGAATTAGTAGGTGCTTGCTATTGGCAATATGGACAAGAAGATAAAGAGGTTTGGAGCATTATATCTGAAAGTTTAAATATAAAATAAATTTAATATAAAAGTAATAATAGTAAAAATCACCTAATATAATATAAAAATTTGTATTATAGATAGGTGGTTTTTTATGAATAAAACAATATATATAAAAGAATATAGTAATGATTTAGAATTGTTAAAACAAGAGGAAAAGAAATATCCAGAGTTATTAAAAAAGCTTGTTATTATATATAGAAAATGCTTTAAAGTATTAGTAGAACAAGAATATAAATATGGAAATATTATAGTTATTCCAGTTAATAAAGAAAAAAGTATAAATAAAAATATAGAAGAAAAAATTAAAAAAATAGTAGTAAATCAAAATATTAAAAATATAGTACTATCTAATTATTTAGAAGAATATTCAAAATTAAAAACAACTATAAAAAATGTAAATTTTTTAGATGGAAGAGAATTATTTAAAAATTTGAGTTTAAATGTAGTAGACTATATTTGCAAAATGCAAAAAGTAGATATGAAAACTCAAGAAGTTGTATTGTTAGTAAATAAAGATAGTACAGAAAATATAAGAATAATAGAACAAATAGCAAGAAGTGTTAAAAGTGTGAAAATTGTTACAAATAATATAAAAAACTTTTCAAGATTAGAAGAATACTTATATCAAAATTTTGGAATAATGATAAGTATTACTCAAAATAAAAAGAAAAGTTTAAAAAATGCTAAAATCATATTAAATATAGATTTTTCAGAAGATGAAATAAATAAATGCGAAATAAATAGAAATTCTATTATTGTAAATTTTGAAAAAAAGATAAAGCTAAATAGCAAATTTTTTAATGGAATAAATATAAATTATTATAGTTTAAAAGAAGATGAAGAAATTATAGATGTTTTTGATAAATGTAATTTATATAATAGTTTTAAAAAAGAAATTCTTTTAGAAAGTCTAATGTATAATAAAGAATTTGAATTAATAAATAATAGAATAAAATTAAAAGAATTAGTAGGAAATAATGGAAACATATTGAAAGAAGAGTATGGAAGGATTTTACAAAAAATAGCTTGACAAAACAAGAAAAATGTCTTAATATAAGATAGTTATAAATTTTGCAGAACAAAAGGAGGAAGGCAAAATGGAAGAAAAAGAAATATTACTTACACAAGAAGGATATAATAGATTAGAAAGTGAATTAGAAGATTTAAGAACAGTAAAAAGAGCTGAAATAGCAGAAAGAATAAAAATAGCATTAGGATTTGGAGATTTATCAGAAAATTCTGAATATGATGAAGCTAAAAATGCTCAAGCAGCAAATGAAATTAAAATAGTTGAATTAGAAAACAAAGTTAGATATGCTAAAATAATAGATGAATCTGAAATAGATACTAAAACAGTTCAAGTTGGAAATATAGTAAAAGTATATGATGAAGAATTTGATGAAGAATTAGTTTATACTATTGTTGGATCAACAGAAGTAGATTTAGCTGCAAATAAAATTTCTAATGAATCACCAATAGGAAGTGCACTATTAGGAGCTAAAAAAAATCAAACAGTAGAAGCTCAAACACCAGGTGGAGTAATAAAATTAAAAATATTATCAATAACAAAATAAAAAATCGCCAAAAGGGAGAATTCCTTAGGGATTAGTTAATTTTTATAAAAAAGACATAACTTAAAATATGAGTTATGCCTTTTTTTGTTGTTCTTTTTCTGGTAATTTTATTTCACCAATAAAGTTAAATACTATTTTTATTTTCTTTGTTTTTCTGCTTTGAGTTTCATCCACATTGTATACATACACTTTTTCAATAAATGTTCTTATTATTTCTGCATCTAATTTGGTAATATTGGTAT
>CAYVYP010000020.1:0-23331 GCA_964455975.1 uncultured Lachnospiraceae bacterium
TACAGGAGAGCAAGCATTAGAAATAGCAGAAGCATTAGTAAGAAGCGGTGCATTAGATGTTATAGTAGTAGATTCAGTAGCTGCATTAGTACCTAAAGCAGAAATAGATGGAGAAATGGGAGATTCACATATAGGACTTCAAGCAAGACTTATGTCTCAAGCATTAAGAAAATTAGCAGGAGCTATAAATAAATATTAATGTATTATAATATTTATAAATCAATTAAGAGAAAAAGTAGGAGTAATGTTTGGAAGTCCAGAAACAACTACAGGAGGAAGAGCTTTAAAATTCTATGCTTCAGTAAGATTAGATATAAGAAAAATTGAAAATTTAAAATTAGATGGAGAAGTTTATCGGAAATAGAGCAAGAGTAAAAGTTGTTAAAAATAAAGTTGCTCCACCATTTAGAGAAGCTGAATTTGACATTGTATATGGTAAAGGAATATCAAAAGAAGGAAATATTTTAGATTTAGGAGTAAACCTAGAAATTATAGAAAAAAGTGGTTCTTGGTTTAGCTATAATGGAACAAGAATAGGACAAGGTAGAGAAAATGTAAAAAGATATTTACAAGATAATCCAGAAATAGCAGATGAAATAGATAAAAAAATAAGAGATAATTTTAATCAAGCTTTTGAAAAAAGTTTAGGAGATAGTGAACCTATAGAAGACGAAACAGAAGAACTTCCAGAAGATGAAGAATAAAAAATAAAGAAAAATAATTATGAAAGGCGTGCATTGCACGCCTGAAATGTGGTAAAATATGAGTGAGTATAGTTTAGAAGAATTTGATAGAGAAAAATCAAAAGTAGTAAGATATATAGTATATAAAAAAAGAACTGAAAAAGAGATAAGAACAAAATTTTATGGTAAAATAGAAGAAAATATGCTAGAAGACATACTACAATATTTAAAAGAAAATAAATATATAGATGATAAGCAATATATAGTAAAAGCAGTAAATGAATTTCAAATTTTAAATAATTTATCAATAAAAGAAATAAAATATAAGCTACAAACTAAAGGAATAAACAGATATGATTTAAAAGATTATTTATCAGAAAATGAAGATGAATTATTAGAATATGAGAAAAAATCTGCTGAAAAAATATTAATAAAGAAGAAAAATATAATGACTCAAGATGATATAAAAAACTATCTTAGGAAAAAAGGGTATAAAGAAGAAAGTATAAAATCTGCTTTTGAACAAATATAAAAATAGGAGTAAACGATGCAAAGAGTATTAACATTAGAAACAAATAAATATGCAATAAAAATAGAGAATTTTGAAGGACCATTAGATTTATTATGCCATTTAATTGAAAAAAACAAGATGGAAATTTGTGATATAAAAATAAGTGAAATAACAGACCAATATATAGATTATTTAAATCAAATGGAAAGCTTAAATTTAGATATTGCAAGTGAATTTTTAATAATGGCATCAACTCTTATTTATTTGAAATCAAAAACATTATTACCTACAGAAGTAGAAGATGAAAAAGAAATATCAGAAGAAGAACTTATTAGAAGAATTATAGAATATAAAAAATATAAGGAAATAACTAAAAAGTTAAGAGAAAATTACGAGATATTTTCAAAAAGATTCTTTAAATTTGCAGAAAACATAGAACTTCCAAAACAAAAACTAGAAAAAGAATATAATAAAGATATAATTCCAGAGCTATATTCAAAATTAATAGAAAAAAACAATCAAAAAATTAATCAAAATGCAAAAAATATTGAAAAAATAGCAATTGTAGATACATATACAGTAGCAAGTAAAGTTAAACAAATATTTAAAGAATTAAGTAAAAAGCCTAAATTTATATTTAATAAACTATTTTCAATAAAAAAATGTAATAAACAAGAAGTAGTAACAGCATTTACAGGACTTTTAGAATTAACAAGAAGAAGCAAAGTAACAGCTTCGCAAGAAGAACTTTTTGGAGACATAACAGTAGAAAAAGTAAAAGATTAATTTCATAAAATATGGAAACACTAATATTATATTAAACTTCCTTGAAAAGGAGAAATATATATGATATTAGTGTTTATTTTTTTGGCAATTATAATAAGTATTTTAATAATAATATTTTTATTAATACTATCAAATATAGTATTTGAAATTAAAGATTTAAAAATATATAACTTTAATTTAGAAAAAAATAAAAAAGAAAAAAAGGCAGAATATGAAATAATATTAAGATTAAAACTATTTAATAAAATAACATTATTTAAAATAAAAACAAATGAGGCAAAAATTAAAAAAGTTTATAAAAAATATAGCATTAATAAAGATATGTTAAAAAACACAGAAAAATATCTAATAAAAAACATAAAAATTAGTAGTTTAATTAAAAAAATAAATATAAAAGTAGATAAACTATATTTAAAATGTAATATTGGAACTCAAGATGCCATGTTTACAGCTTTTATAGTAGCAACTGTTGCATCAATTATAGCAGTTGTATTACCACATGTTGTATATAGTATGAAAAATTTAGAAAACTACAAATATAGTATTAATCCAGTTTTTATTGATAGAAATATATATAAAGTAGAACTAAATTGTATAATTAATATAAAAATGGTAAAGATTATATATATAATATTTAATTTGTTAAAAGCAAGGAGGAAAAGTAAAAATGAGCGAGCATCCAATAGAAGGACTTATGGTTACAGCTATGAATAGCATAGAAAATATGATAGATGTAAATACAATAATAGGAGAGCCAATAGAAGCTGCAAATAATATTGTAATTATACCAATTTCAAAAGTTAATTTTGGATTTGCAGCAGGTGGAAGTGAATTTAAAGGGGAAACAATAGATGAATATAACAAAAGAGATAAAGATGAAAATATACAGTATAAACTTCCATTTGGAGGAGGGTCTGGAGCAGGAGTTAGTATAACTCCAGTAGCTTTTTTAGTAGTACAATCAAACACTGTTAAATTACTACCTATAAGTCATTCATCAGCAATGGATAAATTATTAGACTATGTACCAGATTTAGTAGAAAAGTTAAATCAAGCATTAAATAAAGTTATATCAAACAAAAAGGAAGATAATCAAAATAAGCATAAAGAAAAAATAGAGGAAATAAAAAAAGAAATAAAAAATGATAAAATATTTAGTAAGAAGAACGAACAATATAGATATGATGATGAAGCTAAAGAAGAAAATTACGAAATAGATGACATATTAAATAATAATCAATATGATGACTAGAATAATTATACCTCTTGTAGAATATATTTTAAATATGTATTCATACAGGAGGTTATTTTTATGTATATAAATAAAAAAAATTTAAAAGTAATTGCATTATTTATTTGTTTTATATTTGTTTTTAATATAATATCATTTGCAACAGATGATATTTACGTATGGTCTAATGAAAACAAAAATACAGTTGAAACAGCAAGCACAAATATAGAAACTAATACTGAAGATGTATTAAAGTTAGAATCTCAAAGTGCAATATTAATAGAACAAAATACAGGAAAAATACTATATGAAAAAAATGCTCATGAACAATTAAGACCAGCAAGTGTTACTAAAGTAATGACAATTTTATTAATAATGGAAGCTATAGATGAAGGTAGAATTACATATGAAGACAAAATACCATGTACTACCAATGCATCTAAAATGGGAGGATCACAAATTTGGTTAGATGTTAAAGAAAGCCTTACAGTAGATGAAATGTTAAAAGCAATATGTGTAGTATCTGCTAATGATTGCACGGTTGCCATGGCAGAATATTTAGAAGGTTCTCAAGAAGCATTTGTAGAAAAAATGAATACCAGAGCAAAAGAACTTGGAATGAATGACACTACATTTAAAAATTGTCATGGTTTAGATGAAGATGGACATTTAACATCAAGTTATGATATTTCATTAATGTCAAGAGAACTTTTAAAAAATCATCCACAAATTACAAAATATACAACAATATGGATGGATACTTTAAGAGATGGAAAATCTTCATTAGTAAATACAAATAAATTATTAAGAAACTATACAGGAGCAACAGGATTAAAAACCGGGTCTACAAGTTTAGCACTTTACAATTTATCAGCATCAGCAACAAAAAATGGTTTAAACTTAATTGCTGTAATATTAAAAGCACCATCAACAAAAGTAAGATTTGAAGAAGCCACAAAAGTTTTAGATTATGGTTTTAGCAATTACACATATAAAGAATTTGCAAAAGCAAATGATGTATTAAAACAGATAGAAGTACAAAAAGGTGTAGAAAAAAATTTAGATATAGTTTTTAAACAAGATACAGGAATTATAATAAAAAAAGGAACTGAAAAGGAAATTGTACAAAATATACAATTAAAAGAAAATATAGAAGCACCAATAAGCAAAGATGAAGTAATTGGAGAAATAACATATAGTTTAAACAATGAAATTATAGCAAAAACTGAATTAATAGCCCAAAAAGAAATTAAAAAAGTAAATATAATAAATAATTCAGTAATGCTAATAAATAATTGGTTTTATGTGTTGAGATAAATAAGAAATATTTAATAAAAAAATCAACTGGTTATAAATATTAACCAATTGATTTTTTAGTTTTTATAGCAATTCAACCTATTCTTCTAATATTTTATCTACTTCTTCAAAAACTTCTTCAGCAGAATAAACTTCTCCTTTATTTATGGAGTCAATTCCTTTTTCTAATTCTCTATAAAGTTCATATTTATCAGTTAAAATCTCATATAACTCAATACTTATAATAGCTAAATCGCCAGAACCATTTTTTGTTATATATACAGGATTTTTAGTTTGATGACATATTGTAGAAATTTCGTTATAATTATTTCTTAAATCTGAACTTGGTCTAATAATGAGCATATCAATTTACCTCTCATCAACATTATATACATATTATATTAAAAAAACGATAACGTATGCAAGCAAAATTAAAAAAATTAATTAAAAGGTTAATTAAAATACCGCCCAATCTAGTCGGTCACCTATTTTTTTACTGCCGTAGCTGTAAAAATAATAGGCTCCCTACGTTGGGCTAACATTTTGCTAAACAAATAAAAAATTCTATAAAACCTATTGCTAAAAATAAAAAGATTAGATATTATATAAATAATAGATTAATTATAAAAATTAATTAAGGGAAAAAATTGTGTAGAGGCGTATCGCATACGCCTATCTTCATTAACAGCCATTTACCAAAGGCCTGCGGAGGAATAAAATGGAAGAACATATAGATTTATATGATGATAATAAAAAAAATACAGGAATTGTAATTTCAAGAAAAAAAGAAAAAGAATTACTAGAAGGGTTACATATTTTGGTTTCAGCTTTATTAGTTAGAAATGATGAAAATAAAATTATGATGCAATTAACTTCTAAATCAAAAGGTAGTATATTGTCTTTGCCAAGTGGTCATGTTTTACATAATGAAGATAGTAAAGATACAATTGTAAGAGAAATTTATGAAGAACAAGGACTATCTATTAATAAAAATAATATAATACTAGTTGAGGAAAGATTAGCAAATAAAATCGCATTTTTTGATATTTATTATTTAAGACATAACTTTAAAAAAGAAAATATGAAACTACAATTAGAAGAAGTAGAAGATATTTTTTGGATGTCACCAGAAGAGATTTTTTTAGCTTATGAGGAAAACAAAGTTAGAAAAAGTTCGGCTGATTCTATTAGAAATTTTTTAAACAGTAATTATAGTAATTTATAAATTAAAAAATGGTATTGATATATTAGTTGAGATAAAAATTATTTTATCTCAACTAATCTTATATAAACATTATTAGGGTCATTACTTGCATAAATTTTTATAGAATTTGGAAGATTATTTTTAAACTTAAAATCTATATTACCATATGCAATAGCAGCATCTTTATCTTTTTCAACATAAGTTACTTTACCGCTATGAGGATGTCTTTCTACTACTTCTAAACTAGGAACAGCTAAAACTGCATTATATAAAGTACTACTAATTTGACATTTTCCCCCACCATATTCTTGTATAACATCACCATCATTATCAAAAGTATCGGCTTTTTCGTAACCATCTTTAGGATTTGCAGGTCCTAAAGTTTTACAAAAAGAAAAAGTAGAACCAGACTCTAAAATAGTACCATTTAATTCACTACAAGCTAAAGATATATTTTTTTGTCTACCCGCATCTTTTACAATTATTTTAGTAGAAAAACTAGACAAATCATATTCTTTTTTTTCAACTGGAGGAGTGACTATATTTTCATTTAAATTTGTATTACTTTGAACATTACTGCCAACTTTTGAAGAAGAATATGAAGATGTATTTTGATTATTTAAATTAGCAATATTAGTATTTTGAAAATTATTGACAGAATTATTTTGTTTATTATTTATAAAAAACACTGCTAAACCAACAAATATAACAATTATTACAAAAAAAATTATTAATTTTTTCATATTAGAAGCTCCTTTTATTATTATTTAAATTAGAAATAAAATAACCGTAATAATGTAAGTAAGTTAAGAAAAAATACGAATTCGACCTAACCAATTATTTAATGCTTATAAGTAGTTATCGTAACAAGATACTTTGAAAAGCATCTTCCTGATTGCGTTTAGAGAAGCCGTATTTTAGATTAACTTACTTACATTATTACGGTACTATTAATATAAAATACTGAATAATAAACTTATTTTAAAAGTAGTATAACCAAAAAAATTAAAATTATTGACAAAAAATAAAAATAAAAGTATAATTAATATAGATTTTTTAAGGAGAAAAGTAAAATGATAGCTAAATACTGGAAAAAAGTTGGTTTAATAATATTAGTAATTGCATGTCTTTTTAATATTGTTTCAAAAATAGTCAATAAAAATTCATTAAAAGATGAATTACAAGCATCTGCTACATATTTACAAAATCAGCAAAAATAATAAAAAATGTAAAAATTGAAGCAAAAGCTTGAAATAACTAAAAAAATATGTTATTATAAATAACGGTAAATTTATTAAAAGAAAAGGAAGAGGTGAAAGACATAATGAAAGAAGGAATACACCCAAATTATACAGAATCAACAATAACATGTGCATGTGGAACAGAATTTAAAACAAATTCAACAAAATCAGATATGAAAATTGATGTTTGTTCAAATTGTCACCCATACTGGACAGGTAGTTTAAAACAAAATTCAACTGGTGGTAGAGCAGATAAATTTAAGAAAAAATATGGTCTTCAATAAGATTAATAAAAAAGAGCGCAAGCTCTTTTTTTGTTATCACAATTTACTTGATTTATAAGCAAAATTGTAATAAAATAAAGAAATAAAATTGGAGGTTTTAAACTTGGAAAAAATAGATATAACAAAACAATTAGAATATATAGAAAAAGTAGCTAAATTAAATGAAAACAATAATTTAAAATATAATATTTTAACAATGGGCTGTAAATTAAATGAAAACGATTCAGAAAAGTTATGTGGCATGCTAGAAGAAATGGGATATACTAAAACAGAAGAATTAAAGGATGCAGATTTAGTTTTAATAAATACATGTTGTGTTAGAGAAAATTCTGAAGATAAATTATTTCGGAAAATTAGGTGAAATAAAAAAATTAAAAGAAACCAAAAATGTAATTTCAGCAATTGGTGGATGTATGATGCAAGAAAAACATATAACAGATAAAATACATAAAAGTTATCCATTTATAGATATTATATTTGGAACACACACATTACATAAATTCGCAGAAGATTTATATAATACCATTTACAATAATAAAAAAATAGAAGATATATTAGATATAGATGGACAGATTATTGAAGGGTTGCCGATCACAAGAGATGATAAAATAAAAGCATCTGTAACTATTATGAATGGATGTAATAATTTTTGTAGCTATTGTATAGTTCCATATGTACGAGGAAGAGAAAGAAGCAGAAACCCAGAAGATATAATAAATGAAGTAAAACAATTAGCTAAAGAAGGATATAAAGAAATAACTCTTTTAGGACAAAATGTTAATTCATATAAAGGAAATGGAGATTTAGGAATATATAAATTTTCAGAACTTTTAACACAAATAAATAAAATTGATGGAATAGAAAGAATACGATTTATTTCACCACATCCAAAAGATTTTACAGATGATGTTATAGAGGCGATAGCTAATTGTGAAAAAGTATGTAAAATAATTCACTTACCAATTCAATCTGGAAGTACAGAAGTTTTGAAGGTAATGAATAGAAAATATACTAAAGAAAGTTATTTGAATTTAGTTCAAAAAATGAAAGAAAAAATCCCAGGAGTTTTATTTTCAACAGATATAATAGTAGGATTTCCAGGAGAAACAGAAGAAAATTTTAAAGATACTTTAGATGTAGTAGAAAAGGTATGTTTTGAACAAGTATTTATGTTTATATATTCAAGAAGAGTAGGAACACCAGCAGATAAAATGGAAAATCAAATACCAGAAGAAATAAAGCATGAAAGATTTGATAGATTAAAAAAATTAGTAGATAGTCAAGTAGAGCAAAATAATAAAAAATATATTAATACAACACAAAAAGTATTAGTAGAAGGAATTAGTAAAAATAATCCTGATACTTTAACAGGAAGAACAGATTCAAGTAAAATAGTAATATTTAATGGAAATAAAAAAGATATTGGAAAAATATTAAATATAAAAGTAGTAAAAGATCATTTATGGTATTTAGAAGGAGAGAAAATATAATGAAACAAGTTTCAAAAGAAAAATTTGAAGAATATGTACAAGAAATAATAAATAAAAAAATGACAAGAAAACAATTAATAGAAATTCTACAATCAGATAGTAGAACAGTTAACAAAAAAATTCAAGAATTAGCAGGGTATAATCCAGATTTATATCAAAGATTTATAGAGAAATATCCATATTCTCCAAAACAAAGAACAGATATCGACTATGAAGCTCTAGTAATAGACATGCTACAAAAAGAATTAATGACAGAGCAAGCTTCAGAAATTTATGGAGTATCTGTAAGAACAATTACTAGAAGAATAACAGATTTAGAAAAAGATAATCCAAATCTAATAAGTATATATAGACAAGCAGCAGAAGATAAAAAAAGAGGAAGAAAACATTCTGAAAAACTACAAAAGGCAATATTAGAATTAGTTCCAAGAGAAGTTATAATTTCAGATAAAGTAAGTCAAAAAAAAGAACAATTATTAAAAATTGAAAGAATATATAATCAAAGATGTAATATAGTGGAAAAACAAGAAGCAGCAAAGTCAATGGGGTATACATATAACAGAATTCAAAAATTACTAAATGAATTATACAGGATACAAATAGAAGAACATGCAAAACAAAATGAAGTATCATTTAAACAAAAACTAAAAGTTAAAATTGAAAATCCTAATGTAACAGCCGTAAGAGAAAAGATAAATACAACAAATGAAAGAGAAGAAGAAAAATAATTTTAAAATATAAGTACTAAAAAGGAGATAATAAATATGGCAGAGTATTCACCAATGATGCAACATTATTTAAGTATAAAACAGCAATATAAAGATTGCATAATTTTTTATAGATTAGGTGATTTTTATGAAATGTTTTTTGAAGATGCAATAAGAACTTCAAGAGAATTAGAACTTACTTTAACAGGAAAAGATTGCGGACAAGAAGAGAGAGCACCAATGTGTGGAATACCATTTCATGCTGCAGATACATATATTGCAAAACTAATAGAAAAAGGATATAAAGTAGCTATCTGCGAGCAATTAGAGGATCCAAAACAAGCAAAAGGAATAGTAAAAAGAGATGTTATAAGAGTAGTAACACCAGGAACATTAATTGAAACTAATTTATTGGATGAAAAGAAAAATAATTATATAATGTCTATATTTAAAAAAGGTATATATTTTGGAATTGCTGTTTGCGATATTTCAACAGGAGATTTTTATGCTGCAGAAATAAAAGATGAAAACAATTTTGATATATTAATAGATGAAATTTCAAGATATAATCCAGCAGAAATAATAGTAAATCAAACAATGTATGATTGTAAAGAAGAAGTAGATAAAATTAATGAAAAATTTAATTTATATATATCTAAATTAGATGAGGAAGAATTTACTTCAAATTATGATGTATTACAATTATCATATGAAATAATAGATAATAAAAATAAAAAAATAGAAGATTTAGCAAGTAAACTTTTTGCTGTAAGTAGCATAAATGGTTTGTTAGGGTATTTAGATCAAACTCAAAAAACAAAACTTGACCACATAAATAAAATTACAATTTATAGTACAACTAAATATATGTCTTTAGATATAAATGCAAGAAGAAACCTAGAAATTACTGAAAAAATGAGAGATAAATCTAAAAAGGGAACACTTTTATGGGTTTTAGATAAAACATCAACATCAATGGGAGGAAGGCTTTTAAGAAGATGGCTTAATGACCCATTAATAGATATTGAAGAAATAAATGAAAGACTAGATGCAGTAGAAGAATTAAAAGACAGTCAAATATTAAGAGGAGATATCATAGACTCATTAAAAAGTGTTTATGATATAGAAAGACTATCAGGAAAAATAGCATATGGAAATGCAAATGGAAGAGATTTAATATCACTTAAAAACTCTTGCTGTGAACTTCCAAAGATTAAGAAAATATTAGAAAATACTAAAGCTACAAAATTAAAAAACTTATATGAAAATTTAGATGAATTAAAAGATATTTATGAATTAATAGAAAAATCTATAGTAGAAGAACCACCAATATCTGTAAAAGAAGGTGGAATAATAAAATTAGGTTATAATGAAGAAATAGATAAATTAAAAAATGCTACAACTTCACGGTAAAAAATGGATAATAGAATTAGAGGCAAAAGAAAGAGAAGATTCTCGGAATAAAAGGATTAAAAGTAGGATTTAATAGAATCTTCGGATATTTTATAGAAGTAACAAAATCAAATTTAGATATGGTGCCACAAAGGTATATTAGAAAACAGACATTAGCAAATTGTGAAAGATATGTTACAGAAGAATTAAAAAATTTAGAAAACCAAATATTAGGTGCAGAAGAAAAAGTCGTTGCTCTTGAGTATGAAATTTTTACAAAAATAAGAGAAGAAATAGAACAAAAAATACAAAGAATACAAAAATCAGCAACTGTAATTGCAACATTAGATACATTAAATTCATTTGCACAAGTAGCAGAAGACTTAAATTATTGTAAACCAAAAGTAAATGACTATGGAATTATAGATATAAAAGCAGGAAGACATCCTGTAATTGAAAAAATGTTGCCAAGTGGAAGCTTTGTAGATAATGATACATATTTAGATAGAAATGATAATAGATTATCTATTATTACTGGTCCAAATATGGCAGGTAAATCTACATATATGAGACAAGTTGCATTAATTACATTAATGGCACAAGTTGGTAGTTTTGTACCAGCAAATGAAGCTACAATAGGAGTTTGCGACAAAATATTTACTAGAGTTGGAGCATCAGATGATTTAAGTATGGGACAAAGTACTTTTATGGTAGAAATGATGGAAGTAGCAACTATATTAAAAGAAGCAACAAATAATAGTTTAGTTATTTTAGATGAAATAGGAAGAGGAACATCTACTTATGATGGACTTTCAATTGCTTGGGCAGTAGCAGAATACATTTCTGATAAAGAAAAATGTGGAGCTAAAACACTGTTTGCAACACATTATCATGAACTAACAGAATTAGAAGAAAAACTAGAAGGTGTTAAAAATTATTCAGTAGCAGTAAAAGAAAAAGGAGAAGACATAATTTTCTTAAGAAAAATAGTAAAAGGTGGAACCGATGAAAGCTATGGAATACATGTAGCAAGATTAGCAGGAGTACCAAAAGATGTACTGAAAAATGCAAATGATATATTAAAAACATTAGAAAGAAAAAGTATATTAGGAAAGAAAAATGTAGAAAAAGAAGATGCAAAAGTAGCACAAGGACAATTAGATTTATATAATTATAAATTAGCAGATGTAGCACATGAAATAGATAAAATAAATTTAAACGAATTAACACCAATAGATGCTTTAAATATTTTAGTAAAAATAAAAGATAAAATAAAGTAAGAAAGAGGAGTTTTATGAAAATTACTTATGAAAATAAACAAATAGAAGTTGAAACTGGTTCAAAAATAAAAGACATATTTAAATATGAAATAAAAGGGCAAAACATAATTGCATGTAAAATCAACAATGATGTAAAATCATTAAATTATGAATTAAATGAAGAAGTTACAGTAGAACTTTTAGATATAACTGATAAAGATGGAATTATGATATACATAAGAGGACTTTTATTTATAATGGGAGCAGCTTTTGCTAAATTATATCCAGAAGCAGAGCTTAATGTAAATTATCAACTTCATAATTCAATGTTTTGTGAAGTTAAAAATATTCAAATAACAGAAGAAATACTAAATGATATAGAAAAAGAAATGAGAAAAATAGTATCTCAAAATATAGAAATAACAAAAATATCAATGACAAAACAAGAAGCGGAAGAATTCTATAAAAAGGAAAAAACAGAATATGGAAAATTACAATTAGAAGCAAAACTAAAAGAAAAAGTATCTTTATATTATTTAGAAAAATATTATAACTATTTATATGGAGTTATGCCAGTATCTACAGAAATTTTAAAAATATTTGAACTTTTAAAATATCAAGATGGTTTTTTAATAAGATATCCAAGTAGAAATAACCCATATGAGTTAAATAAATATATTGATAATAAAAAATTATCTACAACATTAAATGAATATGATGATATCCACAAAATATTAAAAATAGATACAGTTCATAAATTAAATAATGTTGTAAGAAATGAAAATATAAAAAATGTAATATTAGTAGATGAAGCATTACATGAAAAAAAGTTAGCTGCAATTGCAGACAAAATTGCTAAAAATAGAAATGTTAAAGTAGTATTAATAGCAGGGCCATCATCATCAGGAAAAACAACATCAGCAAAAAGACTAGGAGTTCAATTACGATTAAATGGCTTAAAACCAGTAACAATATCTGTTGATAATTATTTTGTTGAAAGAGAAGATAATCCTAAAGATGAAAATGGAAATTATGATTTTGAATGTATAGAAGCATTAGATGTAGAACTATTTAATAATCATTTAGTAAAATTAATTAATGGAGAAGAAATAGATGTTCCGGTATTTAATTTTAAAACAGGTAAAAAAGAATATGATGGAACTAAAATGAAGCTAAATTCAGATGAAATTTTAGTAATAGAAGGAATTCATTGCTTAAATGATAAATTAACTCCTAAAATATCAAAAGATCAAAAATTTAAAATATATGTGAGTGATTTAACAGTGTTAAATATTGACAACTTTAATAGAATATCAACAACAGATTCAAGATTAATTAGAAGAATGGTAAGAGATTACAAATTTAGAGGATATTCAGCACTTCATACGTTAAAAATGTGGTATTCAGTAAATAGAGGAGAAGAAAAAAATATATTTCCATACCAAGAACAAGCAGATGCTATGTTTAACTCATCTTTAATATATGAATTAGGAGTTTTAAAAGATTATGCTATACCATTGTTGCAAGAAATAGGTAAAGAAGAAAAAGAATATTCAGAAGCAATACGTTTATATGATTTATTAAGATATTTTGAATCGATTAAAGAAGATGATGTTCCTAAAAATTCACTTTTAAGAGAATTTATAGGAGGAAGTATATTTGGAGATTAAAACTATAAAAAATTAGGAGAATAAAATGCAAACAAGTAAATTTACAAAAATAGATGAAGAATTTATATGTGAAAACTGTGGTAAAAAAATATCAAAATTAGGGTATACATGTAGAAATCATTGTCCATATTGTTTACATTCAAAACATGTAGATATAAACCCAGGAGATAGGCAAGAAACATGCCATGGAATACTAGAACCAATAGACATAGAAATTAATCCTAAAAAAGGATATGTTATTGTTTTTAAGTGTAAAAAATGTGGAGCAATAAGAAAAAATAAAGCAGCAAAAGATGACAATATGGATTTAATGCTAGAAATAATGAAAAACAAAAAATAGTTAAGTTTAAAATAGAAAATCCAAAATAAGAAAGTTGAAAATAGAGAAGTTTTAAACTTCTCTATTTAAATTTCCATTAGTATAATCATTTCCTTCTAATCTATTTCCAGTTTTTACACATTCAATAATAGAATTTATTTTATTAATATCTTCATTTAAAATATCAATTCTAATGCTAGAAGCATTTATTTCATTATTAGAAATAGAAGTTACTTTACTATTATAAATAGTAGTGATTGTTTCAATATTATCTGGAACTACTTCAAATTTCAACCCTAATCTATCTTTTAAATAGTATGTATTATCTGATAAATTACAGTATTTTGAACAATCTTTATAACATTTATTAGATTTTCCAAGTAAACAATAATTCATATTCATAATAGGAAGTTTTCCATAACCTATTATTTCAAAGTCAATAGAAGTATTTTTAGCAATTAGTTCTTGCAAACAATTTTTACTAAGTTCGGGAGATAATGTAATTGTATTAAGTCCATAAGTATTTAATTCTTCTACAGTAGCGGTATTAAACACATTTAAAGTATAATTACCAATTAATTTGTATTTTTCTTTATAGTCTTTAAACATACTAATGTATGAAATGTTTGAAACAACAAACCCTTTTATATCATATGAATTTAATATTTTTTCAATATTATTTTCAAATAATTTAATATAATTTTCTTTCATAATTGTTGGCATATATATATAAGTATTAAATTTATCAACTAAAGTATTTAATATATTAGAATATTTTGCAGTAACAAAATATTTAAAAGGAATATATAAATTATCTACATTTTTTAATTCTAAATAATCATAATTTAAATTTAAGTTATTTAAAAGTAAAGAAATTTTAGAAGCATTAATTTGTTTTACAGTATTAATTTCATCATTTCTAACAATAGTATTAAAATTAATATTTTTCTTATACATATCTAAAAGTGTTTCTTCAAGTTTTAATATAGCAGTTCTTCTAAACTCATTTAATTGACCATTTTGAACAAATAAATTATCATCTAAACTAATGTTAAAGCTAGTAAAAGTATAAGGAGTATCATTAGTTTTTGAAAATTGACTAATAACTTTATCTTCAGTTAAAGGGCTATTTATAGAGTCTAAAGGTATTATATCAGACACTATATCAATAGAAATATCATTATAAAAACTATTAATATTATTTAAACAAGATATTTTTAAGCTTATAGGGAAATCCTTTTTTATAATTATATCTATATTTAATGGTATTTTTTTAAATTCCTTACCAGAATATGTGTTACTTGAAATATTTGTTAATTCTTTAGAAGCTACTTTATATACTTTATCTCCAACATTAATATTTCCCTTTAATCTACCAATTTGGATAGTCTGATTAATGTCAGCCTTTTTAATATTTTTATCCATTATCATAAGTTCAGAAACATTGTATTTTGAAGATTCTTTTTCTACCATTAAAGTATCTCCAATAGATAATTCTTGGTTTGATGTTAAGGTTATAATTCCTTTAGTACTATTATATTTAGAAATCTTTCCTAAATATAATCCCATATGATTAGGTTTTTGGCTATAAATTAAATCTTTATTTGCAGAAGAATCTAAATGACCATTACTAAAACCACCTCTATTAAAAACCTGCATAAGTTCTAATCTATCTTGCTTGTCTACAATATAATTACTACCAGATAAAGCTAAATCAATATATTTTCTATAGATTCTAGTAACTGTTGCAACATAATCTGGAGTTTTCATTCTACCTTCAATTTTAAAACAAGAAACACCAGCATTTATTAAGCTAGGAATAAAATCTAAACCACATAAATCTTTAGGACTTAAAATGTAATTAGAATCTATAACCGTATTAGTATTATTTTTCTCTTCAATTAAATCATATTTCATTCTACAAGGTTGAGCACATCTACCACGATTACCGAGAGCGACCACCAACCATACTAGAAAATAAACATTGTCCAGAATAACTTATACATAAAGCACCATGGATAAAAGTTTCTATTTCAATATCCACATTAGAAGTAATATATTTAATCTCTTCTAAAGAAAGTTCACGAGATAAAACCACTCTTTTAAAACCAAGTTCTTTAGCAGCAATAGCACCATCTAAATTATGAATAGTCATTTGAGTACTAGCATGTATTGGCAAATCAGGAAAACAATTAATTAAATATTTAGCAAGACCTAAATCTTGAACGATAATTGCATCAATACCAAAATTATAAGCATTAGTTGCAAGTTCCACAGCATCATTGAACTCACTATCTTTAGTTAAAATATTTAAAGTAAGATGAGTTTTAACATTCCTTAATTTACAATATTCTATAACATTTTTCAAACCATCTAAATCAAAATTGCTAGCACTAGCCCTAGCATTAAATAAACTACCACCAAAATAAACACTATCACAACCATTTTGAACAGCAGCAACAATACAATCAAAATCACCGAGCAGGTGACAACAACTCAATACTCATAAAAACACTCCTTTTGTCCCATTGGGGACGTTTCTCAATTGGACATTTTGTCCCAAATGGGACAGTTCTTAAAATTATTGTAACACAAAAATAGAGAAATGCATACTATATCATATAAAAGAAAAAGGAGGGGAATTTATATGCAAGACGATAACAGAAATTGTGCAACAGGATGTGGATGCCAAAACAACAATGGTTGCTGTAATGGTGGATTACTAGGAAATTTGTTTGGAGGATGTGGAGGAGATAGCGAAATATTATTCTTTATAATAATATTCTTACTATTATTTACAAACTGCGGATGTGGCGGAGGAAGAGGCTGCTGCTAGACATAAGAAATAAAAAATGAACATATTTGTTTTAAAAAAGTACAAGAAAAAAATTAAAAATCTTGTACTTTTTTTATTATAATGTTACAATAGAAATCGTGCTAAAATTAATTTTAAGGGATAAAAATAATGACAATAAAAGAACTTATAAACACAGCAATTAAACAGCTAAACAGCAATGAAATAGAAGAATCTAACTTAAAAGTTAAGATGCTTCTTTGTTATATTTTAAAGCAAAACAAAACATATTTATTAATAAATGAAAACGAAGAAATTGAAAGTTCAAAACAAGAAGAATTTTTAAATGGAATGGAAAAGCTAATTAAAGGAGTTCCAATTCAATATATAATAAATAAAAAAGAATTTATGGGAATAGATTTTTATGTAGATGAAAATGTTTTAATACCGCAACCAGATACAGAAATTTTAGTAGAAGAAGTTATAAAAATATCTAAAAATATGCAAAATTCACAAATATTAGATTTATGTACAGGAAGTGGAGCTATAGGAATTTCACTTGCAAAGAATATAAAAAATTCAAAAATAACATTAACAGATATAAGCTCTAAAGCAATACAAATAGCAAAACTAAATGCAGAAAAAAATAATGTACATACATATATGAAATTCATACAATCTGATATGTTTAAAAATATAGAAGAAAAATTTGATATAATAGTAAGTAATCCACCATATATAGAAACAAATGAAATTAAAAATCTTTCTAAAGAAGTCCAAAATGAACCAACTATAGCATTAGACGGAGGACAAGATGGATTAAACTTTTATAAAGAGATAATTCAAAATAGTTATAAGTTTTTAAATAATAATGGATATTTATGCTTAGAAATAGGCTATAATCAAAAAGATAAAGTAATTAGTTTATTGAAAAATATAAATAAATATGGACAAATATACTCAAAACAAGATTTAGAAAAAAACGATAGAATAGTTATAGCAAAGAAAGTAGGAAATTAAAATGTCTTTTTCATCAGATTTAAAAGAAGAACTAAGTAAAACAAATTCTTTAGCAAACAAACAAGCTGTAAGCGAAGAATTAATGGGATATTTAATAGGATCTAATATAGATGTACTAAAAAATAAAGTAAGATATTCAACAGAAAATCAATATAGCATAAATAGATTTAGCAAATTACTAAATAATGTTGGAATAGATTATAAAATAGATTTAATGGGAAAGTTATATGCAATTACTTTTAAAATAACTAATAACATTGAAACAATTCAATATGAAGAAGATAAAATAACATTAACTGATGAGATAATGAATAATAAAAAATTAATAAAAGAAGAAAGAGCTTTTTTAAGAGGATGTTTTTTAGGGTCTGGAACAGTAAATAATCCAGCAAAAACAAATCATCTTGAAATTAGCTTTTATTTAGAAAAAAATGCAATATATATAAAAGAATTATTAGAAAAATTTAATATTTATTGTAAAATTACAAAAAGAAGAAATAATTTTTTATTATATACTAAAGATGGTGAAGAAATTTCTAAATTGTTGGCTTTTATGGAAGCTAACAATTCAGTTATAAAATTTGAAGAAGTACGTGTAATAAGAGATATGAGAAATAATGTAAATAGATTAGTAAATTGTGAAACAGCAAATTTAAACAAAACAATAAATGCGGCAGTAAATCAGATAGAAGACATAAAACTTTTAAAAAATAGTGGAGAATTTGATAAACTACCAAAAAGTTTAAAAGAAATAGCAGAAAAAAGATTAGAAAATCCAGAAGCTTCTTTAATAGAGCTAGGAGAATTATTAGAAAATAAAATAGGAAAATCAGGAGTAAACCATAGGCTAAGAAAACTAACAAAAATAGCAGAAGAATTAAGAAAAAAATAATTGGACGGAAAAAGGGAAGTATAATGAAAGAAATAGGAATATATATACACATACCATTTTGCAAACAAAAATGTTATTATTGTGACTTCATATCTTTTGCAAATAAAGAAAAAATTCAAGAAAAATATGTACAAGCTCTTATAAAAGAAATAAAAAACCAAGGCAAAGAAGATGTCTTGGTTACTACTATTTATATAGGAGGAGGAACACCATCATATATAAATTCTAATAACATTACTGAAATTTTAGATACAATAAAAGAAAAATATAATGTAGACAAAAATGTGGAAATTACAATAGAAGTAAACCCAGGAACTGTAAACAAAGAAAAATTAGAAGAATATAAAAAAGCAGAAATTAACAGATTAAGCATAGGACTGCAATCAACAAATAATAATTTATTAAAACAAATTGGTAGAATTCATACATATGAAGACTTTTTAGACTCATACAACCTAGCAAGAAAATTAGAATTTAATAATATAAATGTAGATTTAATGATAGCACTTCCAAACCAAAAAATAGAAGATATAAAAGATTCTTTAGAAAAAATAATAGAACTAAATCCAGAACATATATCAGTATATTCTTTAATTTTAGAAGAAAATACAGTATTAGAAAAATTAGTAGCTGAGGGAAAACTAGTTTTACCAAATGAAGATGAAGAAAGAAAAATGTACTGGTATGTAAAAAATAAATTAGAATTATCAGAATATAAACATTATGAAATATCTAATTTTGCTAAAGAAAAATTAGAATCAAAACATAATTTGAATTGTTGGGAACAAAAAGAATATTTAGGATTTGGTACAGCGGCACATTCATATTTCAACAAAAAAAGATATAATAATACAGAAAATATAGAAACATATATTAAAAACATAGAAGAAAATAATTTTGAAAGAAATATAAATATTAACGAAAATCAAACACCAGAAGAACAAATGAAAGAATATATGTTGTTAGGATTAAGAAAAATAGATGGAGTAGAAATATCAAAATTTAAAGAAAAATTTTCATATAATCCAATATTTATTTTTAGTGGAAAATTAGACTATTTGGTCAAAAATAATCTTATAATAATTTCTGAAAACACTATCAAATTAACAGCAAAAGGGCTAGATTTGGCAAATATTGTATGGGAAGAATTTATTTAAAATTTTGACAATATTTTTAAACGGTTGTATAATACTTATGAATTAGAAAATAGGAGGAATTATTTTGAGAATATTAAACGATTTTAAAATCAATTTTAAATTTCCAAAAATAAAAATGGAAAATATAGGCGAAATAGAAGAAGTAAAAGTAGATTTAGAAAAGCAAGCAGAAAAACATAAAAATAAAAAAGAAATAAAAAGTTATCCAACAACTTCTTATTCAACAGTAAAAGAAGCATTTATTGAAAGTTCAGAAAAGTATAAAGAAAAATCATTTATATTAGAAAAATATGATCATAAAGAACCATATAAAGAAATTTCAAGAACTGAATTTCATGATGATGTAATAAATTTAGGTACAGCTCTAACAAAAGTGTTAAATTTACAAGGAGAAAGAATTGTAGTAATAAGTGAAACAACTTATCATTGGTATGTTTCATATATGGCTCTTCTTTGTGGAGCAGGAATTGCAGTACCATTAGATAAAGAACTACCAGCAAATGAAATAGAAAATGTTATAAAAAGAGCTAGAGCAACAGCTGTTATATATTCTGAAAAAAAGAAAGATATAATAAAAAAAGTAAGAGACAATTTAACAGATGTTAAATATTTTATAAAAATGAATTGTGAAGATGCACAAGATGGAAAAGATATTGGATTAAATTATTTAATAAATGAAGGTAAGAAGAAAGTTGACTCTGGTGATAACAGTTTTATGCAAATAAAAATTAGTCCAGATGAATTTGCTTTACTTATATTTACATCAGGAACAACATCAAACTCAAAAGGTGTTATGATTTCTAATAGAAATTTAGCTGAAAATATAAATGCTTGTAATGCATATGTAAAAATAAATGAAGATGATATGTTATTTTCAGTATTGCCACTTCACCATACATATGAATCTACAATAGGATTTTTATACCCAATGGCAACAGGAACAAAAATTGCAATATGTGAAGGATTAAAATATATAGTACCAAATTTAAAAGAAATTCATCCAACAGCAATATTAACAGTACCACTTTTAGTAGAAAGTTTATATAAAAAAATAAATGCAAATATAGTAAAAAGCAAAAAAGATAAATTAGTAAATTCTATGATACATGTTACAAATACATTAAAAGCAGTTGGAGTAGATGTAAAAAGAAAAGTATTTAAAGAGATATATGATAATTTAGGTGGAAGATTAAGAATAATAGTTTCAGCAGCAGCACCAATAGATCCAAAAGTTGGAAATTGGCTAGAAGATATAGGAATAATGTTTTTACAAGGATATGGATTAACAGAAACAGCGCCAATATCAGCCCTAACACCAGAATTTGATAGAAGAGTCGGTTCAGCTGGAAAAGCCGTTGTATGTGCAGAATTAAAAATAAATGAACCAAATGAAGCAGGTGAAGGAGAAGTTTACATTAAAAGCAAAACTCTAATGCTTGGATATTATGAAGATGAAGAAGCTACTAAAAGTGCTATATTTACTGATGAAAATGGAGATAGATGGTTTAATTCAGGAGATGTTGGATATTTAGATAAAGACGGATTCTTATATATAACAGGAAGATCAAAAAACGTTATAGTAACGCAAAATGGTAAAAATATATATCCAGAAGAAATAGAACTTCTACTTGGAAAAATACCAGAAATTAAAGAATGTATGGTATATGGAAAAGAAGAAGAAGGAGAAAAAGAACTATTAATATCTGTTAAAGTAATACCAAATATGGAAGAAATAGAAGAAAAATATGGAAATAATTTATCAGATAAAGAAGTCTATAAAATAATTTGGGATAAAATAAAAGAAACAAATAAAACATTAACATCATATAAAGCAATAAAAAATCTTGAAATTAAAAATGATGAATTTGAAAAAACAACAACAATGAAAATAAAAAGATTTGCCGAAATAAGTAAAGACAAAGCAAAAAAATAAAAAATTTTAATAGAGCTAAATAAATTAGCTCTATTATTTTTTTATAGAAAAGAGAATTATATATAATTTGTTCACAAAAAGTTCACACAAATTTTTAGCAATAAGTATTGACAACTGCTAAAATTGGATATAATATATTAGCAGTCGAGTTATTAAAGTGCTAAAGAGGTGAAAATATTGTTAGATGATAGAAAAAAGAAAATACTTCAAGCAGTAATAAACGAATATATAAATACAGCAGAACCAGTTAGTTCTGGAGGTCTAGTAGAAAACTACGATTTAGACTTAAGCAGTGCAACTATTCGTAATGAAATGGCAGAATTAGAAAAATGTGGATATTTAGATAAACCACATACATCTTCAGGAAGAGTACCTTCTGCAAAAGGATATCGATTTTATGTAGATGAACTTGTAAATGAAGAAGATATTAGTTTAGAAGAAATAAAATATATACAATCTAAACTAGAAACAAAAGTAAATGAAATAGAAGATTTAACTAAAATAGCAACATCAACACTTTCAGAAATAACTCATTATACTACAGTAGCAGTTGGACCCAAAACAAATCAGCAGTTAATAGAAGAAATAAAATTTGTTTTATTAGGAACCAGAATGCTTATGGCAGTTATTGTTACAGATACAGGATTAGTTAAAGAAACTATAATAAAATTCGATGAAGATTTAGCTCAAAGTCAAGTAGACACTATAAATAATTTATTTAATAATAAATTAAAAGGAAAACCTTTAGACAAAATAGATAAACCAATGGAAGAATTTATAATGTCAGAATTAAATTATAGTGTAGGAGTTATAAAACCAATAATAGAACAGTTAAATAAAATAATAGAGGTAGATGATAAAATTTATTTAGAAGGAACAAAAAAATCATTTGATTTGCCAGAATTCCAAAGTTTAAAAATAGCTAAAAATTTTGTTAATTTATTAGATACAAAAGAAGTTATGCTAGATATTTTAAATAATGGCTTAGCAAAAGATATAAATGTATATATTGGTGATGAAAATGATAAAGAAGAACTAAAAGATTTTAGTATCGTAACATTTAAACATACTGTAGGCAACAAAGATTTAGGAACAATAGGAATAATAGGACCTAAAAGAATGGATTATTCAAAAGTTATTTCAGTAATGAAATATATAAATAAAAAACTTAAAGATAAAGGAATGTAAATAAAAAAGAAAGAGGAGATTAGATGTCAGAAAAAGAAAAAGAAGAAATAGAAGAAAAAACAAAAAATAATAATGAATTACAATCAAAACAACAAGAATTAGACGATTTAACAGACAGATATAAAAGAATATTAGCAGAATTTGAAAATCATAAAAAACAACATAATAAAGCAATGTTTTTATATATTCATAAATTTGAATGAAAAAAAATGTTGACAACTTAATTTTCCTGTACTATTATATAAATGAAGTTAATTACATACACATAAGACTA
>CAYVYP010000021.1:0-14850 GCA_964455975.1 uncultured Lachnospiraceae bacterium
GTGTGTGTGTGTGTGTGTGTGTGTGTGTGTGTGTGTGTGTGTGTTACAACCGCAACGGTTTCCAGTGTTTTTATTTTTCATTTGTTTTCCTCCTAAAAAAATCTTATACTATTGTTATATTATTTCTTTTCAAGAACCCTCAGTCGCTTCGCGCCAGCTAATTAAATTTTAGGGTCGTCGAGGACGCCGACCCCTACATATATATTTTTTATTTTTATTTTCCTAATTTTCTACTACTTCTAAAGGAACTCTAAATTGGTTCTTTTAATTAATCTATTATTTATATTTTACCTAATCTTTTTATTTTTGGCAATAGGTTTTATGAATTTTTATATTTTCCAATTATTACATTTATTAGTATGTTACTTTTTCTTCTCCTACTATTTTTTTGAATTCTTCTAATATTTCTGGTGTTAAATAAATACTTCCACATGGTTTTATTTGTTGATTATCTACTACTTGTACTGGTGTATTATTTTTTTCTCCATTAAAAGCTCTTATTGCCCCTCTTAATTTTGCTTTTACATTTTCTTCTAAATTTGTTATATCTATACTTAATGTTTTTTGCTCTTTTCCTGCAAAATTTGAAATACTATTTGCTATAATTGTAACATCTGCATCTTCTCTAATACTTAATCTTCCTTCTACTAATACAACATTATCTACAGCTAAACTATCTCCTGCTTTTACATATGCGTTTTCAAATACTATTACTTCTGCTTGTCCGTATAAATCTTCTATTGTTACAAATGCCATTATTTTATTATTTTTTGTATATTTCTTTTTAATTGAATTTATAATTCCTGCATATTTAACTGCTTGTCCATCTTGATATTCTGGCTTTTGATTTATATCTTCACTTTCTTCTTTTAATTCTAACATTTTCATTGTATTTATATTTGTTTGTGATGCTATTTGCTCTCTTAATTTTTCAAGTGGATGTCCTGATATATAAATTCCAAGCATTTCTTTTTCCATCATTAAAATTTCTTTTTCTGTAAGTTCTGGTAAAATGGTAAAGTTATACTTAAATTCCTCTATATTTGATTTTTCTTCTGATGTACCTAAGTCGAACATTGTTACTTGTCCTTCATAGCTTTTTTTATTAGAGTTTGATATTGTATCTATTATATCTTCAAAAGAGGCTAAAAGAGTTGCTCTTGTTTCTTTAAATTCACTAAATACTCCTGCTTTTATTAAACTTTCTATACATTTTCTATTTACTGCTTCTCCATTCATTCTTTCACAAAAATCTGTAAAACTCTCAAATTTTCCATTTTCTTTTCTTTCTTTGCAAATTGCATCTACTGCTGCTATTCCAACATTTTTTATTGTTCCTAGTCCAAATCTTATTTTCCCATTATCTACTGTAAATTTTGTATAACTTTTATTTATATCTGGCTCTAATATTTCTATATTTAATTTTTTACATTCATCTATATATGCTGGTACTTTATCCAAATTTCCTAAAAAGCTATTTAATGTTGCTGCCATAAATTCTTCTTTATAATATGCTTTTAGATATGCTGTTCTATATGATATTACTGCATATGCAGCAGCATGTGATTTATTAAATGCATATTTTGCAAATTCTGCCATTTCATCAAATATTTTATTTGCAGATTTTTCGTCTATTCCATTTCTTACACATCCTGGAATTATTATATTTCCATTTTCATCTTCTTGTCCATGTATAAAATATCCTCTTTCTTTTGCCATTACATCTAGCTTCTTTTTACCCATTGCTCTTCTTACTAAATCTGCTCTACCTAAAGAATACCCCGCTAAATCTCTTACTATTTGCATAACTTGTTCTTGGTATACCATACATCCATATGTTACATTTAATATTGGCTCTAGGCTAGGATGTGTATATTCGTTATGTCCTGGATTTAATTTTCCTCTTATATATCTTGGTATTTGATCCATTGGTCCTGGTCTATAAAGTGATACACCAGCTATTATATCTTCTAAACAATCTGGTTTTAACTCCTTCATAAAATTTGTCATACCTTGGCTTTCAAATTGGAATATTCCCATGGATTTTCCGTTCTTGCCATAGTTTATATACTTTTGGGTCATTCATATCTTTATCAAATTCTACATTTATTCCTCTACAATATTTTACTAAATTTATTGCATCTTGAATAACAGTAAGAGTACGAAGTCCTAAAAAGTCCATCTTTAAAAGTCCTAGTTCTTCTAATGTTGTCATTATAAATTGTGTTGAAATTTGTCCTTCTCTTACATAAAGTGGCACATATGTATCTACTGGGTCTTTAGTAATAACGACTCCGCAAGCATGTGTTGATGCCTGACGAGGCATTCCTTCTAAAGACATTGCAATATCTAATAATTTTTTTGTTTCTTCACTATCTTCATAAATCATACTTAATTCTTTATTTTGTTCTAATGCTTTTGCAATTGTTATATGGATTTCATTTGGTATCATTTTTGCAAGTTTATCACATTCTGCATATGGAAAATCTAATGCTCTACCTACATCACGAATAACCATTCTAGCAGACATTGTACCAAATGTTATAATTTGTGAAACATGGTCTGGTCCATATTTTCTTGCTACATAATCTATAACTTCTTGTCTTCTTTCATAACAGAAGTCAACATCAAAATCTGGCATACTTATTCTTTCTGGATTTAAAAACCTTTCAAAAATAAGTCCATATTTTATAGGGTCTATATCTGTAATTTCTACTGCATATGCAACAATTGAACCAGCTCCTGAACCACGTCCTGGTCCTACTGGAATTCCATTTTCTTTTGCATAGTGAATAAAGTCCCAAACAATAAGAAAATAGTCTACATATCCCATTTTATTTATAACACTAAGTTCATATTCTACTCTTTGTTTTAGCTCTTGTGATAAATTTTCTCCATATCTTTTTTTCATTCCATCATCACATAATTTTTTCAAATAATCATAATGTGAGCTATATTCTTCTGGAACATCATAATTAGGAAGTATAGTGTTTCCAAATTCAAAATCTACATTACATTTTTCAGCTATTTTTACTGTGTTTTCTATTGCTTCTGGAATTCCAGAGAAAAATTCTTTCATTTCTTCTGGTGATTTTATATAAAAATCATCTGTTTCAAAACGCATTCTGTCTGTATCACTCATCTTTTTACCTGTTTGAATACAAAGTAAAACCTCATGATTATAGCTATCTTCTTGTTTTAAATAATGTGCATCATTTGTAGCAACAAGCGGAATATTTAGCTTTCTTGATAATTCTACTAATTTTTGATTTACTAAAGCTTGCTCTTTTAAATGATTTGCTTGAACTTCTAAATAATAGTCTTCTCCAAATAAATTTTTATGCCAAATAGCAATTTTCTCTGCTTCTTCCATATTTCCATTAATAATTGCTTGAGGTATACTTCCACCAATACAAGCACTTTGGCAAACTAAACCTTCATGATATTTTTCCAAAGTTTCTAAATCTATACGTGGTTTATAGTAATAGCCATCAACAAAACCAATAGAAACCAATTTACTTAAATTTCTATATCCTATTTCATTTTTTGCAAGTAATATTAGATGATTATATTTATTATCTATATTAGGATCTTTATCAAACCTTGAACGAGGAGCTACATAAACTTCACAACCAATAATAGGTTTTATACCCTCTTTTTTACATGCTTTATAAAAATCTATTACACCATACATAACCCCATGGTCAGTAAGAGCAATAGAATCCATTCCTAATTCCTTTGCTCTTTTAGGTAAATCTTTTATTCTATTAGCCCCATCTAGTAAACTAAACTCGCTATGCACATGTAAGTGTACAAACTCTCCCATTTTTCCTCCACTTGTCCAATTAAGTCCAATTGGGGACAGTCCCCAAATGGACATTTTGTCCCATTTGGGACACTTCTTAATTGACCTCTTTTTTTCTGAACATATTATATTACATTTTTTTATAAAAAGCAAAAGAAAAAATAGCTAATAAAATATTAACTACTTTTTCTTGAGAAATTTTATTGTATTTCTCTTTGATGCTTTTTTGCATACTGATACTTAAGAAATTTAATTCTTGCGTATAGTCTTACATCGGATTTATTTGTTAAATTCCATAACCCTATAGTCTTTACTATTACATACAAATCATCGTCATATATCTGAATACTACTTACAAATTTTCTAACAGTACCTTCTGCTATTGAAAATTCTTCAGCAGTTTCTTCTATTGTATGATTTTCAGCTATAAACATTCCAATTTGTAATGTAAAGTTTTTATGATCTGTTGCATATTGCCGATGGTGCATAAAATCGCCTCCTAAAATTTTTTATAAACCTATTATAACACTTTTTCTTTGTTTTGTCGAATTTTGTCTTTTTTAGTTATTTTAATTTTGTTATTGCTAGTCCGTCTCCTACTTCTAAAATTTGTGTTTCTAATTTTTCATTTTCTGTTGTTTCTTTTATATATTGTCTTAAATGTGTCACTGCTGTGCGTTGTTTATGTAAGTTATAATCGCTCATTACATATCCCTTATATAAAATATTATCTGCGAAAATTATTCCATCTTGTTTTAACATTCTTAAAGCTTCATTTAAGAAAAATGGATATTTTCCTTTTGCTGCATCTATAAAAACTACATCATATTTTTCATTTAAGGTTGGAAGAATTTCTACTGCATCACCTTCATAAATATTTATTTTATTTTGTACTTCTGTTTTTATAATATTTTGTTTTGCTTCTAATACTCTATTTTCATCTCTTTCAATTGTATCTATTTTTCCATTTTCGCTTAAATATTCTGAAAAACAAATTGCTGAATAACCAACTGCTGTACCTATTTCTAGTATTTTTTCTGGTTTTTTCTCTTTTAAAATATTTGATATTACTTCTAATGTATCATCCATTATTATTGGTATATGTTCTTCTAATGCTTTTTGTTTTATTTTTTTTAATTCTAGCTTGTTCATTTATTTTCTCCTAACATTAATTTAAAATTGGAGACTTGCTCCAAGTGTGACATTTTTGTCGCAGTGGAACCTGTCCCCAAATAAATTATCTTCTTGCCATTCTTTCTCTTGTTTTTGTATCTAATATTTTCTTTCTTAATCTTATTGATTTTGGTGTTACTTCTACTAGTTCATCTTCTGCTATAAATTCTATTGCTTTTTCTAATGAAAATTCTATTGGTGGCACTAAACGAAGTGCATCGTCTGCTCCTGATGATCTTGTATTTGTTAAATGTTTTTCTTTACATACATTTATTGTTAAATCTTCATTTCTTGAATTTAATCCAACTACCATTCCTTCATATACTTCTACACCTGCTCCTATAAACAATTCTCCTCTTTCTTGAGCATTGTATAATCCGTATGTTATAGATGTTCCAGCTTCAAATGCTACTATTGTTCCTCTTGTTCTTGATTGAATTTCTCCTTTATATGGTTCATAACAATCAAATATGCTGTTCATTGTTCCTGTTCCTTTTGTATCTGTCATAAATTCTGTTCTATATCCAATTATTCCTCTTGCTGGTATTTTAAATTCTATTTTTGTATGTCCTTCTTCTGCTGGCTCCATGTTTACCATTTCGCCTTTTCTTCTTCCTAATTTCTCAATAACATTTCCTATTGCTTCATCTGGTACATTTACAACAAGTCTTTCCATTGGTTCAGATTTAACTCCGTCTATCTCTTTTATAATAACTTTAGGCCTAGATACTAAAAGTTCAAATCCTTCTCTTCTCATTGTTTCTATTAAAACTGATAAGTGTAATTCTCCACGTCCTGAAACCTCAAAGCTTTCTGCTCTATCTGTTTCTTTTACTCTTAAACTTACATTTCTTTCTAATTCTTTAAATAGTCTATCTCTAATATGTCTTGATGTAATATATTTTCCTTCTTTTCCTGCTAAAGGTCCATCATTTACACTAAATGTCATTGAAACTGTTGGTTCATCTATATCTGCAAATGGTATTTTTTCTGGATTTGCTGGGTCACATATTGTGTCTCCAATATTGATATCTGAAATTCCTGAAATTTCTACAATATCTCCTGCTTTTACTTCTTCAACTTCAACTTTTTTAAGTCCTATATAAGTAAATAATTTTGCTACTTTTCCAGTTACTATTTTTTCTTCTTTTTGACATACAACTATTTGCATTCCAACTTTTATTGTTCCTCTTTCAATTCTTCCTACTGCTAATCTTCCTAAATAATCATCATAATCTATATTAGAAATTAACATTTGCATTGTTCCATCTTCATCACATACTGGTGGATTAATTTTTTCTATAATAGTTTCAAATATGCAAGAAACATTATCTGATTCTTCTTCTAAATTCATTTTAGCTAAACCATTTTTAGCTGATGCATATATAACTGGAAAGTCTAATTGGTCATCATTTGCTCCAAGTTCTATAAATAAGTCTAAAACTTCATCAACAACTTTAGATGGATTTGAACCTGGTCTGTCTATTTTATTAATTACTACTATTGGTTTTAAATTAAGTGCTAATGCTTTTTTTAGAACTTCTCTTGTTTGAGGCATAGCTCCTTCAAATGCATCTACTAATAGTAAAACACCGTCTACCATTTTTAAAACACGTTCAACTTCTCCTCCGAAATCAGCATGTCCAGGAGTATCTACTATATTTATTTTTACTCCATTATACATTACAGATGTATTTTTAGAAAGAATTGTAATTCCTCTTTCTTTTTCTATATCATTAGAGTCCATTACTCTTTCTTGTAATTGTTCATTATCTCTAAATACATGGCTTTGTCTTAAAAGTGCATCCACTAATGTTGTCTTACCATGGTCAACGTGTGCTATTATTGCTACATTTCTTATGTTTTTATTATTCATTTTAATTACCCCTTATTAAATAGATTCCGTTTTTTAAAATTATAAAGCGCTTTTCAAATAAGCTTGAAGTATTTGAAAAACGCCCCTTAAAACTCGCACTCTATTATATCTTAATTTTTTTTATTTGTCAACATAATAATATTATCCATTATTATTCTACTTACTTTATCTAATTCTTCTTTATCTGGCGCCTTTTCTTTTGTTTTTTCAAATACTAAAGGTTTTCCATAAATTATTGTAACTTTAGTAAATGGTTTAAAATTTCCTTGTATTCCACATGGTATTACTGGTGAGCCAGTTCTTAATGATAAAAATGCTGCTCCATTTTTTAATTTTCCAGTTTTAACAATTCCTTTTCTTGTTCCTTCTGGGAAAAGACCTAAAACTTCTCCATTTTTTAAAAGTTTTAATGTTCTTTTCATGAATTCCATATCTTGTTGCCCTCTTTTAACTGGTATAACATCAAATAAACGTCCTAGCCAGCATAAAATTGGATTATCAAATAAATCATCTTTTCCTACAAAATTTACTTTTCTTTTACATGCAGTAACTAATCCAACTGCATCTAAATAATTCACATGATTTGGGCAAATTATGCATGCTCCTTCTTGTGGAATATTTTGGGCTCCTATTATTTCTATTCTATATACAATTTTGTATAGTCCATGTAATATTGCTTTAACTATCTTTCTTTCAAATAATTTCCATTTTGTATCTGGTCTTAAAGCATATATGTCTTTTTTTCTATTTTTTCTTTTTAATCTTTCTTTTTTTATACATGTTTCTAATTCCTTATTTTTTTTTTCTTCTATACCTAACTGCATTTTTACATCTTCTGGCATCTTTTCTAATATTATATCTTCTACTGCTTTAACATTTGCTTCTATACTTAAATTTGTAGTATCTAGAAATACTGCATCATCTGCTTGTTTTAGGGCTCCTATTTCTTTTGCTTTATCATTTTCATCTCTTGAAATTATATTTTTTAAAACTTCTTCATAGCTCATTTCTATACCTTTTTCTTTATTTTGCTCAAATCTTCTTTTAGCTCTTACTTCTAAATCTGCATCCATATATATTTTAACGTCTGCATTTGGAAATACATATGTACCAATATCTCTACCTTCCATTATTACATTTTTACCTTCTGCTAATTTTCTTTGAAGGTCAACCATTTTAAATCTTACTTCTTTTATACTAGATACTGGTGATACAAATGAGCTTACTTCTTTTGAGCGTATTTTTTCTGTGACATTTTTTCCATTTAAAAATACTAACTGTTGTCCATTTTCATTTTTAAATTCAATATCTATTTTTTCTAATAGTTCTTTTATTTTATCTAATTGTTCTAGTTTTATATTTTCTTCAAGCATTGCTGTAGCAACACATCTATATGTTGCTCCTGTATCTACATTTACTAATCCTAATTTTTTAGTTAAGCTTTCTGTTACTGTACCTTTTCCTGTTCCTGCTGGTCCATCTATTGCTACTATAAAAGACATTTTTTATTCCTCCTATTTATTTTCTTCTATATAAATTCCTTTTGCTAAAATTTCTAATTTTTGTACATTCATTGCTGTTAGATTTTCTATTTCCTTTATGCTTTTTTGTTTAAATTCTTTCATTGCTTCTACTACATTACATCCATATACAACAATTACTTCAACATATATATTAGGACCTAATTCTGAATTATCTACTCTTAATTTAGTTACTTTGTGTATTGCTTTTGTTTTTCCTACTAGATATTCTAATATTTGTCTAAATACATTATCTGATATTGTAAAATTTCCTAAATAACTAAATGTTGGTCTTATAATTGATTTTTCTGCTATATATGGTGTGCTACCTTTTCCTTTTGATTTAAATATTTGAAGTGGGTCTAATAAATATCCTGAAAAATCTTTTTTTATTTCAAACGTTGGAACTGGAATAACATGTTTTCCTTGAGTTTCTCTTATTCTTCTTGCTGTTTTCATTTCATCATCAGTAGCTACTTCATTTATATATACTGTTTTTTCTATTTTAGGTAATCCTAAATTTTCTACTATTTTTTGCACCATATTATCAGAAGTACCAAGTATTAATATTCCATCAGGTTTATACTTTTTAAAGGCTTTTTTTATTTCTTGTTTTTCTTCTTCTCTTAAAAATAATGCATGTTTTACAGTTTCTATTTTAGTAGGTGCTTTTTTTGCTGAATTTCCTGCTATAACTTCATTATCTTTTATTAAAAGTCCATCATCTATAATATAATTTATATTATTTTCTCCTGCTACCATTTGTGCTCTATAACTTTTTCCTGTTCCAGATGGTCCAACAAAAGCCATTACTTTCATTTTTTTATCAAAAATCATTTATGTCTCCTTTTGCACTTTTTACTATATTACATATTATATACTAAATAGTAAAATAATTCTAGTTTTATTAAAAAAAATGTAAGTTATCAAACTTACATTTTTTATTTTTTATGCTAATTCTTTTTTAGCTTCTGCAACTTCATTAATTTTTATATTTCTAACATGGTTTATTTTTTCCCATTTTAAGTCTCTTTTAAATAAACATTTAAAGTTTATTAATAACCATGATCCTAAAAATAATGGATACGATAATAATCCTTTTATCATAGGTTTTATTGGTCTTTTATCTAAATACATAATCAAAACTGCTGTTGCTATTGGAAGTAAAAATGTTGGTATTATATATCTTAAATAATTCCATGCAAGTTCTACTCCTGTAATTCCATTTCCAATATACATTAAGAAATTTATTACTAATAATACTATAGTTACTATAAACATTGGTATACTTCCTAATATATATAGTAATCCGTCAAAGTTCATTACAGTTTTATGCTCTTTTACTGCTACAGCTAAATCTTTAGTATATTTTTTTATACATTGAATATGTCCAACTGTCCATCTTGATCTTTGAGACCAACTTTGTTTAAAGCCTGTTGGTTGTTCATCATATACTATTGCATCTGTTGCCCATCCTAGTTTTTTACCTGCAATAATTCTTTTTAATGAGAATTCTATATCTTCTGTTAAAGTTTCTGTTTCCCAACCATTTGGTTTAACAACATCAAACTTTACCATAAATCCTGTACCATTTATTAATGGTGATAATCCCAAGTTATATCTTGCTAGATGATAAAATCTATTCATTGTCCAGTAAAATATTGCATATCCTGATGTAATCCAATTGTCTGTAGGGTTTTTTATGTCTCTATATCCTTGAACAACATCTTCACCTTGATTTAATTTTTTATTCATATTTTTCAAAAAGTTAACATCAACAATGTTATCTGCATCAAATATACAGAATGCATCATATGGTGCATCTTCTTCTATTTTTTGTTTTAAAAACCAATTTAAAGCAAACCCTTTTGTTTTTTTACTAGGGTCAAATCTCTCATAAACAATTGCTCCTGCATTTCTTGCAGCTTCTGCTGTATTGTCTGTGCAATTATCTGCAATTACATATATGTCATATGCTTTTTTATCATAATCTTGCTTTTTTAAACTTTCTACTAGATTTGCAACAACTTCTTCTTCATTATGTGCTGGAATAATAGCCATAAATCTATTAGTTTTATTTTCTATTAATGGTTTATCTTTTAATTTTACAAGTGAACATATACTTACCATTACTTGATATAACCAAAATATTGTTATCATCCATACTAAAGCTTGTTGTATTATATATAAATACTCCATTTTTCTATCTCCTTAAATTAATATCTTTGTACTATATTATTTACTGACCTTTTATATTATACGCTATATTGATTTTTTTTGCAACTTTTTATCAAAAATTTTCTTACGGCTCGCGTATTTGAGTGCTACTGTAAGGTTTTATTTTTTATTTTTAAAATTATAATATTTTTAAAGTATTTTTTATTAATTCTGCTGCTCTTTTTGAAGCCATTTTTATGAATTTATCAAAATCTATATTATTATTTTCATTTGGTGAGTCTGATATTGCTCTTATTACTGCAAATGGAATTTTATCTAATTTGCATACTTGTGCTATTGATGCCCCTTCCATTTCTACACAATCTGAATTAAATGTTTTTAATATTTCTTCTTTCATTTTTACACTTGTACAAAATATATCTCCTGATGCTATATTTCCTAGGATTACTTTAATATCTTTTGATAATTCTTTACTAGCTTCTTTAAATATTTTAATTAAATTCTCATCAGATTTTATTTCTTTACCTACTCCTGTTATATATCCTTTTTCATGTCCAAATGCTGTTATATCAAAATCATGTTGAACTAAATTTTCTCCTATTACAATATCTCCTATGTTTAATTTATCATTTAAACTTCCTGCTACACCAACATTTATAATAAATACGATTTCATAATTATCTATTAATATTTGCGTCGTTCTTGCACTGTTTACTTTTCCAATTCCACATTTTACTAAAACACATTTTTTATTATCAATTAAGCCTTCTATAAATTCTAAATCATAAATTTTATTTATCTTTATTTGTGTCATTTCATGTTTTATTTCTTCTTTTTCTTCTTCCATTGCTGTAATAATTCCTATTAATTTTCCCATTTTTATATTCTCCTAATATTTTATTATATTTTTTCCATAATTATACTAATTATTCTGTTTTTATGCAAATTTTTATTTTTAATTTACATAAACAAGTTGACATTTCTGTTACTACCATAATATAATGTGTTAGTGTAAACTTTGTTGTAGCAAATTCCAATACTATAATTTAGGAGGAATGTTTTTATGAGTAATCTGGTTTTAAAAGTGAGTGGGCCAATTTGGCATCACGATCCGCCTGGGACTCCTATACCTTCAGCTGTCCGCGTCGTCAATGGTAGCAAATTTCATGAATATTCAGTTATTAATGAGGATACTGGCAAAACCATTTTAACAACGCAAGAGCAACGGCCTATTGATTTATTCCCTAATGGTTTAATCGTCTTATATCAAAATATTGGAGAAACAATTTTAGTATTTTTTTATGATGATAGCAATGATGCTCTTAAACTTTTAGGGAAATATTCAATGGCATATACTTTTTGGTTGGATAATCAAGAAGTGTTTGCTCTTAAAGAGCACTCAATGTGGTACACGTTTGATGAAAGTACAAAAACATTAGTAAAAAACCTTGAGGTTTTAAAACTTGCTAAACATTTTGCTTTAACCAGATAATGTACTACAGTAAAAACGACTATGAAAATCATAGTCGTTTTTATTTAAACGTAAATTTTGTCCATTATTATTTTTGTTCCTTATTCTTGTTCCTTTGCTTGTGCATCATCATTTGGTTCTAAATCTCTTGTTCTTGCTGTTAAATTTACTCTTCCTTGATCATCTATTTCATATACTTTTACTTTTATTTTTTCTCCAACTTTAAGTACATCTTCTACTTTTTCTACTCTTTTATCAGATATTTTAGAAATATGAAGTAGTCCCTCTTTTCCACAACCTACATCTACAAATGCTCCAAATGCCATTAATTTTGTAACTGTTCCTTCATAAATCATTCCAACTTCTATTTCTCTTACTATATTTTCTATCATATTTAATGCTTCTTTTGCTTTTTCATTGTCTTGAGAATAAATAAATACAGTTCCATCTTCTTCAATATCTATTTTTACACCTGTTTGTTCAATTATTTTATTTATTACTTTTCCACCACTACCAATAACATCTTTTATTTTTTCTTGTTTTACTTTTGTTGTTATTATTCTTGGTGCATATTTAGATACTTCTTCTCTTGGCTTTGAAATTTGTGGTGCCATTATATCATCTAAAATATAATCTCTTGCTATTTTTGTTCTGTTAAATGCTTCTTCTATTATTTCATATGTTAAACCGTCATTTTTAATATCTACTTGTATTGCTGTAATTCCGTCTTTTGTCCCTCCTACTTTAAAGTCCATATCTCCAAAGAAATCTTCTATTCCTTGAATATCTGTAATCATTATATATCTTGATGAATCATTTTTATCTGTAACTAATCCTGTAGAAATTCCTGCAACTGGTTTTTTAATTGGAACACCTGCATCCATAAGTGAAAGTGTGCTTCCACATATACTTGCTTGTGATGTTGATCCATTTGAAGATAATACTTCTGATACAACTCTTATTGCATAAGGGAATTCTTCTATTGATGGAAGTACTGGAACTAACGCTTTTTCTGCTAATGCTCCATGTCCTATTTCTCTTCTTCCTGGTCCACGAGAAGGTCTTGCTTCTCCTACAGAATATGAAGGAAAATTATATTGATGCATATATCTTTTAGATTCTTCTTCATCTAATCCATCTAATGCTTGTACTTCTGACATCATTCCTAATGTAGTTATACTTAGTACTTGTGTTTGACCTCTTGTAAATACTGCACTACCATGAACTCTAGGAAGTAAGCCTACTTCACATGAAAGTGGTCTAACTTCATCTATTTTTCTTCCATCTGGTCTTTTATGTTCTTCTAATATCATTTCTCTAACACAATATTTTTCTAAATCATGTATTATTTGTCCTATATCTGCTTTATTTTCTTCTTCAAATTCTTCTCCATGACTTTCAATAACGAAATTTTTAATATCTTCTGATATTAAATCTATATTTTTATCACGAGCTTCTTTATCTAGTTCTTGAACATCTTTATACATTCTATCTTTAAATTCTTTTTCTATTTCTTTATATAATTCTTCATTTACTGCAAAAGATTTATATTCAAATTTTGGTTTTCCTATTTCTTTTTGAATTCCATCTATAAAATCACAAACTTTTTTAATATCTATATGAGCTGTTTTTATTGCTTCTAACATAACTTCGTTTGGTATTTCGTTTGCTCCTGCTTCTATCATTGTTATTTTTTCTTTTGTTCCAGCTAATGTTAATGTCAATTTAGATTTTTCTCTTTGCTCTACTGTTGGGTTTATAACAACTTGTCCATCTACATATCCTACATTTACCGCTGCTGTTGGTCCTCCAAATGGTATGTCTGAAATTGCTAATGCACAAGAAGCACCTATCATTGCACATACTTCTGGTGAATTATCTTGTTCTACAGATAAGACTGTTGTTACAACAACAACATCATTTCTAAAATCTTTTGGAAATAATGGTCTTAATGGTCTATCTATTGCTCTTGATGTTAATATTGCTTTATCTGCTGGTCTTCCTTCTCTTTTTTGAAAACTTCCTGGTATTTTACCTACTGAATATAATTTTTCTTCATAATCTACTGAAAGTGGAAAAAAATCTATTCCTTCTCTTGGCTCTTTTGATGCTGTTACATTTGCCATAACAACTGTATCGCCATATCTTACTAATACATCTGCATTTGCAAGTCCGGCTAATTTACCTGTTTCTACTGTAAGTGTTCTTCCTGCTAATTCCATTGAATAAGTTTTAAACATAATCTTTCTCTCCTTTTTAATTTTAATTTTATATTTAAAACAATGCTTTTAATAGTGTAACCTCTATTATAAATAAAATACTTTTTTATTTATAATACAAGCTACTTCTATTTTTAGGCATTGCTTTTAATACCTTCTTTACAGCAAATTAGGACGCTTGTTATTAATCACAAAACGCCCTAAGTTACAAATTATTTTCTTAATCCTAATTTTTCAACGATATCTCTGTATCTTTGAACATCTTTTCTACCTAAGTAGTTTAGTAAGTTTCTTCTAGAACCTACCATTTTTAAAAGCCCACGTCTTGAATGGTTATCTTTTGTGTGAACTTTTAAATGTTCTGTTAATTCATTAATTCTTTCTGTTAAAAGAGCTATTTGAACTTCTGGAGAACCAGTATCTTTTTCATCTCTTTTATAAGTATTAATTACTTCTTGTTTTCTTTGTGCTGTCATTTTTATTTCCTCCTATTTAATTTAATTTGCCTTAAACCGAGCCATAAGCAGAGTTTTTTTCCTTAAGCTAAGTATAAGGTACTATTTAAAGCATAATCATTTTACTATAAAATAATATAAAATGCAAGCATT
>CAYVYP010000021.1:14861-23193 GCA_964455975.1 uncultured Lachnospiraceae bacterium
CTATTATTGCCACTATAAATCCTATTAATTTAAATCCCATTGAAGCTTCATTTTGGTCACCAAAACTAAACCACTTTTTTGTAAGTAAACGTGCATCAAAACACATTATTACTCCTAATGCTGATATTATAATTCCTATTAATATTATTATCATTTTTCCTATATCCATTTTTACACCTTTTAATTAAAAAATTCCACACTATATTGACATTTAAATTCTTCTTTTGGTTTTAAAATTATATTTCCCTGTTTTTCTTTAAATACTCCTTGCGTATTTACCATATCTGCTGTAGTCTGCCATGGTTCTATACATAAAAAAGGAGCACCTGGCTTTGACCATATTGCTAAATATGGAAATCCTGTAAAATCAAATGTTAATATTTTATTTTTATCTTTTCTTCTATATAAGCTTATTTTATTTGAAGTTAAACCTTTCATTATTATAGCATCATCTTTAAATATGTCTTTTGTAAGATTTATTATTCTATTTTTATATAAAATATTTTTCCCGAATTGTACTCCTACTAATCCATCTACTAAATATAAGAAATGTATTTTAGTTTCCTCTTCTTCAAATTCTAAATAATATTCTTCTTTATTTATATCAATATTAAATGCTGGATGTCCTCCTATACCAAATGGCATATCTACTTCTCCATCATTTACAACTTTGTATTGTGTTATTATTTTATTTGGTTCTACAAAATATGTTACAAACAAAGAAAATTCAAAAGGATATTTTTCTAATGTTTGTTTATTACTTTTAAGAAGATATGAATGAAAATTATCAAGTTTAGTAATCGGTTCAAATACCATATCTCTTGCAAATCCATGTTGAGAAATATCATATACTTTGCCATTTATCATTGTATTATTTTTCTTTAGCTTTCCTACAATTGGAAATAATATTGGAGCATGTCTTTTCCAATATACTCTACCTTTTTCATCTTTTGTACTTTCACCTTGATGTATTTTTTCTTGCCCATCCAACTTAGCACTTATTAATTCTGCACCTAAATTTGATGTTTCAATTTGTAGCATATGTTTTCCTCTTTTCTTTGTAGTTTTAACTTTTTCAAATGTATTTTATCAGATTTTTTGATATTAATCAACATAATATATTAATTTTATATTTCTACCCTATTTGTAAATTTTTCATCTATTATTTTCTTTAATTTCTTATTTTCTTCTTTTTCTAGCTTTGGATCTTTTTCTAGTATTTTTATTGCTACTGCTTGTACTGCTTTTAATACTAGCATATCTTCAAACAAGTTTGCTATTTTAAATTCTGGTATGCCATGTTGTTTTGTTCCAAAAAATTCTCCTGTTCCTCTTAATTCTAAATCTTTTTCTGATATTATGAATCCATCATTTGTACTTTGCATTACCTTCATTCTTTGTTTTGTATTTTCACTATTTCCCTGGTATTTTAATACACAATATGATTGATACTCTCCTCTTCCTACTCTTCCTCTTAATTGATGAAGTTGAGCGAGTCCAAACCTTTCTGCATTTTCAACAACCATTATACTTGCATTTGGAACATTTACCCCAACTTCTATTACTGTTGTTGAAATTAAAATTTGAATTTCTCCGTTTTTAAATTCTTCCATTATCTCATCTTTCTGCTTTGCTTTTAGCTTTCCGTGTATATATTCTACTTTATATTGTGGGAAAATTTCTTTCTTATATTTTTCTGCAAGTTCTAAAACAGATTTTGCATTTATTTCTTCATTTTCTTCTACTAATGGACATACAATATATGCTTGCCTACCTTCCTCAATTTGTTTTTTTATAAAATTATTTACCCTATCTTCCATTGTTTTTGTTACTGCATAAGTTTCTATCTTTTTTCTATTTGGCGGTAGTTCATCAATAATTGATATATCCAAATCTCCATATAAAATTATTGCTAAAGTTCTTGGTATTGGTGTTGCTGTCATAACTAATGTATCTGGATTATTTCCTTTTGAAACAATTTTACTTCTTTGTTTTACTCCAAACCTATGCTGTTCATCTGTTACTACTAAGCCTAAATTTTTAAATATAACATTATCTTCTAATACTGCATGTGTTCCTATTAATATATCTATTTTTCCTTGTTCTAATTTTTCTAATATTTCCATTTTCTTTTTTTTTGTAATACTACTTACTAAAAGTTCACATCTAATTCCAAATTTAGAAAGTATTTGATTAAAACTTTCTAAATGTTGGCTTGCTAAAATTGCAGTTGGTGCCATTATTACTGCTTGATATCCACATTTTACTGCTTTATACGCAGCTATCATTGCTACTACTGTTTTTCCGCTTCCTACATCTCCTTGCAGAAGCCTGTTCATTGGTTTTATCCTTTCCATATCATTATCTATTTCTTCTAAAACTTTTAGTTGGGCTTTTGTAAGTTTAAATGGAAGTGAGTTTATTACATCACTCATTTTTATTTCTTTACTAAATTGTATTCCTTTTATATCTTTATCATATTTATTTTTAAGTGCTAGAAGTGCTAATTGCACACTTAACAATTCTTCAAATACAAGCCTTTTTCTAGCTACATTAAATTCTTCAAAGTTTTCAGGAAAATGAATTTTATGTATAGAATTACAATACCCCATTAAATTATATTCGTTTATTATATAATCTGGCAAAGTTTCATCTAAATTATCTCCTACTATATTTAATCCATTTTCTATAATCTGCCTAATTGTATTTTGTGAAAGTGAATATGTAGCTTTATATATTGGAATTATTTTCCCTGTATTTTTACTTTTTTCGGCAATTTCAAAAATAGGAGAATTCATTTCTACCTTTCCATTTTTTATAGATACTTTTCCATAGAACTTATATTTTTCTCCTACTTTAAAACAGTTTTTTAAATAACTTTGATTAAACCATGTTATTGTTAAGCTTTCAGTTTCATCTCTTACAATTAACTTATACATTGTCATATTTCTTCTTGATGTTCTTATTTCACTCATTCTTGCAACAGGAATAGCTTCTATTAAAGCTTCCTGCCCATCTACTAATTCTTCTATGTTTTTAGGCTTACTTCTATCTTCATGCTCTCTTGGAAAATATGTAATTAAATCTTCTAAAGTAAAAATTCCAAGTTTATTTAATAAAGTTACTCTATTAGGCCCTACTCCTTTTACAAACTTTACATCTTCTTTTATATCCATACTAAAATTTTCTCCTAAAATACTAATAATTTTCTCTTTTTAAATTATATCATTTGTATAATATTTACACAATCATCTCCATATATTTTATGGAGGTGATTTTTTTGAAAGAATTTAAATTAGCTATTATTGGTGCTACTCGGTTTAGTTGGTAGAACTATTTTAAAAGTTTTAGAAGAAAGGAATTTACAAATTTCTGAATATGCATTTTTCTCATCTAGTAAATCTGCTGGAACAGTTTTAAGCTTTATGGGTAAAAATTATACTGTTAGAGAACTTACTAAAGAAGTTATTTATGAACAATTTGATTTTGCTATTTTTTCTGCAGGAGCTGATACTTCTAAAAGATTTGCTCCTCTTTTTGCATCAATAGGTACAGTTGTAATAGATAATAGTAGTTGTTTTAGGATGGATGCCAATGTTCCTTTAGTTGTTCCTGAAATCAATTTTGATACAATTACTAAAGATACTAAAATTATTGCAAACCCAAATTGTTCTACAATCCAAGCTGTTTTACCACTTAAACCTTTAGATGATGCTTATAAAATAAAAAGAATAGTGTATTCAACTTATCAAGCTGTTTCAGGAGCTGGAAGATATGGATTAGAAGATTTAGAAAATACATCTATGCACTCACCCTTAAAGAAATTCCCGCATCAAATATATAACAATTGTCTTCCACATATTGATAGTTTTTTAAATAATGGTTATACAAAAGAGGAAGAAAAAATGATAAATGAAACAAGAAAAATATTAAATAGACCAAACTTAAAAGTTACTGCTACTACAGTTAGAGTCCCTGTTGAAAACTGTCATAGTGAAGCTATAAATGTAGAATTTGAAAAAAATTTTGATTTAGATGAATTAAGAATTTTTATTGGTAGTTTAGAAAATGTTATTTTACAAGACGATATACAAAATAATATATATCCTATGCCAATTTTAGCAAATGGACATGATGAAGTTTTTGTTGGAAGAATTAGAAGAGATTATAGTGTAGAAAATGGAATTAATATGTGGATTGTAGCAGATAACATTAGAAAAGGTGCTGCAACAAATGCTGTACAAATTTTAGAAAAAATGTTATTATTGCCTTAATTATAATTTATATTTTTGAAGGAGATTTTTATATGAAACAAGTTTTATTTAAAGGTTGTGGTACTGCAATAGTTACACCATTTACTGAAGATGGAGTTAATTTTGAAGAATTTAGAAAACTTATTGAGTTTCAAATTTCAGAAGGAGCAGATAGTTTAATTGTATGTGGTACTACTGGTGAATCTTCTTGTATGAGTTTAGATGAGAAAAAGCAAACAATCAAATTTGCTATTGATATTGTTAACAAACGTATTCCTGTAATAGTTGGCAGTGGTTCTAATTGTACAAATTCTGCTATAGAAATGTCTAAATATGCGCAGGAAGTTGGTGCTGATGGTTTACTTATTGTTACACCATATTATAATAAAACAACACAATCTGGACTTATAGCACATTTTACAAAAATAGCCTCTTGTGTAAATTTACCAATAATTTTATACAATGTGCCTAGTCGTACAGGTCTTAACATAGAGCCTCAAACTTGTTTAGAATTATCTAAAATAGATAATATTATTGCAATAAAAGAAGCAAGTGGAAATCTTTCACAAGTTTTAAAAATAGCTTCACTTTGCAAAGATAATCTTACAATTTATTCTGGAAATGATGATCAAATTCTTCCTATTTTATCTTTAGGAGGATTAGGAGTTATTTCTGTTCTTTCTAATATTGCCCCTAAAAAAGTTCATAATATGTGCAAGGATTTTTTTGAAGGAAATATAACAGAAGCAATAAAAATGCAAGTTGATGCTACATCTATTATTAATTCATTATTTTGTGAAGTAAACCCTATTCCTGTTAAAGCAGCTTTAAATATTATTGGTTTTAATGTTGGAGTTCCAAGACTTCCTTTATTAGAAATGTCTGATAAAGCTAAAGAAATTTTAAAACAAGATATTAATAATTATTTAAAATAATAGCAATCTTATATTTTTTATGATATAATATATTTACTTTTATATTTAGAAATTGAAGGAGAATTTATGAATAGTTTACAAGAAGTCAGAACTTTAAAAGAAGAGTTTGACTCTATAGTAGAAGATATTGTAAATAATGAAACAGTACAACAAATGCACAATTATATTCAGCATTGTAAAACAGATTGTTTTGAGCACTGTCAAAACGTTGCATTTTATAGTTTTATTATTTGTAAAAAATATAATTTAGATTATAAAGCTGTTGCAAGAGCAGGAATGATACATGATTTGTTTTTATATGATTGGAGAAAAAGACAACCTGATAGAAAAGGATTACATGCATTTACTCATCCTAAAACTTCTTTAGAAAATGCTACTAAACTTTTTAATTTGAATGATAAGGAAAAAGATATTATTTTAAAACATATGTGGCCAGTTACCTTTTGGCTTCCAAAATATAAAGAAAGCTATGTAATAACTTTTGTTGATAAATATTGTGCAATGGAGGAATCTTTTAATAGTTTTAAAGAAAATTTTAAAACAGGAAAAATGTATAAATATGCTCATATTTTAGCAGGTGCATTATTATTTATAAAAAAATAGAATTTGAAATTTTTCAAATTCTATTTTTGTTTTTTATTAATATTTGCTGTGCTTCTTCCGAGTTTTAGCCAATTTTTAAAATTATAATATTGTTATATTATTTTAAGAACCCTCAGTCGCTTCGCGCCAGCTCCCTTATTAAAGGAGCTTTTCCTACTTTATGTAAAGTGAAACACGGAACGTAGCGTTTCTGTAGGCATCGCCACTGTAGTTGTCACGACGACTCGCTGGATAACCTGACCCATTGTTGCTGTAACCACCACCACGTCCCACGAACGAAGAGCTGGTTGTATTTTTCTCATTTATATATTCAATAGCATTTCCTGCTATATCATATATATGATTTGCTTGCCAGCTTTCTTCTTTTCCTGATTTTTCTACTTTTCCTGTTTTGTTTTCATTATTACTATAGTTTCCCCATTTTCTACTATCTATTACATTTTTCTTTTCTCCGTAATTAGTTATGAACTTCATTGTTACATCCCAGCCTGCTCCTGTTATTAATCCACTTACTACTACTCCATTATTATACATTGCTGCACTACTTGTTAAACATTGTGCTTGTGTTATATTTACCCATACTTCTGCATCTTTTTTACTTACTGGTGCTGTTGTTTCATTTACTGCTCCTGCTGGCTTTCCGGCTTCATATCTTGCTATATAAAATCCACCTTTTTTAGCTATAGTTTCTGCTGTTATTCCTGTTGGTAATATACTATCTGTTTCTTTTACTATTTGTGCTTCTGTTAATACCGGATAACTAAAATTTTGTACAAAATCACTTGCATTTGCTACTGGTATCCATACGAATTGGTTTCCTTGTTTTGTATTTTCTAAATCATCTTCTTTTTCACTTGATATTACAAATCCATTTTCTATTGTACTTCCTTCTACATGATAAAATCCTTCTGGTACTGGTACTTGGTAACTATCTATTTTTCCTGTTAATTTATCTATATCACTTAATTCATTATTTTTACTTGATTCCGTTGCATTTGCTGCTTGCTGTGCTTTTGCTATTAATCCGTTTTGATTAAATACCATACTTAAACTTACTCCTGCCAATATCAATAAGACAATTATTGTTATTACTAATGCAACTAATGTTATACCTTTGTTTTGTTTTATTTTTTTCATTTGTTTTCCTCCTAAATTTTTTATAATATTTATTATATTATTTCTTTTTAAGAACCCTCAGTCGCTTCGCGCCAGCTCCCTTATTAAATGAGCTTTAAATTTATTCTTTTTTAGAATGTATATAGTATAAGCCATGGGATTCTTACGGGCGTATACAATACGCCCCTAAAATTAATTTTTCTAATTAATCTATTATTTATATTCTACCTAATAATTTTATTTTTGGCAATAAGTTTTTTATAAATTTTTTATTTTCCTTAAATAGCAAAATAATAGCCCAACACAGGTCACCTATTATTTTTACAGCTACGGCAGTAAAAAAATAGGTGACCGACGAGATTGGGCGGATTTTTATTAATAAAATAGCATTCGTTTGGCTAGTTTTTTATTAATTTATAATTATTAAACAAATTTTCGTATTTTTATTGCATAATTTTAAAATGCAATATATAATATATTTTATAAATTACATAATAGGAGAAAAAATTGGAGAATAAACTTAATTTAGATGATTTACGAAATACTACAAAATCTATTAAGATAGGTGAATTAACTCAAGAAGTAATTGATATACTAGATTTAAAGTCTAGTCCTAGAAATATATATATGTGGTCTGATAGATTAGAACATTGTGATAAACACAAATATGATTTTTCTAGTGAAGAAGAATATAATAATAGTTTAGAAAACATTCCTTCAATAATAAATTCACCAGATTATGTCGGTATTCATTCTAATAACAAAGGATTTTTTTATATAAAAAAACTGGAGAGTAATTGTTTAGTTGGTATAACCATGGATTCTTTACTTTTTAGATCTATGTATCCTATAAAAGAAAGTAAGCTAAATAATTATATTAAAAACGGAAAAATATTTCATATAAATAATTAAAGAGACACTATTTGTTAGTGCCTCTCTTTTTGTTTGGTTAATTGGTAGGACGGCGTACCCTACATCTCTTTAAAGACCATCTCTGGCGTGATAGCTGCCTTACTATCCTCAAATAACCTTACTTATTATATGTCAATTATACAAAAATATGTATAATTAATAGCTAAAAATAAATGATTTATAAAATAATATTTTATCTATCATTTTTCTCTTATATTTATATTATAACTATTTGTAATAGTCAAGATTTATTACAATTTTTGTTTCTATTTTCTAAAAACTTAACAGTTGTGTAATATAATTATAATGTAATTGTAATGATATTGTAACATAAGTTTGTACTTTTGTCAAATACAACCTTATTTTTTAAAATATATTTTTTAAATTAAAAGCTTCTTTTTCTTTTATATGCTCTAATATAAATATGCATCTATCTAATTGTTCTATACTTCCAGACACGGGAGTTTGACACTTTAATTTCGAAAAAATCTTTGTAAGCATAATAAATGCTTT
>CAYVYP010000022.1:0-22329 GCA_964455975.1 uncultured Lachnospiraceae bacterium
AAAATTATGTTATTGATACAAAAACTATGTTATAATTAACTTATTATAAAGGAGGAATAATGAATGGAAAATAAAATATGCCAAAGTTGTGGTATGCCTATAACTTCAAATGAACAATTAGGTATAAATAAAGACGGAAGTAGAAATGAGGATTATTGTATATATTGTTATAAAGATGGCGAATTTATAGATAAAGTTACAATGGAAGAATATATAGAAATGTGTTCTCAATATGGAGAACAAGCAGGAATGACTAATGAAGAAATGAAAGAACATTGTGTGAAATTATTTCCTACTTTAAAAAGATGGGAAAATAGTTAAATTACAATTTATAAGAGCAAGAAATTAGTTGATAATTTTTTTCTCTTATATTATTATATAGTTAAAAAGATAGGAATTTGAAATATAATTCCTATTTTGCTGTATATAACAAAAATAATGATAAAAATTTTAAAAAATGCAACTTTTTTGAAAAATATTGCGATTATATAATAGAGGAGGAGAATAAATGAAAATTCAGGATTTTGAAAATCTTTATCAAACTACATATGATAGTACATTAAAATTTATAGTAATAAAATGTAGTAATATTGAAGATATAAATGAGATAGTTCAAGATACATATATAGAGCTATATCGTAAACTTAAAAAGAAAGATTTAAATATTGATAGTAAAGATAAAAAAAGCTATGTGGTTGGAATTGCAAAAAATATAATAAAAAGATACTATCGAAAAGTTAGTATTTTAAATAATGAAATATCTTTAAATGAATTTGAAAATATGGAAATAAATGCAGATATAGATATTGAGGATGATTTTATAACACAAGATAATGCAAAAGGTGTTTGGGAATATATTGAAAAAAAAGATGTAATGACAGCAAAAATTTTTTATTTGTATTATATTTTAGATTACAAGATAGAAGATATTTCAAAAGAAATGAATCTTAACATCTCAAATGTAAAAGCAAGAATTTACAGAAATCTAAAAGAAATGAAAAAAATATTTGGAAAGGAGATGATATAAATGTCAAATAAATACCTAAAAGATTATGTAGAAAGTAAAAATAATAAACAAAGTAATTATGAGCAAATACTTTCTAAAGTGGAAGGAGTGAGTAAAATGAATATTTTAAAAATGAAATTCACAAGAATAATTGCTACAGCAGTTGCTTTAGTAATGATCTTTATAGGAATACCACAGACATATGCTAAAATTAAATGGAATGCAGAGTTTACAGAATTTAAAAATATATCTAAGGAAGTAATAACAGGACAAAAAATTGATGAAGAACTTGTAGAGATGGATTATATAGAAAAAAATGGAATAAGAGCAAGAGTAGAATCAATAGTTGCTAGTGTAGATGAAATAAAGATAAAATTAGCTTTTGAGATTGATGATAATATTGAGGTTAATTCAAAAAGTTTAGAATATTCTTTTGCTATATATGATGAAAACAATAATGTATATACTGTATATAATTCAAATAGGACAACTAAACGAGATTCTTTACCTGAACTAATATATAGCGAATTAGGAGTAAAATATAATAAAAATGACATTTATGCTATACAATATGCCAATAATTCAAGCAATGGAAATATTAGTGCAGAAGGAAGAAAAATTACAAATGAAATACAATTAGGAAGCTTGAAGGGATTTCCAAAATCAAGAAAATTATATGTTAGAATATTAGATTTAGGATATAGTATGGTAGATAGAGATTCAAAAGAATTTGAACAAGTAAAAATAACAAATGAGAGTTGGATTTTTGAAATAAATATTCCAGATAAGTTTTTTTACGCATCAACTTATGAACTAAAGTTATCTACAGAAATTGATGGTTTTAATCCAATAAAGATAGCAGTATCTGATACAGGTCTTATAATATCTGCAAAAGATAAATATATATCAAACAAAGTAGGAAATGGATATAAACTATCAGTAGAAGAATTTGCAAAGATGAGAGATGAGTTAATCTATATAACAGATAGTTTGGAAAATAAATATAATTTAATAGATTTAACATCTAATGATAATGAAGTTAATGTAAAATTTGATGCTACTAGAAAAAATTTAGATGAAAATAAATTATATCTAAATATTGCAAAAGATGGAAAATTATATAAAACTGAACTAATAAAAAATGACTAAATTTAAAATAAACCAATATTTGCCAGCAATAAAGGAAAGTGGTATAATATATGTATAAAAGTTAAAGAGCAAAGTAAACGAAAGTTTATGACGCAAAGCCATAGGTCTAAAAGTAAATATGCTTATGATAGCTAGGCTACACGGAAGATAAGGGGGATTTTATATGAAGATGAAAAAAATATTAAAGGTATTGGTAATTATAATAGCAGTTTTGATATTAGTTTTACTAATTCATACTATCAGAAATTATGTAATTATTACAGGGTTACAAAGTAAAATTTCAGAATATTCAAATAGTACAAATTATTATACAAAATCTGTAGCTAAAGAAGAAAATGGTACTATTATAACAATGGAATATTATAAAAAGGACAATAAGGAAGTAGTATTTCTAGAAAGAAATTTAAATGGAGAAATAACAAAAGTTTCAATGTATAATAATGGGGAAAGGACAGACACTTTCACAGAAACAAAAGACTCGAAGATTGCACAGTTAAATAGTGGTACACTTATGAGTGTTGGCATATATAATCGTTTAGAAACAGAGAATAATTGGCAAACAATTTTAGGAAGTATAACTTCAAGAGTAAGGTCTACAAAATATAATGATAAAGATTGTTATATTGTAAGTGGATTTATGTCATCAACATCTTTGACTTTCGAAGGTGCAGAAACATATATTGAAAAAGACACAGGACTTTTTGCTAAGAATATTGAAGGTGGCCTAGAGACTGAAAGAGAATATGAATTTAATAATGTAAAAGATTTAATATTTACAGAGCCAGATATAAGTCAATATATATTACAAGAAAATAATTAGTTTTTATAAAATAAATAAAGAGTGTATGTAATCATAGGCTCTTTATTTTTAACTTTAATTATGAAAATATATATTAAAATAGAGGATATGGAATAGTTATATGAATAAAAAAGTGGTAATTATTATTACAAGTCCGTCATTTTATGGAAAAGTAGTAGAATCAAATACAAATTATATAATCGTTGAACCGAATGTAAATGAAGATATTAGAAAATCATCTGATAAAATTTCAATAGGATTAGGCGGAAATAATGATGCAATATATGAAGTTGGAACAAATGTAAAAATAACATATACGGGAAATATAATGGAAACCTACCCAGCACAAATAGATGTTGTAAATATTGAAATATGAGGAAACACAAAAAATCAAGGAATATCTATTGTACTTAAATATCAACGATTAAAAAATGATTATTGACAATCTGACCAAGAAATGTTACAATAAATGTAACGGAGGTACATAAAATGGAACGAAAAATGTCGAAAAAATTAATGGAATGGAAAAACGATAAAGAGAAGATGCCATTAATCATATATGGAGCAAGACAAGTTGGAAAAACTTTTACTATATTATCATTTGGAAAAGAGAACTACAAAAATGTAGCATATTTAAATTTTGAGGATAATAGTGAGATTGCAAAAATATTTGAGCAAGACTTAAATATAGAGAGAATTATAAAAGAATTAAGTGTTAAATTAGGAATAACAATTTTAGAAGAAGATACACTGATATTTTTTGATGAAATTCAATCATGTGAAAGAGCATTAACATCACTAAAATATTTTGCAGAGAGTAATTCAAAATATAATATAGTAGCAGCAGGTTCATTACTTGGAATTGCAATTAATAGAAATAAGTATTCTTTCCCAGTAGGAAAAGTCAAAATGCTTACATTATATCCATTAGATTTTGAGGAATTTTTGTGGGCACTAGATAAGAAAGAATTATCCAATATGATTAGAGAAGCATTTATAGAAAATAAAGAATTTTCATTGCATAGTTTGGCAAATGAATATTATAGATTGTATTTAGCAATAGGTGGAATGCCACGTTCAATATTGGAATATATAGATAAAAAAGATATGAATTTTGTAACAGCAGTTTTAAAAGATATTAATAATTCATACATTGCAGATATGGCCAAATATGCAAGTGCCACAGAAACAACAAAAATAATTGCAGTATATAATATTATTTCAGCACAATTAGCAAAGGAAAATAAAAAGTTTCAATATAAATTGATAAAATCAGGAGCAAGAGCATATGAATATGAAACAGCAATAAATTGGTTAAATGCATCTGGTATTATAAATAGTTGCACAAAGATTAGAGAAGGAAAGTTGCCGCTTTCAGCTTTTATTGAACCAGAAAGCTTTAAAATTTATATGAGTGATGTCGGATTATTATGTAATAAATTTGGAATACCTGTAAATTTAGTGATTGTAGAAAATGACAATATGAATGATTTTAAAGGAGCTTTAACAGAAAATTATGTATGTAGTGGTTTAGTACAAAGTGGATTAATACCATACTATTGGGAATCTAATGGTAAAGCAGAAGTTGATTTTGTTGTACAAGATAAAGAAGGTAATATAATCCCAATAGAGGTAAAATCAGGTATTCATACAAGGTCAAAAAGTTTGAATGTATTTAAAAGTTTATATAAAATTCCATATTCAATAAGAATATCAACAAAAAACTTTGGATTTGAAAATGATATAAAATGTATACCATTATATAGTGTATTTTGTTTAGATACATTGTAATTTTAAACATTGCTAAGAAATTGAAGCACAGGCAATGAAGGAATGAGGTTAAATATGGAAAAGTAGTGCCTTCAATAAATCCTTCATATAATTTAATAAAAAATTTCAATAATTGTTATATAGATTAATGTATATAATTAGTACTGTAAACAACAAAAAACTATAAAGAAAAATTTTTCTTTATAGTTTTTTTGTTTAAATATATAGATATAATTCAAAAACTAAATCATATAATTTAAAAAAAGGAATAAATGTTACAAATGATGTTCCTAAAAGAATAGATTGGAGAGGATATTAGCATTATGGTAGTAAAAGAATATATGAATGAAAAGACAAAAATAAGAATTCATAATGATTTTTTTTCTACAAAAGATGATGAAAAAGAAGTTAAAAATATTATAATAAGTCTATTTGTAAAAAATATTAATAAAAATTCCCCAAAAGATTTGCAATAGATACATAACAGAGTTAAAATCACACACAAGTTGATAGTCAAACAATAGATAGGAAGGGGGAATAGTGGAAAGTGCAATATATGCAGGATACTCTAATGAGATGGTTATTGATTTTATTGGTGGAGAATATGCATTATATTTAAGAAAATCAAGAGCGGATTTTGAAGCAGAGGCAAGAGGAGAAGGAGAGACTTTAGCAAGACACGAAAAAATACTAATAGACCTAGCAATAAGAATGAAAATTAAAATTGGTAAAATTTATAGGGAGATTGTAAGTGGCGAAAATATTTTAGATAGACCTGAAATGCAGAAATTACTAGATGATGTAAGGTGTGGAAAATGGAAAGGTGTTTTAGTAGTTGAAGTTGAGAGACTAGCACGTGGAAACACAAAAGATCAAGGAATAGTAGCAGAGGCATTTAGTATATCAAGTACAAAGATAATTACTCCAATTAAAACTTATGACCCTGATAATGAATATGACCAAGAATATTTTGAGTTTGGATTGTTTATGTCAAGAAGAGAATATAAAGTTATTAATAGAAGACTTCAAAGAGGGAGAGTATCATCTGTTAACGAAGGTAAATATGTTGGAAGTGTTGCACCATTTGGTTGGGAAAGAGTAAAAATACAAAATGACAAAGGATATACATTAAAACCTAATTTTGAATCTAAAATTGTACAAACAATGTTTGAAACATTTGCATACACAGATATTTCTTTAAAAGGATTGGGTAGAAAGTTAGATGAAATGGGTATGAAACCAAGATATAAAGAAAAATGGACAGCATCAACAATAAAAGATATTTTAAGAAACCCTGTTCACATTGGAAAAATAAAGTGGAATTCAAGGAAGACAGTTAAAGAATTTAAAAATGGTAAGATAGTAAAAACTAGACCAAGGAATCCAGATATTATACTTAAGGATGGATTACATCCTGCTATTATAAAACAGGAAACATGGGATATAGTACAGCAAAAGTTATCTCAAAATAAACCACCTGTACAAGATAGTAGTATTGTACAAAATTCATTAGTACGGATTAGTCCATTGTGCAAAATGTGGAACACCAATGCAAAGAAGACCGTATTTAAAATATGGATGGGAGCCTACATTATTATGTCCTAATAAAGAGTGTGATAATATCAGTTCGAAATTATGTATAGTAGAAACCAAAATTATAGAAGGGTTAAAAGATTGGTTAAAAGACTATGAAATAGATTATAGCAAATGCATAGAATCAATAGAAAATAAAAAATTAACTATTGCAGAACAGATGATAAAAGAATTAAATAAGGAATTGGAATTACAAAATAAAAAACTTTCTAATGTATATGACTTCTTTGAAGATGGCACATATACGAAAGATATGTTTATAGAGAGAAGTAGAAATATTACAGATCAAATAACTAAAATAAAAATTAATATAGAAAAACAAGAAAAAGAAATTGAAGAAGAAAAGAAAAAAGAAGAAGATAAAAAAATTATAGTACCACAAATAAAGAATGTTATAGATTTATATGATAAATTAGAAAAGGCAGAAGAAAAAAATACATTGTTAAAAACGGTTGTAAAAGATATAAAATATTTAAAAACAGTAAAAGCAATAAAAAAAGATTCTGACCCAACTGATTTTGAAATAGATATATATCCAAAGGTTAATAAAGTAGTACAAAACAGCTGATTTATCAGTAGTTTAATCAATAATGGCTCGATTTGAGCCATAAATTTTAAAAATTTTTTGATTGATAAGAAAATGGTTCAAACGAATTTGCACATATGGAAATGATAGGTTCAATTGTAAATCAATTAACAAGAGGTGTATGCCCAGAAGAAATGGAAAAAGCAGGATTAGGAGCATATTACACAGACCATGGAACAGGAGTATATCCACAATCAGCAGGAGGAATACCATTTAATGCAATGGCATTAGCTGTAAAAGGAGACCCAGTAGCAGATTTGCAAGAAGATTTAGCGGCAGAGCAAAAGGCACGTGCAACTTATGAAAAATTAATAGATTTATGTTGTGACGATCCAGATGTACTAGATCCATTAAAATTCTTAAGAGAAAGAGAAGTAGTACACTTTCAAAGATTTGGAGAAGCATTAAGAGGTGTTCAAGATAAATTAGCAGAAAAAAAGTTTTATATGAATAATATGGCAAATACAAATTGCAATTGCAATAATAATATAAATGATTGTAATTGCAGTAGATAAATAAACTAATTAAATAGGTAGCGTAAAGGAAGCATTAGAGAATGCTTTCTTTTCTTATAAGTATATACAGTTATTATTTAAAAAATATTGATAAACCTTAACTCTTATGTTATGATAAAAAACGATAAAAACATTTAAAAAGGGGAAAATAATGTCATTAATAGAAGTAAAAAATTTAGTCAAAACATATAAAACAATTGAAAAAGAAAATGGATTAAAAGGCTATTTTAAAAACCTTATTCATCCAAAATATAAAGAATTTAATGCTGTAAAAGAAATTAACTTTAATGTGGAAGAGGGCGAACTCGTAGGATATATTGGAGAAAATGGTGCAGGAAAATCAACAACAATAAAAATGTTAACTGGACTTTTAACTCCAACATCAGGAAGTGTTGTTGTAAATGGATTAGTACCAAATAAAAATAGAATTGAAAACAATAAAAACATAGGTGCTGTATTTGGACAAAAAACTCAACTTTGGTGGGATTTACCAGTAATCGAATCTTTTCGACTAGTTAAAAAAATGTATAAAATTCCAGAGGGAGAGTATAGAAAAAATTTAAAAAAATTCACAGAAATACTTAATTTAAGTGATTTATTAGAAAAACAAGTAAAAAATTTAAGTTTAGGACAAAAAATGAGATGTGAAATTGCAATTACATTTTTACATAATCCTAAAATAGTATATTTGGATGAACCAACAATTGGATTAGATGTTTTTGTAAAAGAAAATATTAGAAAATTTATAAAAGATACAAATAAAGAAAAAAAGACAACGGTAATATTAACAACACATGATTTAAAAGATATAGAAGATGTTTGTGATAGAATTATATTATTAGATAAAGGTCAGATTATTTATGATGGAGAGAAACAAAAATTTAAGGATATATATGGAAAGTATATAATAGCAGAATTTATTATAAATAATAAAATTTGTGATGTTATGGAAAAGTTACAATCAGATAATATTCAAATAATAGAAGAAAATAAAAATAAGTTAAAAGTAAAATTTAATCACGAAAAAATAAAAATAGTAAATATAATTGAAGAAATATCTAAATACTGTAAAATCGAAGATATACACATGAAAGAATCAGAGTTAGAGGATATATTAAAAGAAATATATAGAGGAGCACACAAATGTTAAAAAGTATGTTGGCATTGGCGAAAATGCAGTTTAAACAGTATAACATATATAAATCAAATTTTTACCTATTTACATTAAATAGAATAGTAGAAGTTGTAGTATATATTTTTGTATGGCAAGCAATATATAATCAAACAGGAAATGCTGGAGGATTTACAATTACACAAATGGTTACCTATTACATTTTAGTTATTTCTTTAAGTGCTATTTCAACTTGGGGTATAAATGAAGATATGGCTCATTCTATAAGAACTGGAAGAATTAATAAAGAATTATTAAATCCAATTACATATTTTCAATATTATTTTGGAATAAATTTAGGAGAATTACTTTTTGCATTAGTAATTGGCATAGCAACATTTATAATTTGTGGCATTTTTTGGACATTTTCATTACCAATAAATATACAAAATTTTATATTATTTATAACAGTGATTTTGTTAGGAATACTAATAACTTTTTCTTTACAGATGATAGTGGGAACTATTGGATTTTATACAAATTCTATATGGGGTATGCAAATATTAAGAAAATCAGTGATATCAATATTTTCTGGAATAATAGCACCACTTACATTATTTCCAATATGGTTTCAAAATATGGCAAATATATTACCATTTAAAGAATTAATCTATGTTCCAATAAATATATGGTTAGGGCAAGTATCAACAAATGAAATAATTTTTTCAATAGCAAAACAAATAATATGGGGAATTATTTTGTATGTAATTGCAAAAAAATTCTTTAATCATGCGGTAAAGAAAATAACAATAAATGGAGGATAAAATGTCAAAAATAATAGATAATATAAGCTTGTATATATCATTTTTAAAAGCATCATTAAAAGAAATGCTAATATATAGAATAGATTGTATTGTTGGAATGATATCACAAATTGTTACACAATTAGTTGAAATTATATTTATTTTTATTGTATTTCAGAATACAGAAAATTTGGCTGGCTGGAATTTTAAACAAATTTTATTATTATATGGAATAACATTAATTTCTATTGGAATTTCTGATTTTTGTTTTGATGCATTATATGATATAGGACCTAAATATATAAGAGAGGGAGATTTTGATAAAATTTTGTTAAGACCTGTTCATCCATTAATATCAATAATAGGAAATTCAAAAGAATTTACATCCTTAGGGTATTTAGGATTAGGACTAGCTATTACCGTTATAATGTTATATCAACTTGCTATACCAATTACTTTTTTGTTAATATTAAAAATAGTATTTTTTAGTATAATTGGAGCTTGTATTATAGGTGCAATTAATACAATATTTAGCATTTCATCGTTTTGGACATATCACTCAAATGAAATAATTTGGTCATTTTATAAAATATATACATTTGCACAATATCCAATAGATATATATAATAAATTTATAAAAATATTAATAACTGTTATATTACCGTTTGCATTTGTTGCTTATTATCCAACAATGGATTATTTAGGATTTAATAGTTATATTATATATTTATCTCCATTAATTGCCATCATTTTGTGGATAATAGCAATTAAGTTATGGAATTTTGCATTAAATAAATATAGAAGTACTGGAAATTAATATTTTATACTTATAATTTTTAAAAGATGCATTTTTTTATCATTTATCTGTTCCATATCTTTAAACTCGCTATAACCTACTAGTATTATATAGCTAATAAAAACAAAAGGAGAAGATTTATGAATAAACCTATTATAGGAATTGACTCAAAACATTATGCTATCTATAAGACAAATAAGATAGATACATTTATAAGAGATGAAGTAAAACAAGCATTTGGAATGTTAAATTAAAAAGCACGTGCAACTTATGAAAAATTAATTGATTTATGCAGAAAAAAAGTTTTATATGAATACAAACAGTTGTCATAACAATATGAATAATTGTAGTAATTGCTAGAAATAAAAAATAAGTACTATCAAATAGTGCTTATTTTTTTATATTATGATATAATATGAAAAAACTATAAAGCAGTGTCATTTTAAAGTCATTTATAAATGATAAATTTATATAAAAATAATATAATGGTGGTAAGATGAAAAAAACAATAAGAAATTTAGTAATATTTATTTTATTAATAGTACTAACGTTTACTATAATACTAAAGGACCAAGATATATCTGAAATATTTAATATAGTAGCAAATGCAAAAAAAGAATTTTTAATAATTGCAATAATAGCAATGTGCATATATGTACTATGTGAATCTATAAATGTAAGAAGAACTCTAAAGGCTCTAGGAGAAAAAACAAGTATTTTAAAAAATATTAAATATACTCTAATAGGTTTCTTTTTTAGTGCAATAACTCCAGCTGCAAGTGGAGGTCAACCTATGGAAATATATTATATGCATAAAGATAACATATCTGTTGCACATTCTACACTAGCACTTTTAATGCAACTTTGTAGTGTTCAGATAGTTACAATTACATTTGCAATAATTAGTGTGATTTTAAATTTTCAAATTGTAAGTAATGGATTAATATATTTATTTATACTTGGGATAGGGTTAAATTTAACTGCTTTACTATTATTTGTAATAGCAATATTTTCAAAAAGATTATCAATAGGATTAATAAAATTCACTGTAAAAGTTCTAAAGTTTTTTAAAGTACAAAATATTGAAAATAAACAATTAAAATTAGAAAATGAATTAGAGAAATATCAAGAAAGTGCAATATATATAAAAAATAATAAATTAGTAATGATAAAAACATTATTAACTACTGCTATTCAAATTATAGTTTATTTTAGTGTTCCATATTGGGTATATTGTGCATTTGGATTTGGAGAATATAATATTTTTCAAATTATAATGTTACAATCAATTTTATATGCAACAGTATCTGGAATACCATCGCCAGGAGCTGTAGGAGTAAGTGAAGGTGGATTTATAGAAATTTTTAAAAATGTATTTCCTACTACAATGATGAGTAGTGCAATGTTACTAAATAGGGGAATAAGTTTTTATTTACTTGTAATAGTTAGTGGAATAATAGTTACTATAAATACATTTAAAAGCAAAAAAAATGAAAAATCTCAAACTATTTTAGAAAATAAAGAGGGTATGTAATTAGTTGAAAATTATTTGCTTTTATGATAATATATTAATCAATAAAAAGTATTTTTAAGGGGAATTATAAATATGGAAAAAGAAAAAAGCACTAATTATAGTACAATAAATTTACTTTTATGTGGGAATAAAAAGGTATTTGATGGAGCTCTTACAGAATTAATATCAATTACAAATAAGACAAGACATACTATAAAATGCTATATTTTTACAATGGATATTTCAAGGTTAAAACCAGATTATACATGTATAACAAATGAGCAAATAGACTTTTTAAATAATGTAATTAAATCAAAAAAAGCAGATAATGAAGTAATAAAAATTGATGTTACAAATTTATATGAAAAAGAGTTTGCAAACTGTAAAAATGAAAATGCATATTGTACACCATATACATTATTAAGATTGTTAGCTGATGAAGTTCCTAATATTCCAGATAAGATCTTATATTTAGATATTGATATGATGGTAGCAGATGATATTGCAAAATTGTACAATACAGATATTTCAGATTATGAATATGCAGCAGTAAGAGAAAAATATGGTTCTAAAATAATAAGACCAGATTATATAAATGCAGGAATGCTTTTATTAAATATGAAAAAAATAAAAGAAACAAAATTACTTGAAAAAGCTAGAGATTTAATAAAAAATAAAAAAATGTTATTTGCAGACCAAGATGCAATATTTAGAACAACAACAAAGAAATTACTACTTCCAAGAAAATATAATGAACAATCAAAATTTAATAAAAAAGATACAGTTATCTGTCACTTCTGTAAAAGACTTTTAATATTTCCATATCCACGTACAGAAAATTATAAACAATGGAATGTAGAAGAAGTACATAAAATATTAAAGTGCCATAGCTTTGATGATGACTTAAATGAATATTTAAAATTAAAAAAGGAATATAACTATAAAATGGGGGATAAAATAAATGAATAAACAAACAAAGCAAATTCCAATATTTTTTGCAGTAGATGATGGGTATATGCCATTTTTGGCAGTTGCAATTCAATCATTAATAGAAAATTCATCTATTGATAATTATTACGTAATAAAAGTATTATATACTAGTATAACTGAAGAAAATCAGAAAAAAATATTAAAGTATGAAAAAGAAAATGTAAGTATAGAATTTGTAGACTTAAATTATTATATAGAAAAAATAAAAGATAAACTATATACTCGTGATTATTATTCTAAAACAACATATTTTAGATTATTTATACCAAATTTGTATCCACAATATGATAAAGCATTATATTTAGATAGTGATATTGTAATTTTATCAGATATTGCTAATTTTTATAATGAAGACATAGGAAATAATTTGGTTGCAGGAGTTCCAGATGATGTTATTCAAAATATAAAAGTATTTCAAGAATATGCTGAAAAAGTAGTTGGAGTAGCAGACTATAGAAATTATTTTAATGCAGGAGTTTTATTAATGAATTTAGATGAACTTAGAAAATTTAAGTTCCAAGAAAAATTCATATATTCATTAGAAAAAATAAAATTTGCAGTAGCACAAGATCAAGATTATTTAAATAGATTGTGTAAAGGAAGAGTAAAATTATTAGATATTGGTTGGAATAGAATGCCAATGCCAACAGATAAAATAAAGCAGGAAGATATAAAATTAATCCATTACAATTTAGGATATAAACCATGGCATTTTTGAAGATATTCTATACAAAGAATATTTTTGGAAATATGCACAAAAAACAGAATATTTTGATGTAATACAAAAAATAAAGGAAAATTATACAGAAGAAGAAAGATTTAAAACAATGGAGGATGATAAAAGATTAAGACAGCTTGCACAAATGGAATCAGACTGTGTTGGAGATGATAGAAAAAATAGGGAAAAAATAATGAAGAATCAAATTGTAGAAAAAGATAAAGAAAGATTAGAAATATTAGAAAAAATAGAAAAATTAGAAAGAGAAGGACGTTTTGATGTAGATGCAGAAAAAGATCCTCCCACAATAATATTAACGCCAGATAAAGTGGATTATTTAAAAACAAGCAAAAAAAGTAAGTTTAAGGCAAAAGTTGCAAATAAAATAGGAGAAAAGTTTCTTGAAGAGTTATTTAAAAACAATAAATTAATTATAAAACAAATAAATGGAATTGAAAATCTAAATGGAATTACAGGAGGAGCATTAATAACATGTAATCACTTTAATCCATTTGATTCATTTGCAGTAGAGAAAGTTTTTAGACTATCTGGAGAAGATAAAACTAGAAAATTATATAAAGTAATAAGAGAAGGAAATTATACTAACTTTCCAGGGTTTTATGGATTTTTATTTAGAAATTGTGATACATTGCCATTAAGCTCTAATAAAAAAACTATGATAGAATTTATAAAAGCAGTAAAAAATATTTTAAATAATGGAGATTTTATATTAATATATCCAGAACAAAGTTTATGGTGGAATTATAAGAAACCAAAGCCTTTAAAAAATGGAGCATATAAATTGGCTGCCAAAAATAATGTTCCAATTATTCCAATATTTATAACAATGCAAGATAGTGAAGTTATCGGAAAAGATGGTTTTCCAGTACAAGAATATATAGTTAATATAGAAAAACCAATTTATCCAGATGAAAATTTATCAGAAAAAGAAAATACAGATATAATGAAGCAAAAGAATTTTAAAATTTGGAAAGAAATATATGAAAATTTTTATAAGATACCACTAGAATATACAACAGTAAATAAAGAAGAAATAAAGGAATTTGTATATGAAAAATAATGACATTATTTATTATAATGATGAATTAAATGATGAGTTTTCTAAAGCAAAAATAGTACCTAGAATAATAGATGAAAATTATAAATATATTCATAAAAATTATTTATGGAATGCATGCTCTTTTGCATTACAAAATATATTAAGTATGCCAATAAAAATATTATATTCAAAAATAAAATTTAAAATAACTTATATTGGAAAAGAAAAATTAAAAGAATATAAAAATGAAGGATATTTTATATATGCTAATCATACACAAGCTTTTGCAGATACATTTATACCGAGCATTGCAAATTATCCTAAAAGAAATTTTTTTATAGTTAATCCAGAAAATGTTTCAATGAAGTTTTTAAAGAATATAGCACAAATGTTAGGAGCAATACCAATTCCAAGCAATAAAAATGCAATGAAAAACTTTTTAGAAACAATTAATATAAAAATAAAAGATAATGGGTCAATTACTATCTATCCAGAAGCTCATATATGGCCATATTATACTAAAATAAGACCTTTTAAAGATGTTTCATTTAAATATCCTATACAATTAAATAAGCCATCATTTTGTATAACAAATACATATCAAAGTTATGGAAAAAACAATGACAAAATAAAAATAGTAACATATATAGATGGACCATTTTTTCTAGATGAAGGATTAAATTTAAAACAAAACCAGAAAAATTTAAGAAATAAAATATATGATTGTATGGTTAAAAGAAGTAAAAATAGTAATATAGAAAAAATTAAATATATAAAAACCAAAAAAAATACAGATTGATTTAAAATCAGTCTGTATTTTTTTGAAGAAACTATTTTATATTTAATACTTTTTTTGTATAATCTAAATTTGCCCACGAATCATACTCATAGCCTAAAGTATATACATTTGTAGCAAAAATATCTTTTTCTAGCATACTTTTTTGTTGCTTATTAGTACAATTATCCATAAATTTTTTTACAGAAGTAATAATACTTAATTTTGGATTAGCTTCAGAAATTTCAGAAAGTAACATTTTACCATTTTGGTTAAATCCTAAAACACGAATATATGGAGGAGTTTTATAAGAATTTTCCATATCTTTTTTTGTAATTCCTAAAAGGCTGTATACTAATATTCTTTGAATTCTACTTTGAGTATATCGCTTTGATTTTACAATATTAATAAGTTCTAAAACAGTATTACAAGAGTTAGCAGCATTTTTGATACTATTTTCTAATCCTTCACAAACATCTGGAAGATTTGCAATTTCTAATGTTGTCATTTTTCTTAAATTATATATTATTTCTTTATCAAAACAAGATAAATCTTTTACAATATTTCCTTTTTTTATTTGTTCTTCAAGGAGTGCATAAGAATTTTCTGGAAGGACTGATTTTAATTTTTTAAAATCATTAGCAATAATTAGTTTTCTAACAGCAGTTGCACTTGCAAAATTGTTTTTTATAGTTTCATCATTATAACCAGTTTCAATTCTCTTTAAAGCAAAAGGAGTTATTTTACTATTAAGTTTTTTTATTGCTTTTAAATATTCTATTGCTAAAATATTATTAGGAGAAGAAAGTACATTAGCATATTTTCTAATATCATTTAAATACATTAAAAGTGCATTCTCTCTAGCTTTAGGATATGAAATACCTTTACTAAGTTCATGGTTTAATATAGATTTATACTCTTTTGGTTCATTAGACAAAACATTAGCACATGTATTTAAAATATCAGTGTTAGAAGTTTCGCATCCAAAAGAAAGATAATCAACAATTTGCATAGAATCTAAAATTTTAATAGCACCATATGCAAAATTTTCAGCACTAGAAACACTATAAATAGTAGGCAATTCGATTACTAAATCAACACCACTTAATAATGCCATACCGAGCTTTTGTCCATTTATCAACAATAGAAGAGTTTCCTCTTTGAACAAAATTACCACTTATTATAGCAACTGTATAATCACAATTAGTTTGTTTTTTTGATTCTGACAAATGATATAAATGACCATTATGAAATGGATTATATTCAGCAATTATCCCTAAAACTTTAGCCATAAGTTTCCTCCTTGCAGGATTAATAATTTATTGATATAATATCACAAATTATCAAAATTTACAAATGAAAGGTAAAATAATATGGAAAATGTAATTATTTATACAGATGGAGCCTGTTCTGGAAATCCTGGACCTGGAGGATGGGGAGCAATACTAAAATATAACGATGCTTATAAAGAAATATCAGGAGGGAAAAAAGACACTACAAATAATGTAATGGAATTAACAGCAGTAATAGAAAGTTTAAAAATGCTTAAATTTGAGTGCAAAGTAGAATTATATAGTGACAGCGCATATGTAGTAAATGCTTTTTTACAAGGTTGGATTTATGGTTGGATGAAAAATGGATGGAAAACAGCCTCAAAAGAACCAGTAAAAAATAAAGAATTATGGCAAGAATTATATGAATTAACAAGAAAGCATGAAGTTAAATTTAATAAAGTAAAAGGACATAGTGATAATGAGTATAATAATAGATGTGATGAATTAGCAAGAAATGCAATAACAAATCTAAACCCAAACACTTCCAATTAAGGTAAATATATGTTATAATATAAACATCTTATGTATAGTCCTAAAAAGGAGAATAAAATATGAAAATAATTGGAGTAACAGGAAATTCAGGTTCTGGGAAAAGTACAATATGTAATATATTAAAAGAAGAATATAATGCAGAAATAATAGATGCAGATGAAGTGGCAAAAAAACTTTCTAAAAAAGGTACTATGTATATGAAATCTATAGTTGAATACTTTGGACCAGATGTAGTAACTAAAAGTGGAAGCTTAAATAGAAAAAAATTAGCAAATATTATATATGAAGATGATAAAAAAAGAGAAAAACTAAATAAATTTACTTTTATTTATGTTGTAGATGAAATAAAAAGTAATATAAATAAATTAAATTCTGCAAAATTAATAGTAATAGATGCTCCACTTTTATTTGAAAGTGATTTAGACAAAATATGTGACTTTGTTATAGGCGTAATAGCAGAAGAACAAACTAAAATAGAAAGAATATGTAAACGTGATAAAATAGAAGAAGAAATTGCTAAAAAAAGATTAGCAGTACAATCACAAGATAAATTTATTATAGAAAATTCAGATTATATAATAGAAAACAATAAAGATATAAATAAAATTAAAAAAGAATTAGAAAAAATAATGAAATAAATATTAAAAATAATCCTCATATAATAGGGGATTATTTTTTTATGTTTTTTAACATTACAATAAAATTACAAATGTATTACATTTTTATTACGATGTTGAAAAGCATATTTTTTTAGTATACAATGAAGAAAAATAGTAGAAACATAAGAAAATGCCAAAATAGGAGGAATAATATGGAAACTTTTGCAGACTATATTCTTTCAGAGCCAAATCATATAAAAAAGATGGAAATAGTATATTATTTACAGAAAAAGACTAACATTTTTTATGATAAATCTGTTATATTTAAAACGCAACTTGCAAAAATGTTTGTTGAAGAAATGAAATTAGATGTAGATATTAATATAGTAGTAACAGCTTGTTTATTATATGCTTGCAAAAAAATGAGTGATCCAGCAGATTTAGAAAAAGTAAAAGGATATGCAAAAGAAGGAGCAAAATATTTAGAAACACTAGGATTCTCAAAAAGATTTTGTAAGATATGTGAAGAAGTAAATAGATATAGTGGAAGTATGCCAAGAGAAAAAGAAAGTGATATATTAGAACTTGTTGATCAATTTGGTGGAATGTTGTTACATAGACCAGAAAGAAAAGCATTTGAAATAGATGAAGCATTAGTTTTATTAGAATATAGAAATTTAAAAAATGAACACAACATATATTTAGAACAGTTTAAAAAGTTTGTACAAAAAATGGAAGAACTTAAGATAAATAATGGAACAGGTGTTGGAATTATAACAGATTTAAAAGAAAGGATGAATGCGGTATGAGTTTAATGGGAGCAGAAGAATTTAGAGCTTGTAGAAATGCATGCATAAAAACAGAAGAAAATAGAGCAAAAGCAAAAAGTATGGAAGGACAAGAAAAAACTGACAATGTATCTAAACTAACAAGTGAAGGATTTAAAGAAATAATAAATGATGTAGATGGACTTGAATTATAGGAGGATTTTTAAATCCTCTTTAATTTTGGAATAGTTATAAGCAAAGCACAGATAGGAGAATTATTATGAATGAAGTTTTTGCAGATTTACATGTACATATAGGAAGAAGTGAAAATGGTAAGCCAATTAAAATAACAGCAGCAAGAAGCCTTAATTTTGCAAATATAGCAAAAGAATGTTATGAAAGAAAAGGAATAAATGTAGTAGGAATAATAGATTGTGCATCTCCATATGTAATAGAAGATATAGAAAATTTTCTAAAAACAGGTGATGCATATGAACTAAAAGATGGGGGAATTATTTATAAAGATAAAGTCTGCATTCTTTTAGGAAGTGAAGTAGAAACATCAGAAGTAAGTAGAGATGCTAAATGCGGAGCAGCTCATAATGTATGCTTTTTTCCACATTTAAAAGATATAAAAGGCTTTTCAATGGAAATGAGAAATCATATTAAAAATATAACATTAAGTACACAAAGGTCAGATTTATCAGGATATGAATTAATAGATATTGTAGAAAAATACAATGGTATTTTAATTCCAGCACATGTATTTACACCATTTAAAAGTTACTATGGAAATTGTGTAGATAGAATGAAAGATATATTTAAAGAAAAATATGACAAAATATTTGCTATAGAATTAGGGTTAAGTTCAGATACATTTTTAGCAGATACAATATCAGAATTAGAAAACAAAACTTTTGTAACAAATTCAGATGCACATTCTCTTCCAAAAATAGCAAGGGAATATAATAAAATGCAAGTTGAAGATATTTCTTTTAAAGAAGTAGTAAAAGCACTAAAAAATGAAGATGGAAGAAAAATAGTTGCAAATTATGGATTAAATCCAAAACTTGGAAAATATCATAGAACATATTGTGATGATTGTAATAAGGCAATTCAAACAAAAGAACCAGTAACACAATGTCCTAACTGTGGAAGTAAAAAAGTAACCTTTGGTGTTTTTGATAGAATAGAGTTAATAAAAGATAAAGAAAAAACTAAAAGTCCACAAAATAGACCACCATATATTTATCAAACCCCACTTACATTTATACCAGGACTTGGAGGTAAAACAATAGATAAATTATTAAATAATTTTGGAACTGAAATGACAATTCTTCATAAATTATCTTTTGATGATATAGAAGCTGTTGTTGGTGAAAAACTTGCAAAAATAATAGAAGATGCAAAAGAAGGAAAATTAGACTTGCAAGCCGGTGGCGGTGGAGTATATGGAAAAATAGCACAAAAAAAAGAATGTTAAAAAATATTTTTATGTTGTTCTAAATTATATTTTTACTTAATACACATTATGTATAAGACAAAATAAGGAGAGTAAAATAAATGAAAGAGCAAAAGAAAAAGAGCGTTTTTAAAACTATAATATATAATCATATTATAAATAATCTAAAAGAATACATAATTGTAACATTAATTTTTATAGTAGGAATTATTTTAGGCGTATTATTTATAAACAATGCAGACCAAACAGTTCAAACGCAAATAAGCGATTATATAAATCAATTTATATCTGCAATAAAAGGTGAATATGTTATAGATAAAGTTGGATTATTACTTACATCAATAAAAAATAATATATTGTTAGCAATAATTTTATGGTTTGTCGGTTCTACAGTAGTAGGATTACCAATAGTTGCAGCAATTATTGGAATAAGAGGGTTTTCAATCGGATATACAGTTGCATCATCTGTTGCTGTGCTAGGTGCAGGAAAAGGAAGTTTATTCTCATTATCTAGTATGTTAATGCAAAATTTGTTGTTTATACCAGCAATATTTGCTTTGGCAGTAAGTGGAATAAAACTATATAAATCAATAATGAAAGACAAAAGAAAAGAAAATATAAAGTTGGAAATATATAGGCATACTATTTTTTCAATAATTATGTTATTAGTTTTAGTAGTGTCTTCAATTGTTGAAGTATATGTATCTTCAAATATAATTACACTATGTGTCAACTATTTATAGAAAAAAATGTAGAAAAAATGTAGAAAAATGTAAAAAAGTATTTACATTTCAAATCTAATTTGATATAACATATATAGTTTATGTAAATTTAAATAATAAAATGATAGGGGAGCTTAAAATGGAAAAACAAATTAAATCTTTTTTAGAATTTCTTCAAAATGATAAAAAATTATCAGATAATACTTTACAATCATATAGAAGAGATATAGAACAATACGAAAATTATATGGAAAAAGAAAAAATAAATTATTTAAAAGTAACAGAAGAAAATATAAAAAATTATTTAATATCTTTAGAAAAAATAGGAAAGAAAACTTCTACAGTTTCTAGAAATTTAGCTTCCATAAGATCTTTTTATCAATATTTATTAAGAACAAAAAAAGTTAAACAAGACCCTACAGAAAGTGTTCAAGCACCTAAAGTAGAAAAAAAAGCACCAAGTATATTATCTTCAAAAGAAATAGAATTATTATTAGATCAACCTAAAGATGTAGATTTAAAAGGAACTCGTGATAAAGCAATGCTTGAATTTGCATATGCTACAGGAATGAGAGTAACAGAAATAATTTCACTTAATTTAGAAGATGTTAATTTAGAAGAAGGATTTGTAACTTGTAAAACAGCTACAAAACAAAGAAATATACCTTTAGGAACAATGTCTTTAAATGCTTTAAAAGAATATATAGAAGATGCCAGAGGAGTTTTAATAAAAAAAGACTCTGAAAAAGCATTATTTGTTAATATAAATGGAACAAGATTAACAAGACAAGGTTTTTGGAAAATTATAAAATATTACAAAGAGCAAGCTCACATTACAAAAGACATAACACCACATGTTTTAAGACATTCATTTGCAACACATTTACTTCAAAATGGAGCAGATTTAAAAGCAATTCAAACAATGCTTGGACATTCAGATATATCTTCAACACAAGTATATATGCAATTCCAAGATGTTGGATTAAAAAATGTATATAAAAAAGCTCATCCAAGAGCATAAAACCATAAACAAAAGACTTACCACTTGGTAGGTCTTTTTGTAATTTACATAAATTTAATGAATATACTTGACAGCAAACAAGAATACATATAAAATAAGTATGTGAGTTAAAATATATTCTAAAATAATAATTAGTTATATAATTTATCTGAACATTGAAAAATTAATAGAAAGAGGTGTATGATTATGGATATAATAATCAATATCGCCATTTTTCTAATCTCAGCAGCAATTTTTATACCAGTTGGTGTATTAGTAAGAAAAAAAATTGCAGAATCTAAAATAAAAAGCGCAGAATACGAAGCAAAAAAATTATTAGAATTAGCTAGCATAGAAGCCGAAAATAAGAAAAAAGAAGAAATATTTAAGGCTAAAGAAGAAATTATGAATGCTAGAAAAGATTTAGATCAAGAGATTAAAGAAAGAAGAGGCGAAGTTCAAGTTCAAGAACGTAGAATTATTCAAAAAGAAGAAAATCTAGAAAAACGTTCTGAAATATTTGAAAAAAGAGAAAAAGAATTAGATGGAAGATATGAAGAAGTTGATTATCAAAAATCAGAATTACAAGATGCATTAAATAAAGAATTAACAGAATTACAAAGAATTTCAGGCTTATCTGCCCAAGAAGCAAAAACACAATTATTAACAGAATTAGAAAAACAATTAGTTAATGAAAAAGCAGCAATAATAAGAGAAAAAGATGCACAAGCTAAAGAAGAAGCAGATAAAAATGCAAGAGAACTTGTAA
>CAYVYP010000022.1:22374-22956 GCA_964455975.1 uncultured Lachnospiraceae bacterium
TTCAATAGTATCACTTCCAAATGATGATATGAAAGGAAGAATTATAGGAAGAGAAGGTAGAAATATTAAAGCTATAGAAACTTTAACAGGAATAGACTTAATAATTGATGATACACCAGAAGCAGTAATAATTTCAGGTTTTGATCCATTAAGAAGAGAAGTTGCAAAAATAGCTCTAGAAAAATTGATTGTAGATGGAAGAATTCATCCAGCAAAAATCGAAGAAATGGTTGAAAAAGCAAAAGAAGAAGTTGAAGCTACAATCAAATCAGAAGGAGAAAGAGCAGTTTTAGAAACTGGAGTTATGGGATTACATCCAGATTTAGTTAAATTAATTGGTAAATTAAAATATAGAACAAGTTATGGACAAAATGCTTTAGCACATTCAAAAGAAGTTGCTCACTTATCTGGTTTGCTTGCATCAGAACTTGGAGAAAATGTAGCGCTTGCTAAAAGAGCAGCATTATTCCATGATATAGGTAAAGCTATTGATCATGAAGTTGAGGGAAGCCACATTGAATTAGGAATAGAACTTGCTCGCAAATACCATGAAAATGATATTGTTATTAATGCAATAGAATC
>CAYVYP010000023.1:0-21874 GCA_964455975.1 uncultured Lachnospiraceae bacterium
TTCTCATACAACTTGCGTTTACTTTACAGAATTGCTTTTACTTTTTCACTTGACGCAAATATTAAAAAATATAGCAATAATTAATATTAATCACTACTATATTTCTAAATTTTATTTTATTTAATTATTATTTTCTTCATATTTTGCAAAATCTATCTGTCTTAATTCTTTATTAGCTGCAATTACTTCTATTTTCATTTTGTCTCCTATTTTATATACTAATTTTGTTTTTTCTCCTATTAATTGTTTATGTTCTTCATCATATATAAAATATTCATTTCCTAATTTATCAAACCTGATTAATCCTTCTACTGTATTATCTAATTCTACAAATACTCCAAATGATGTTATTGAAGATATTATTCCTTCATATACTTCTCCTATTTTATTTTGCATATATTCAGCTTTTTTAATTGATTCAGATTCTCTTTCTGCTTTTGTTGCAATTTTTTCTCTTTCTGAAGAATCTTCAGCATCTTTTACTGCTAATATGTTATATTCTTCCTTAAATTTATCACTTACATTATATTTTGTTTTTATATATTCAGAAATAACTCTATGAATAAATAAATCTGGGTATCTTCTAATTGGGGACGTAAAATGACAGTAATATTTACTTGCTAGTCCAAAATGACCTTTATTAGTACTTTCATATCTTGCAAGTTTAAGAGTTCTTAATATTAAATTTGAAACTACCTTTTCCTCATCTTTTCCTTTTATTTGTTCTAATATTTCTGCAAAGGCTTTTGGATGTATATTTTCTTTGCTTCCTTTAATTTTATATCCAAAATTAAATAAAAATTTATTTAGTTCTTGTACTTTTTCCTCATCTGGTACTTCATGTACTCTATATATAAATGGTGCTTCTATCCAAAAAAACTTTTCTGCTATTACTTCATTTGCACTTAGCATAAATTCTTCTATTATTTCATTTGCAAATGTTATTTCATATTTTTTTATATCTAGTACTTTTCCATTTTCATCTAATATTATTTTGCTTTCTGGAATATCTAAATTTAGTGTTCCTTTTTCGTCTCTTCTTTGTTTTAATATTTTTGCAAGTTCTGCCATAAGTTCAAAATTTTTAATATACTTTTCATATTTTTTTAATACTTCTTTATCAGATTTATCTAATATTTTTGCAACATCTGTATAATTCATTCTTCTTGTTACATTTATAATTCCTTTTACTACGTCTGATGATACTATTTCACCTTGCTTATTTATTTCCATTGTACACGATAATGTAAATCTATCTTGTCCTTCATTTAAACTACATATTCCATTAGACAATTCTACTGGCAACATTGGTATAACTCTATTAAACATATATACACTTGTGCCTCTATATAATGCTTCTTTATCTAACTCTGAACCTGGTTTTACATAGTGGCTTACATCTGCAATATGAACCTCTAATATGTAATTCCCATTTTCTAATTTTTCTACATATATGGCATCATCTAAATCTTTTGCATCTTCACCATCTATTGTAAATATCTCTTTTTGTCTGAAATCTACTCTATTAGGAATGTCCTTTTTTTCTACTTCTAGTCTTATAGATTTTGCTTCTTCTATGACTTTTTTAGGAAATTCATATGGTAAATCAAATTCTCTTATAACAGATAACATATCCATCCAAGCATCATCTTTATTTCCTAATACTTCTACTATTTTTCCTTCTGCTTTTTTACCTTTAGCTGCAAATTTTACTATTTCTGCAACTACTTTTTGATTATTTTTAGCATTTTTGAAATTTTTTTTAGAAATAAATATATCTTTTCCAAAGCTTTTATCATCTGGTATTACAAATCCAAAGCTTCTACTATTTTGAAAAGTTCCAACAACTGTTGTCTTTTCATGTTTTATTATTTTTAATACTCTTCCTTCTTGCTTTTTATTTTCACTTCCACAATTTATTATTTTTATTAAAACAGTATCACCATTTAAAGCATCAAAAGAATTACTAGCAGCAACATATATTTCATCTTCTAACCCTTCTATTTTAACAAATCCAAAACCCTTTGGATTTCTTCTATAAATTCCTTCTAAAACTTTCTCTTTTCCCATTTTCTTCTCCCTTTAGAAAAAATAGGAGCAGTATTTAAAAAAACTGCCCCCAGATATATTATTTACAAAATACTAAATTATATACACAATTCCAAGTGCAACTGCTAAAATTACGAATGCTATTGCTAAACAAACAGTTGCTCTTTTTAATTTTCCTTCTTTTGTTCTACCTTTATTTTTCTCATAAAAGTTATTTGTTGTAGAACCTGTAATTGTTCCAGAAGCTCCTGCTTGATCTTTAGATTGCATCATAGCTACAACTATTAATGCAAAAGAAACTATAACATATAATCCTATTAAAATGTATTTTACTATTTCCATGTAGAATCCCTCTTCCTTTATGTTTTCTTTTTAACTTTAGATATTGTAACACAACTATATTAAAAATGCAAACACTTTATTTCAAATATTTAATCTCAAATGTCGTTCCTTCTCCTACTTTAGAGTCCACAACTATATATCCATTATCTTTTTCTATTATTGTTTTTGCAAGTGACAATCCTATTCCTATACTATCTTTAGATGAATTTTTTGCTTTATAAAATCTTTCAAATATATGTTTTAAATCTTTACTTTCTATTCCTTCTCCTTGATCTCTTATTATTATTTTTACAAACACACTTGAATTTTCTACTTTAATATATAGCTTTGAATTTTCTTTGCTATGCTCTATTGAATTTTTTATTATATTTGTTAATGCTTCTTGTTGCCATTTATAATCTACATTTATTATTGCTTCTTCATCTATTCTACTAATTATTTCTATATTTTTAATTTCTATTATAATTGCCAAGTTAGATATTATATTTTCTATTAAATCTTTTACTTTTACTGGTTTATCATTCATAATAATTGCGCCAGCATCAAATTCTGCAAGCTTTAAGAGTGATATTACAAGTGATGAAATCCAGTCCATTTGTTTACTTATTTCTTGTATAAATTCTAATTTTGTTGCTTTTTCCATATCTGGGTTTTCTTGAATATTATCTAACATTATTCTTATAGAAGTAAGTGGTGTTTTTAATTGATGTGAAATATCTGCTAGAGAAGTACTTAATCTAACTTTTTCTTTTTCACTTTCATTTACCGCTTCTTTTAATAAAATTGTTGTTTTATAAATCTCATTTCTTAATTTTGAAAATTCATCTTCATAATTTTCTGATATTTTCAAATCATAATTTTTGTTATTTAATTCTCTAAAATATTTATTAATTTCATTTATATTTTTCTTTTCTTTTTTCTTATATAAAAATATCATATTAATAAATATTAAGCAAAATACTAATAAAATTATACATTGAATTATTTTTGATTTATACATTTCATCTTGTAATTCTTTTATATAATTTGACTCATTTTCATATCCATATTTATTTAATATATTTTCTTTATCTAAAATTTCTTTTCCATTTATTATTTCTATTAAGTCTTTTTCTTCTACTTTTGGATATTTTTCTATAACTTCATTTATTATTGAGCTTACAGTTTTATTTACTATTTTTGAATAATTATTATATTGTATACCAGTTGTAATTAAAAATATTATTATAGCTAATGCTACAATTACACTAATATACATTATCATTTTTTTATTTTCACTATTTTTTAACATTATTCTTCCACCCTATAACCTATTCCTTTTACAGTTTTTATTACATCATCTTTTCCTAATTTTTCTCTTATTCTTTTTATATATACTGTTAAAGTATTATCATTTACAAAATTACCTGCTACATCCCATATTTTATCTAATATTTTTTCTCTTGTTACAGTTTTTCCAATGTTATTAAATAATAATGTTAATATTTTATATTCTAATGCAGTAAATTCTATAGGTATATCACTTATATAAACTCTATTTGCATCTAAATCAATTTTTACATTTTTAACTATTAATATGTTGCTTTGTTTTTCATATCTTCTAAGTACATTATTTATTCTAGATATTAGTTCTCTATTTCTAAATGGCTTTATTATATAATCCTCTGCACCTAAATCAAACCCTAATACAACATCTTTTTCTTCATCTTTTGCTGTTAAAAATATAACTGGAGTTTCACTATTCTCTTTTATATATTTGCATAATTCAAAACCATTTCCATCTGGAAGTCCTATATCTAATATTATTAAATTATAATTATTAGAGTCTAATTTTTCTTTAGAAGTATTTATATTTTTAGAAATATCTACTTCAAATTTTTCTTGTTCTAATGAGTATTTTAAACCTTTTAATATTGCTTCATTATCTTCAACTAACAAAATTTTTTTCATTGTTTTCCCTCTTCATTTTTTAACATTTTATCACATTTAATATATATTGTAAAACTTGAGAAATAAAATTACTCCTCAAGTTTATTTTTCTAAATATTATCTTCTCTTATTGTTTCTATTATATTTTGTTTGTTTATTTTATTTAATGAATATTTCATAGTTAATCCTACTATTATAAATACAAATATTACAGATATTATTATAGACCATAATGGAAGTATATAACCAAAGTCTGTTGAATTTGCAAAAGATTTATATATAAAATATGAACCTAAAATTCCTATTGGTATTCCAATTATTAATGATTTAACTCCATATAAAATACTTTCTAATCTAATCATTTTATTAAATTCTTTTGTTGTCATTCCTATCGATTTTAAATTTGCAAACTCTTTACTTCTTAAAATCATATTTGTTGTTATTGTATTAAAAATATTAGTTACTCCTATTAAGGTAATTACTGTTATGAATCCATAAAGAAATATTGATATTAATAATATTAATCTATTTGATTGTTCTACATATGTATCATAATTAGTAATACTTATTTCTGAATATTTTTCGTTTTCTTTTTTTAAGTCTACTAATGTATTTTCTAATTGTGTTGGATTAGATGAATCTATAACAAGACCATCTATTGGTATATCCTTATTATTTATAAAATCTTCTGATACAAATAAACATCCTACGTTAAAATATCTACTTTCAAAACCCATTGGTCTTTTATCGGTTTTTTTAGATATTTTGACTTGCATTTCTTTTTCATTTATTTTTAAATTTATTGTATCTCCGGAATTTATATTGTAATAATTTCTTATTGTTTTTGTTCCATCTGCTTTATGATATTCAATTATATCATCTTCTAATATTATTGTATTTTTATAATCTTTCTCATTTAGTCCTAGTTCTTTTATAAATTCTTTAAAATATTCATTATTAATTAAAATAATATTTATTTGAGCTTTATCATTAAATTCTTGTGAATTTGAATTTTCATTATTAATTTTATTTTGTTGTTTCCCATATTCTGTTCCATATTTTTCTACATCTATTTCTCCAAAAGTTTCATATGAATATGAATATTTTTTAATATTATCTAATTTTGCAATTTCTTTATATATTTCTTCCGTACCATTTGAAACAGAAACATTATAACCTAAATCTATATAGTACATTCCCGTCATTTTCTTACCATATTCTAAAAATGATGAAAGAGCTACAAATATTGATATACTAACTACTAAAGAAATTACAGTAGTTCTATATTTTTTCTTACTTCTTTTTAAATTTTTACTTGCTATTACTCCACCAATTCCAAATATTTTTTTTGTTAATTTTGATGTTTTTATTTTTTTTGATTTTATTTTAATATCATCATTTCCACGAATTGCCTCTATTGCTGATATTTTTGAAGCTTTCCTTGCTGGCAATATACATGATAAATAAATTGTTATTGCTGATATTATAATTGAGAAACATATTGGTAAAATAGGTACGCTATATGAGAATACTGCGCCATTTAGCATATCCCCTAATAAATAATTTATAATCCAAATTAGTACTACTATAGCTATAATTCCGCATAATATTCCAAGAGGTATTGCAATTAAACCTATAAAAAATCCTTCTAATAATACTGTTTTTTTAATTTGCTTTTTTGTTGCTCCAACAGATGTAAGCATTCCATATTGTTTAGTTTTTTCAGATACAGAAATACTAAAGCTATTTCTTATTACAAATATACTACTTACTACAATTATTATTATTACTATGCTTGCTATTCCATATAAAACTTTCAATGCGGAATCACTTAACGCTCCTTGAAATCTTAATAAATCACTATTTACTCTTGTTTCAATTTCTGTATTTGTGTTGTTTTTTATAGTTTTTAATATTTGGTTAGTTACCATTTCATTATCTTTAGGATTTTTAAATAATACTGATATATTTGCATTATCTACATTATTTTCATTTTCCATATATGAAATAACAGTATAACCTGGTGCTGAAAAACCTTCTAAATCATAATTTAATCTTTTTATTATTCCTACAATTTTATACGTTTTAGAGGTTGTATTTACTATTTCCTCTTCTAAATTTTCTCCACTTTCATCTTTTGTAGTATATGGATTTTCTTGATTTAACTTTGTTCCATCTTTAAATTGTCTAGTTCCTATATCTAAAGTTAAACTATCTCCTATTTTAAAGTTAACTCTACCATTTGAAATTATATGCTCTGAAATAACAATTTCATTACTATTTTCGGGTAATCTTCCTTCTTCTAGGTTTATTCCAGAATTTTCTAATCCTTTTTTAGAATATTCCATAACATACATATATGGTTTTGAATCATTTTTACTATCATTTAATTTAGCATAACCCAGTGAATCACTTAAAAAATATGACTCTACTCCTGTATTTTCTTCTATATATTTTAGCTGCTCTTTAGGAACATCTTGAAAACATACATGATAATTTCCTTGCGTTTTAATCATTAAATTAACTAGAGTTTGCTGTGTACTTGTAACCATTCCAGCAACTGCACAAATTAATGCTGTTGATAACATTATTCCAATTATAGTTACTATTGTTCTTTTTTTATTTAATTTTAAATTTTGTTTAGTAAACTTTTTTAAAATGTTCATTGTTTTTCTCCTCACTTCTATTTAATTTCTTTCATCTTTTAAAATTTTTCCATCTTCTATTGTAATTACTCTATCAGCTTGTTTTGCTATTTCTAAATCATGAGTAATTATAATAACTGTTTGATTGAATTTTTTATTTGAAAGTTTTAGAAGTGCTACTATTTCATCACTCGCTTTTGAATCTAAATTTCCTGTTGGTTCATCTGCAAGCATTATTGCTGGATTATTTATCATTGCTCTTCCTATTGAAACACGTTGTTGTTGTCCTCCAGATAATTGGTTTGGAAGATGATTTATTCTATTTTCTAGTCCTAATGTTTTAATAAGACTATTTAATCTCTCATTATCTGGTTTTTGTCCATCTAAATCACATGGAAGCGTTATATTTTCTTTTACATTTAATATTGGTATTAAGTTATAAAATTGATAAATAAGCCCAATTTGTCTTCTTCTAAATATAGCTAAATTATCATTATTTAAAGAATATATATCTTTACCTTCTATATATACTTTACCGAGATGTTGGTCTATCTACTCCACCTAGTAAATGAAGTAAAGTTGATTTACCGCTACCACTAGCGCCTACTATTGCAACAAATTCTCCCTTTTCTATTGAAAATGATATGTTGTCTACTGCATTTACCTTGTTTTCTCCTTTTCCATAGGTTTTTATTAAATTCTCTACTTTTAAAATTTCCATTTTTCTTCCTCCCTAATTTTATTATTTATAATATAACATTTATATATGACTTTAAAATGACAATTTGATATTTTATGTAAAATGTGGTAAAATAATCATATTCACAGATACTGAATATAATTTTATTTTTGGAGGATTACATCATGGCTATTACTATTTTTGGTTGGATACTCATCGTTATTGGTATCATTTTTGGAATTGTAGGTTTCTGCCTTGGAATTTATTTTGCAAAAGGTCGGGAAGAAACCACACTCAGCGCAGTTGTTATCTGCATTATTCTTGCAGTATTACTTATCGGTGGTCCGTTAATTTATAGTCTTAACTAATCTGGAAAGCAGTCATATAAAGACCAACAGTCTAATTTCTCTAATGGAATTACACGTACAGTGACGGTATATGACATTAACGGAAACATTATCAAGCAATATAATGATAAATTTGATGTTGAAACAGTCAATACTGATTATATTTTGTTTAATGATGAAAATGGAGTAAACGGCATGTTATTTACTATACCACAAGAACAATTGTAATTGATTAGCAATAACCTTCTCCAAAATGGTGCACTCTACTTTGAGTGCACCACCTTTTTATTTCAAATATTTAATCTCAAATATTTTTTATAGTTCAAAGCAAACATATAACACTAGTGAATATATTACCAGTATTCACTCTTTTTTAATTTGTATTTTTCTTGCATTTTTATATTATTATAATTATAATGTAATTATGAAAAGTTTAGTGGTTGATAAAAAATATGATGGTAAAAAATTAAATACATTTCTTTATGCTAATTTTAATGGTCTTAAATCTAGCACTTTTTTTAGTGCTTTAGAAAATAAGGATATTAAAATTAATGGAAATAGAATTAAAGAAAATATTACTGTTCACTTTTTGGATAAAATTGATGTATATATAAAAGATGAATTATTAGAATCTAATTTTGATATTCAAAAAGTATATGAAGATGACAATATATTAATAATAAATAAGCCTTCTAATATAGAAGTTTTGGGAGATAATAGTTTAACTTCTATTTTAGAAAAAAACTATTTATTTATTAAGCCTTGTCATAGGTTAGATAGAAATACAACAGGACTTATTTTATTTGCTAAAAATGAAATTTCAGAAAAAATACTTTTAGAAAAATTTAAAAATAAAGAAATTCAAAAACATTATATTGCAGAAGTTTATGGTATTCCAAAAGTTAAAGAAAAACGTTTAGAAGCATATCTTTTTAAAGATAGTAAGCATTCTATAGTATATATTAGTGATGAATTTAAAAAGGGTTATCAAAAAATTATAACATCATATAAAGTAATTTCTAGTAATATAGAAAATAATACTTCAGTTTTAGATATTAATTTAGAAACAGGACGAACTCATCAAATTAGAGCTCATTTAGCACATATTGGTCTTCCTATAATTGGTGACCGGTAAATATGGAATAAATGAAATAAATAAACGTTTTAATACTAAAACTCAAAAGCTTTGTAGTTATAGTATAAAATTTTGTTTTACTTCTGATTCTGGAATTTTAGAATATTTAAATAATAAAGAAATTAAAATTAAATAACATATAAAAAAACCACTTAAGCACGAATGCTTAAGTGGTTTTTTGCTGAATTACCTGTCATTGCCAGGGAATTCATTAGAATTTACAATTTCTCGACAAATTGAGCCTCGAAGTTCTTTCTGATATGCTGTAAGATTTTTTCCATTTTGAACAGTTGTCTGTTCAGATAGTTTTTCCAAATCTTCGCGAGTCATAGTAAAATCTCCTTTCTACATTAGTCATACATATATTATACTACATTTCAAAAAATTTTTCAAATTCTTCAGATGTTATTATTTCTTTTGATAATAATAAGTTAGCTAAATCATCTAATTTGCTTCTATGTTCTAGCAATATTTTTTGTGCTTTTTCATATGCAGTTTCTATTAAATTCTTAACTTCTTTTCCAATTATATCTCCAATATTATCTCCATACATTTGCATTTCATATGGATTATCACTATTTCCTATCCAAATTGGTCCTAAAGTATCACTCATACCATAAATAGATACCATTTGTCTTGCTATCTTTGTTGCTACCTCAATATCATTACTTGCCCCTGTTGAAATTTCATTTAATGCTATTTTTTCTGCTGCTCTACCACCTAAAAGTGCTATTAATTTTTCTTCCATTTCAGTTCTAGATATATAATATTTATCTTCATCTGATTTATACATTGTATACCCACCTGCAACACCTCTTGGTATTATTGAAACTTCTTTTACATCATTTTGTGTTTCTAAAAATTTGCTTACTATAGCATGTCCTGCTTCATGATATGCTGTTAATTTTTTATCTTTTTCTGATATCACTCTTGATTTTTTCTCTAATCCTACGGTTACTTTCTTAACTGCTTCTTCTATATCGTCATTTTCTATTTCTTCATGTTTATTAATTGTAGCAATTATAGCAGCTTCGTTCAAAATATTTGCAAGTTCTGCTCCTGTAAATCCTGCTGTATCTTCTGCTATACTTTTTAAAGAAACATCTTTTGCTAATTTTTTCTCTTTACTGTGTATCTCAAGTATTGCTTCTCTTCCTTTAGCATCTGGAGATGAAATATATATTTGTCTATCAAATCTACCTGGTCTTAAAAGTGCTTTATCTAACATTTCAGGTCTATTTGTTGCAGCTAAAACTATTATAGTTTCTTCTGTATCAAATCCATCCATTTCCACTAATAATTGATTTAATGTTTGATTGTTTTCTGATTCAGCACCGCTAGATGATGTTCTTCTTGCTCCTATTGCATCTATCTCATCTATAAATATTATACATGGTGATATTTTTCTTGCTTTTTCAAATAATTTTCTTACTCTTGATGCCCCAAGACCTGCAAACATTTCTATAAATTCAGAACCGCTCATAGATATAAATGGTACATTTGCTTCTCCTGCTATTGCCTTTGCTATTAATGTTTTACCAGTTCCTGGTTTTCCACAAAGTAATATTCCTCTTGGAGTTTTTGCTCCCATTTCAGTGAATTTTTTAGGCATTTTTAGAAAATTCACTATTTCTTTTAACTCTTCTTTTTCTTCATCTAATCCTGCTACATCATCAAATTTTATTTTAGTTTTAGTACTTTCGTCATCATATATTTTACCTTTTTCACCTAATCCTTGCATTTGAATAATTAATATTATTAATATTGCCATCATTGCAACTGGTAGAACAGAAAATAACATTGATGGTATTTTTAACAATATATTTTCCGGATTTTGAATAAGTTCTATATTATTTCCTTCTGCTACTTTTTGTTGTACTAGCTCTATAAAAGCTTGAATATTTGGAACTATCACCTTTTTTTCTTCTTCTACATCTTTTAATTTTATTTTTAAAGATGTACTTCCAACTGTCATTTCTATTTTTTCTACTTTTTGTTCTGATATATTTCTAATTAAATCAGTATAAGCAAGTTTTGTATTATCTTCTTTTTTATTTGCAACCATAAAATATGCTACAGCAATTGTTATTAATATTGCTAATATTACACCTGCCAATATTAAATAGTACTTTTTATTTTTATTTTGTTTTTTATTATTATCATCTATTCTAGTATTTTTTTTCTTGTTTTTGCCCATTTTCTATTCCTTTCTATGCTTGATTACCTTCTGGCTCTACTTTAGGTTCTTTTTCTTTTGATTTTGGTTTTTTAGGCTCTTTTTTCTTCTGCTTTTCCTTTTCACTTAAGTCTTCTTCATCTGGATTTTTTTCATCTGGGTCTTTTTTATCTGGATTTTTTTCTTTCTTTTTTTCTTCTTCTTGTTTTTGCTTTTCTATAGCTTGTTTAATTTTTTCTTGCTCTTCTTGAATTATTCCTACTTCTATTGTTTGTTTAATTAAATCTTGTTTTATTAATAAAATTGCTGTTACCATATAAATACAAGCAATTACTGTATATACTACTTGGAAATATGAAATAGTAAGTCCTATAAATGTATTTGCTACAATATATATTGCATTTAGAATAATTGATAAGGTTAATGCATGAACTGCTAAATTATAACATGGAGTAAACCTCAATTTTAATCCTACTATTCTTGCTGTTAAAAATCCTAATACTGCTATCATAATAGCATCAACAGCTATACTTGCTAAATATATTACAAACATATATATAAACATAACTATAAAATAACTAACAATTAAAACTGTATAATTAATATTATTTGCTATAAAATTTAATGCTTCTTCCTTTGTAAAATTTGTTATATTATATTGTTTTGCAATATCAGAATAATTATATGTTGACACTAAATTGGTCATTGAATTTTTTAATATTATCTTATCTTTTAATATTAAGACTGCATTATCATAGTTTTTTAAATTATCTATTTGAGTTTGTATTTCTTCTTCATTTTCTGTTATTGTATCTATTATAATATTTGCTGGAAAGTCCTTATTTTGTTCTATTTTTATAATTTTGTCTGTATCTACACTTAATATATTTTCTTCATATTTTAAATTTGGTATCTCATTTTCAAAATAATTTAAACTATATTGTATAATGTTAAAAAATTTATATGTTAATAATGAAGATATAATTATCACAAAAATAGCTACTATTTGAAATAAATATTTTATTGATTTTGATAATTTCTCTACTGCAAAAATTTGATATTTATCAAAATCTTTTATACTTATTAATACTCTTTTAAAAAATGATAATTTTGTTTTTTTTACTTCTTTTTCCTCCATCTTATTTATACTCCCTTCTAATACTACTATCTACACACATAGGATCTACATTTAGTCTAACTTCATCATTTATTTTAATATCCTTATCTCCTGTAATGTCAATTATTATATGATACATTCCGAACTCTTCCTAATACTTTATATTTTTTATCTTTTATTATAACTTTTAAAGATTTATCTCTAAAGAAATCTTTAAAACTTCCAATAAAATATCTTAATTTATCTCTAAATCTATACATATCATTATCTATAACAACATTATATCCATCAAAATGACCGAAGTGGTATTACTGCTACTTTTATTTCTTTTTTAGTAATATATGAATTTGAATATCCTATATTATGTTTTTTAGGAAGATCTCTTATTTCTGAAATATTAGTTTTTAAATATGCTATTTTTTTAAGTTCTAAATTATTTGGCACTAATATTCTTCCTAAAAATGCTGAACCTATTCTTACCGCATTTAAATGCATTTCTGGAAATTTTAAAAATGCAGAAGAATTGCAAATATGTAACATTCCAGGATCTATTTCATTTAATTTCATATTTTCTATTACATCTATATATCTTTGAAATTGTTTTTTTGTCCATTCATTTTTACTATAAAAAGCTAATGAAAAATGTGAGAATGTTCCTTCTATCTTAAGGTTAGTAAATTCTTTAATTGTATTTATTAAAGTTTCTATATCATTATAAATGAAGCCATATCTACCAAGACCAGTATCTATTTTTATATGGCATCTTACTAATTTTTCTTTATCTTTTGCAATTTTATTTGCAACTTGTCCTGCTTGTGTAGAGCCTATAGTTAATATTATATCATTATCTATTAAAATTTCTATTTCTTTTTTTATGCAAGTTGATGAAAGCATTAAAATATCTTCTTTTATTCCACTTTTTCTTAATTTAATAGCATCTTCAACAGTAGATACAGCTAAAAAATTAATCCCATTATCTATTAAGAATTTAGAAAATTCTATTAATCCTAAACCATAACCATTTCCCTTAACAACTCCAATAATTATAGGTCTTTTTCCTGCATCATCTGCTGGTTGTTCTTTAATATACTTTTTTACAGCATCAATATTATGTTTTAAATCTTTTTTATTTATAACTAAAGATTTCATTTACTCCTCCATTTTATTGCTTGTCCCAAGTACGATATTTTTATCAAAATAGGACTTGTTCCCAATTAAACTCCTCTTTTTAATGCTCTTAATTTTCTAAACCACTTTTCTGCTATTTTATATAATTTATATGTTAATGGTTTAAATGGAATATATATTTCACCTAAAAATTCTGTAAATTCTGCTCCAAATCCTTTTTTAAATCTATATAATCCATATTGTGGATGTGTTTCATCTACTACTCCTGATACTCCTCTTAAATCAAATATATCATCTTTTCTTGATATTGCTAATTTTATCATTTCCCATTGTAATAAATAATTTGGCATTACATTTCTATATTCATTACTACTTGCCCCATATAAATACCATGTTTTATTTCCATACATTATTGGTATTACTCCTGAAACTGGCTTTCCTTCATAATATGCCATAAGTACTTTCATATGTTCTGGTGCTAAAGCATCATACATTTTTTCAAAATATTCTAATGGTCTTATAATGAATCCATCTCTTGAACCTGTTTCTACCATTATTTTATGAAAATCTTTTAAATCTTCTTTAGTGCCCTCTTTTACTGTAACACCTTTTTTTTGTGCTAAACGTACATTATATCTTGTTTTAGAATGAAATCCTTCAAATATTTCATCTTCTGTTTTATTTTTTATATCTAATCTAAATACATATCTTGGTTGAATTTCTTCACTAAAATCTTTCGCGTCATCTTTTATATTATACCCTAATTTAGATACTATATTTCTAAATTCTTCATCTGAGCTAACAATATCTGGCTCTATTTTTAATACAAATGCATTATATTTTTTTGTTAATTCTTTTACTCCATCTGTTAACTGCTTTAATACTTTCTCATCATGTATATCACATACTGGTCCTCTTGAAGAATACATTAAATTTCCAAAAATAGGTATTTTTCTAATTAATACACTTATACTTCCTATTATATTCCCATTTTTATCTTCTGCAAGAACAATTTCATTTTTCCAACTTTCTTTTACTTTTCCCCATTCTATTGATTGTTGAAAATTACATCTTGGATGTTTATTTAAAAACTCATTATATTTTTCTTTATTTTTCTCATTTACTAATATCACTTTAAATTCCTCCATATTTTTTCTTTATGTATATGTACATATTCTACACTAATTATTCCCATTTTACAAGCAAAATAAAAAAAGCCACCAAAAAACTTTGGTGGCTTTTGAGGTTTAAACTTTTACTGTTAAATATGTGTTTTTTCGTCTTTGTGTTTGAATATCGTATGTTTCGTCTCTTGATGGGATAACTGTGATTATAATTTTTTCAGCTTCAATTTCTGTGTTAATTTCCTCCCATAATTGATCCAGAATAAAGGGATTGCATTGTATCCGGTATAGTGTTTGGTTCTTTTTAGGAACCACAACAATAACCTTTGATTTGATCAACATTGCTTGGTCTGCTTCCCTTGTAGGAATATCTCCTTCTTCAACAATAGTTGAAACGTCCTCTCCCTTCAGTATCTTATACAATATTTTTCTGCTAAGATTTTGCCGAAATTCCAACATACTATATTTACCTCCTATTTAAATTGTGCTATGCACTTATATGAATTATATCACATTATGTATACTTTTTCAAATTTATATTTTTTCTACTGTCATTTCTTCTTTAGAATCCTTAACAGTGTAGCCTTTTTCCAATAATTCATCTCTTAATTTATCAGATAATTCCCAATCTTTATTTTCTCTTGCTTGCTTTCTTTTTTCTACAATATTTAAAATTTCTTCAGGTAATTCTACTTCTTCTTTTTTTAGACTTTCCTTTGTTATATTTTTAATATCTAGTCCTAGAACTTCATCAAACTTACATATTAATTCATAAAAATCTTTAGATTTTTTTTCGTTTCTAATTATTTCCCATACTATTCCTATTGCGCTTGAAACATTTAGATCATCATTTATTGCTTCTAAAAATCTATTTTTATATTCTTCTATTACACTTTTTTCTATTTTTTCTGTTCCTTCTTTATGTTTTATAATTCCTTGTCTTAATCTATCTAAAGAAACTTGTGCTGCTTTTGCACCTTCCCATGTAAAGTTTAATTTTTTAGTATAATGTGAACTAAAACAAAATAATTTATAAGCTAATGGCTCTATTCCTTTTTCTTGTAAATTATCTAAAGTATAAGTATTTCCTAAGCTTTTACTCATTTTACCATTATCTATTTGTAAAAATTCACAATGCATCCAAAATTTTGCTGGAACACATCCACATGCTCCTTTACTTTGTGCTATCTCATTTTCATGATGTGTTGGAATATGGTCTACTCCTCCTGTATGAATATCAAATTGATTTCCTAAATATTTTCTTCCCATTGCTGAACATTCTATATGCCAACCTGGATAACATTTTCCCCATGGGCTATCCCATTTCATTATATGATTTTCTGGTGCTTTTATCCAAAGTGCAAAATCATATGGATTTTTCTTTTCCTCATCAACATCAACTCTTGCACCTGCTATTTGTTCATCTAATTTTCTATTAGATAATACAGGATATTTATCTAATTTTGATATATCAAAATAAATTCCTTTGCTAGTTTCATACGCATATCCATTATCCATTATTTCTTGAACAAATTCTATCATTTCATTTATATGGTCTGTTGCTTTTACTATTAACTCTGGTCTATCTATATTTAATCTATCAATATCTCTTAAAAATATCTCTGTATAAAATTTTGCTATTTCATATGGATCTTTATTTTCTTTTTTTGCTGCTTTTTCCATTTTGTCTTCGCCTTCATCTGCATCAGATTCTAAATGTCCAACATCTGTAATATTCATTACATGTTTTAGGCTATATCCATTATATTTTAATACTCTACGTAATAAATCCATAAATAAATATGCTCTAAAATTTCCTATATGAGCATAACTATATACTGTTGGTCCACAAGAGTATATTCTAACTTCATTTCCTTCTAATGGTTTAAATTCTTCTACCGTTTTTGTTAAAGTATTATATAATTTTATTTGCATATATTTTCCTCTCTTTTTATTTTTATAATCTATTATAATCTATTTTATTATATTATAAATTAGAAGTAGGAACAGAAAATTATTTTCTAATTCCTACATTTTAATTTTATGATACTTTATTAGTTGTAGTATTTGTAGTATTGTTTGTTGTATTGTTTGTTGTATTTCCTCCTGCAGTATTATTTCCTCCTGTAATATTATTCCCTCCAACAGTATTGTTTCCTCCTGTAGTATTATTTTCTCCTCCTGATGGTGTTGTTTTTTTGTTTACAGTTAATGTTATTGTACTTCCGTCATCAACTGTTTTTGTTGCTTCAACACTTTGTTTTAATACTATTCCATTTGCTTTTGTTGCATTTTCTTCATATGTTATACTAACTTTTAATCCTAAATCTGTTATTGCTTTTTTAGCTTCTGCTTCAGTTTTTCCTATTACATTTGGAACTGTTATCATTTTTTTAGTATGAATTGTACAAGTTTCTGTAATTGGTGCTCCATAGTTTGCACTAGAAGATGTTTTCCATGCTGTTGTATTTTCTGTTCTTGGTTTTACTAGATATGATTTTGGCTCTGTTTTTGGGCAAAATTCTGTTGCTATTTTTTCACTTTCTGTACATATTGTAACATTTGTATGTACATCACATTTGTCTGGAACTGTTCCTTTTATAAAATATACTGTTTGCTTTCTGGTACATTTATCTGTTGCAGACATTCCTGAATCTAAACATACTGTTGCAGAAACAATATTATCTGGTTGAACAAATTTTTTTCCAGCTAACCCACTATGAACTTGTTTCATTACACTACTTAATATCAATCCAGATGGATTTGTTGATCTCCAATGTATTTCTTCTGGAGTATCAAATCCAAACCATGTGGCTGCTGAATAATATGATGTAAATCCACATACCCATCTATCTTTATCGTCTGTTGTTGTACCAGTTTTTGCACATACATCCATTCCACTTATTCTACAATATGATGCTGTTGGATATGCACCTGTAACTGGCTCTAGTAATATTTGTTTTGCTATATATGCAATCTGTTCTGAATATATTTTTTCTTTTTTCTGTTCTGGTTCATATACTATTTTACCATTATAATCCTCTATTTTTGTTATGCAAGTTGGCTCTATATATACTCCATCATTTGCTATTGTTGAATATGCCACTGCCATTTCAAGTGGACTAATTCCATTTGTTATTCCTCCTAATGCTGTTGATAATCCACTGTCTTTTACTGTATCTAATGTTGTAATATGTAATTTATTTATCATAAAGTCTAAGGATTTTGCTGTTGTAACATTTTGCATTGCCTTCATTAACATTACATTTGATGAATTTCCTATAGCATGTGAAATTGTATCTAATCCTAAATATTTAGTAGAGTTTTTTATTGGTAAATTTTTTCCAAATGTTGTTGGTGCATCATCGTAAACTGTACCAGCTGTTAAAACTCCATTATATAATCCCGGAAGAATTACTGCTAATGGTTTAATTGCTGAACCTGGCTGCCTTTTTGCTTGAAATCCTCTATTTTGACCTGTTGCAGGTAATTCATCTGTTCCAAGTGAGCCTACTGTTGCAACAACATTTCCTGTTTCATTTTCTATTAACACCATTGCTGCTTGTGAATGTTTTAAATTACCATTTTCATCTTTTTCACTAGCTTTGATAATATATTTATCTTTTTTAAATTCTTCTTCCATTATCTTTTGTTTAGCTGTATCTTGTGTTGAATATATTACATATCCACCACTATATAGCTTACTCTTAGCTGCTTTTCTGCTTAAGTCTGTACCTTGTTGTATCCAATCAATTGCTTGATTTATTGCAGATTGTACAAGATAAGAATATGTAGAGTTTGAAGATACATTTCCTTCTTTAAATGGTAATCCATCTTCTACCTTTTTAATTGCTTCATTATATTGTTCTTCAGTTATTTTATTAAGTTCTTTCATTTTTGCAAGAACTACTTTTGTTCTATTTTTTACTAAATCAATTTCTTCTTGGTCAGTGCTAAAAGGTTCATAATAATTTGGGGAATGATTTATTCCTGCTAAAAAAGCACTTTCTGCTAAATCTAACTCTTTTGCTGTTTTATCGAAATAATACATTGCTGCGGTTTCAACTCCAGCAATATTTTTTCCTCCACCACCCATTGGAATTAAATTTAAGTATAATTCTAATATTTGTGTTTTAGAAATTAATCTTTCAACTTGATATGCTTTTGCAATTTCTTTTATTTTTCTTTCTATTCCTTTAGTTCCTGTATCATCCATATCTTTAGTTAAATTCTTAACTAATTGCTGTGTTATTGTACTTCCACCATAATTTGACTTTCCACCTTTAAGAACAAATTGTACGGTTGCACCTATTGTTCTTTTTAAATCTACTCCATGATGCTCATAAAATCTTTCATCTTCTATTGAAACAAATGCAACAGGTAAATATTCACTCATTTCATCTATATTTATAGTAATTCTATTTTCATTATCATTTAAATTTGCAATAACATTTCCGTCTTTATCTAGTACTTTTGTATTTCTATTTTGAATTTCTAGATCATCTTTGGTAATTTTAATGTCATCACCTATATATCCAAAGAAAATTCCAGCAAAAACTCCTACGGCTACTATTAATAGTGTTACTATTACTGCAACACTTATAAGTATTATTTTTTTAGTTTTTGGTTTCATCTTCTTTTTTTGTTTTTTTCCATCATACTTTTTATTAACTTTTTTTGGTTCACTTGGTGTATTTGTCTTGTATTGCTTTGTTTTATCGTTACTGTTATTTGAATTTTGTTTTGACTTTTTCTTTTTATCCATTACATATCCTCCTTAACATGTAAAAAGTTATATTGGTATTATATTATAAAAAACAAAAAAGATAAAGCTTTTTAGCAAAATTTAATTATACTCTTCTAAAATATCACTTGCGGAAGTTACAACTTTAGCCCCTTGCCTTATTAAATCATTTGTTCCTTGAGAATTTATATTATTAATATTTCCGTGGTATTGCAAAAATATCTTTTCCTTGTTCTAATGCAAAATCTACTGTTATTAATGTTCCACTTTTTTGCTTTGCTTCTACTACTAAAAGTCCGTTACACAATCCGCTTATAATTCTATTTCGTGCTGGGAAATTAGATTTTTCTGGTTTTGTACCTATCACATATTCGGAAACTATTGCTCCTCCTGTTTCAATTATTTTTTCTTGTAAAATTCTATTTTCTGCTGGATATACCGTATCTAATCCACAACCTACTACGCTTATTGTTTTACAATTAGCATTTACAGCACCTAAATGTGCATAAGTATCTATTCCCCTTGCCATGCCACTTATTATATTAATATCTTTTTTAGCTAATTCATTTGATATTTTATATGCTGTTTTTCTTCCATAATCAGAACTATCTCTACATCCTATTATTGCAATTCCAAAATCGTTTAATATTTTTTCATTTCCTTTAACATACAAAACAATGGGCTTATCATAAATATTTTTTAACTTTTCTGGGTAATAAATATTATCATAACCAATTATTTTTATATTGTTTTTACTCATATAATTTAAATATTTTTCTAACTCTAATTTATATTTTTTATCTAATATTTTTTGAGCCAAGACTTCCCCTATTCCTTCTATTTTCATCAAATCTTGTTTTTCTAAATTCCACATATTTGCTAGTGTTTTATATTTTTCTAATAGCCTTTGTATTTTTATACTTCCTAATCCTTCTATTCTTGAAATCCATACTAAATATTTTTCTTCTTCCATTACATTTCCTTTCTATAATTTGTAAATATTATTTTTTCAACAAAAAGAGAGCCTAATTAGCTCCCTTTTTTATTCCCCACTATTTAATTTGTTTTGCTGCTTTTACAACATTAGACATGAGCATTGCTATTGTCATTGGTCCCACCCCTCCTGGAACCGGTGATATATAGCCTACTTTTTTGGAAACATTTTCAAAATCTACATCTCCAACTATTTTTCCTTCTTCGCTTCTATTTATTCCTACATCTATTACAACAGCATTTTCTTTTACCATATTTTCTGTAACAAATTTAGGCTTTCCTATTGCCGATATTAAAATATCAGCTTTTTTTGTTATTTCTTCTAAATTTTTAGTTTTAGAATGACATACCGTTACTGTTGCATTTTTAGATAACATACATTGAATTAATGGTTTTCCTACAATATTACTTCTTCCTAAAATAACTGCATTTTTACCTTCTGTTTCTATTTTATATTCTTCTAACATTTTAATTACTCCATGTGGTGTACATGAAATAAAAGTATCTTGTCCTAAACATAATTTTCCAACATTTACAGGATTAAAGCCATCTACATCCTTATTAGAGGAAATAGCATTAAACGCTCTATTTATATTTAAATTATTTGGAATTGGGCTTTGTAGTAAAATACCATGTACATCTTTTTTATTATTTAAATCATTTATTAAATTTAAAAGTTTTTCCATAGTTGTATCTTCTTTTAATAAATACTCTTCATATACAATTCCAATTTCTTCACATGCTCTACTTTTATTTTTTATATAAATTTCAGAAGCTTTATCATTGCCAACCATTATTACTGCAAGCTTTGGAATTATACCTTCTTGCTTTAATTCAACTACTTCTTTTTTTAAATCTTCTCTAACTTTTTTAGCCAATAGCTTTCCATCAATTATTGTAGCCATTTTTCCTCCAATTTTTTAATTTTTAGCTCCTTTAATGTATTATTTATATTCTATCTAATCTTTTTATTTTTGGCAATATGTTTTGATATTTATTTTAATTTTATCTAATTAAAATTTAATATTTTTTTATCAATAATTTTATCATTAGAAAAAATATTGTCTACATCAATGTTTTTCTTAATTTCATTATTAATTAAAATATCTTTTACTTCATATTCTTTTTTTAAATATGTAATGTTCTTATATAAATTTTCCGTTATTTCTTTTTTAAAAATTGCTATTATTTTTGATTGATTATTAACAATATTTCTAATATCATCTTTAAGAACTGTATTAGGTATATATATATTATTTTCTTTTATAAATCCCATACAAGCATTTATATTCCCTGTGACCTTATCAGTTTGCAAAAATATATTACTTCCACAAAAGTCACCTATCATTTTAGCATTTTTATCAATCCTCATAAGTTGTAACAATATTGATAGTTTATAGTATGTTGTTGCATTGAAGTGACCCACGATTGTTGGACAAGTTGTTAAGCAATTTCAGAGTAATAAC
>CAYVYP010000024.1:0-21101 GCA_964455975.1 uncultured Lachnospiraceae bacterium
TTTCAGGATTAGAACCAAATGTAGATATACAAATAAAAGTAACAGGGTTAAGACCTGGCGAAAAACTATATGAAGAATTATTAATGTCCGAAGAAGGACTACAAAAAACATCTCATGGTAAAATATTTGTAGCAGAACCATTAAATTTAACAATGGAACAAATAGAAGAAAAGCTAGAAATTTTGAAACCTATTATAAATAATGAAAATACCAGCTTAAAAGATATAAAGCATACAGTAAAACAAGTAGTTCCAACATATAAAGAGGAAAATGAACTTATTGAGGAAGAAGTGTAAATGAAAAGAACAATTTTTAGAATAATTTTAATAATGTTAATAGGATTTGTATGTGGATTGATTTTTTATTTTTCACATCAACCAGCAGTATCATCAGATGGTACAAGTCAAACAGTAGCCAGAAAAATAATAGATGTATTTCCATATACAAAAAACTTAACTAATAGCCAAAAGAAAAGATTAGTAGAAAGAATAAATCCAATAATAAGAAAATTAGCACACCTGTCAATATATACATTAGTTGGAATACTAATAATGACATTTGTAAGCACATATAAAATAACTTTACTTAAAAAATTATTAATAAGTATAGCATTTGGCTCTATATATGCAAGTACAGATGAAATACATCAAATATTTGTACCACGGAAGAAGTGCAGAAATAAGAGATGTATTAATAGATTCGCGGAGGCGTTATATTAGGGATAATAATAATATTAATAATAATATCAGTGTTTAAAGCACTAAAAGAAGGAGCAAAAAAAGATGAATGTTAAAATGAATATACCATTTTCACCACCAGATGTTGGGGAAGAAGAAATAAATGAAGTAGCAGAGGCATTAAGATCAGGATGGATAACAACAGGACCACGAACAAAAGAATTTGAAAGAAAAATAGCAGAATATTGTCATACACAAAAAGCTGTATGTTTAAATTCAGCAACAGCAGCATTAGAAATGACATTAAGAGTATTAGGTATAGAAAAAGGCGATGAAGTAATAACATCAAGTTATACATATACAGCTTCTTGTAGTGTAATAGAACATGTTGGAGCAACACCAATATTAATAGATACTCAAAAAGATTGCGTAGAGATGGATTATAACAAGTTAGAAGAAGCAATAACATCTAAGACTAAAGCAATAATTCCCGTTGATATAGCAGGAATAGTATGTGATTATGATAAAATATTTGAAATAGTAGAAAAAAAGAAAAATATTTTTAAAGCTAATAATGAATTACAAGAAAAATTTGGAAGAGTAATTGTAATAACAGATTGTGCACATGGATTTGGAGCAAAAAGAAATGAAAAAATGACAGGAGAAATTGCAGATTTTACAACATTTTCATTCCATGCAGTAAAAAATTTAACAACAGCAGAAGGTGGAGCAGTAACTTGGAAAACAAGAAATGATATGGATAATGAAAAAATATATAAAGAATATCAAATACTATCACTTCATGGACAAACTAAAGATGCATTACATAAAAACCAATTAGGAGCATGGGAATATGATATATTAAAACCAGCTTTTAAATGCAATATGACAGATATACAAGCAGCAATAGGATTAGTTCAATTTAAAAGATATCCAGAATTATTAAAAAGAAGATATGAAATTATAAAAAAATATAATGAAGCATTTAAAGATTTACCAATAAAAGTTTTACCACACATTACAGAAAATAGCATATCATCAGGACACTTATATTTAGTAAGGATAAATAATATAACTGTAGAACAAAGAAATGAAATTATAATAAAAATGGCAGAACAAGGGGTAGCAACAAATGTGCATTATAAACCATTACCAATGCTTACAGCATATAAAAACATGGGATTTGATATAAAAAATTATCCAAATGCATATGAGTTATATCATAATGAAATAACGTTACCACTATATAGTAAACTAACAGACGAACAAGTAGATTATATTATTGAAAAATTTAAAGAAAATGTAAAGGATTAAAATTAAGATGTATAAAAATATAATAAAAAGAATTTTAGATATATTATTGTCAATTATATTATTATTACCATTTTTAATAAGTCTTGTAATTATTACTCCAATAATTTATTTTACAGATAAAGGAAAAATATTTTATAATGCAAGTAGATTAGGAAAAAACGGGAAAATATTTAAAATGTATAAATATAGAACAATGAAGGAAAAATCACCAGACTTAAGAAATAAAGATGGTTCTACATATAATGGTGACAATGATTTAAGAGTGACAAAAATCGGTAAAATCCTTAGAAAAACAAGTTTAGATGAAATTCCACAAATATTAAATGTATTAAAAGGAGATATGTCTTTTATAGGACCAAGACCAGATTTACCAGAGCATATCAAAGAATATCAAGGAGATGAAAAAAGAAAATTAGAGGTTTTACCAGGAATAACAGGATATAATCAAGCTTATTATAGAAATTCTATTGAATGGAAAGAAAGAATAAAAAATGATATTTATTATATAGATAATTTGACATTTTTTTTGGATATAAAAATATTTTTTAAAACAATAGGTACTGTTATAAAAAAAGATAATGTATACATAAAAGAAAAAAACAAAAAAGATGAAGAAAAGGAAGAAAAATATGCTCGAAAATGATGATAAGTATTTGATAAAAAAACTGGATTGGGACACAAAAATGTTTAAAATAGATTCTGCTAAAATAATATTAAAAACAGAAATTAGAAAAACAGATTTGGAAAAAATAAAAAGAATTGTTAAAGAAAAACAATATAAATTTATAACAATAGAAAATCAAAACAATAATGAAAAAAATAATATTTTAATTAAAGATTTAAGAAATATTTTTTTGGCAGATGTAAATATACAATTTAAAAAAGAAAATTTAACTATAAATAATTATTATAAAGACAAAAATATTAAAATAAATAATAATTTTGAAAAAAATAATAATATAATAGAAATTTCTAAAAATTCATTTGTATATTCAAGATTTATAAATGATGAAAATCTAAATAGTAATAAATATAAAGTATATGAAAATTGGACTAAAAATGCTTTTGAAAATAAAGATAAATATTTTTGCTATTATAGGAATAATAGTAAAGTTTATGGATATATATTATTTTCAATTAATAATGAATTAAATGAAATAATTATAGAACTTATTGCAATTGATAATAATAATGAGAATAACGGAATAGGTAGTAAATTGTTAAAAGAATTAGAAAAATTTGCAATTGATAATGACTTAAAAATTATTAAAGTAGGTACGCAATTAAATAATTTAAAGGCACAAAATTTTTATGAAAAAAATGGATTTAAACATGTGCAAAATAATTCAATATATCATTGGTGGATTTAGAAAGTTAGGATAATAAAATGAAAATATTATATATATCTATAGCATTTCCAAAAGAAAAAGAAGGAAATAATTTATATACAGATTTAGCAGAGACAATATCAAAAAAACATGATATTACAGTTGTAGTAACAGAAGAATCAAATAAAATTACAACAACAGCGTTAAATATTGAAAGAGGTTTTGAAGTATTAAGAGTAAAAACAGGAAATATGTTTAATGTAAATTTAGTACAAAAAGCGATATCATATATAACAATGCAAAATAAATTAAAAAGTGCAATAAAAAAATATTTAAGTGATAGAAGATATGATTTGATAATTTTTACTGCACCACCTGTTACACTAGGGAAAGTAATAAAATATGTAATGAAAAAATATAATGCAAAATCATATTTGATGCAAAAAGATATATTTCCTCAAAATGCCATTGATTTAGGGATAATGAACAAACTAAATCCAGTATATTGGTACTTTAAAAATAAAGAAAAAAATTTATATAAGATTGCATCTAAAATAGGATGTATGTCACAAGGAAATATAGAGTATTTATTAAAAAGTAATAAATTTCTTAATAATAAAAAATTAGAATTATTTCCAAATACAATAAAAATATCAAAAATAATTGAGAATGAAAAAGTGAAGATTAGAGAAAAATATAATATTCCTAAAAATTGTGTTATTGCATTATATGGAGGAAATTTTGGTAAACCACAAGGAATGGATTTTATTATTAAAATAATTGAATCATATAAAAATGATTCAAAAGTATGTTTTATATTCTCTGGAAAAGGAACAGAAAAGAAAAAATTATACAGCTATATTAAGGAAAATGAAATACAAAACGTAATAGCACTAGAATTTATCCCTAAACAAGATTATAATAATATTTTGAAAGAAGCAGATATAGGTTTAATATTTTTAGATTACAGATTTACTATACCTAATATACCATCAAGAACATTATCATATTTTGAATATGGGATTCCAATTATGGCAGCAACAGATAAAAATACAGATTATAAAGAATTAATTAAAAATTCAAATTCTGGTATGTGGGTATATTCTAATGATGTAGAAGAGTTTAAAAATAAATTTAATTATATGATACAAAATAAATTGATAAGAGAAGAAATGGGAAGAAACGGAAGAAAATATTTAGAAGAAAACTTAACTACAGACCAATCTATAAAAATTCTAGAAAATACATATAAAAATTTAATGAAAGAAGGAAATTAAAATGTTTAAAGGAAAAACATTAATGATTACAGGAGGAACAGGTTCATTTGGACATGCTGTACTAAATAGATTTTTAGATACAGATATAGGAGAAATAAGAATATTTTCACGTGATGAAAAGAAACAAGATGACATGAGAAAAGAATATAATAATGATAAAATTAAGTTTTATATAGGAGATGTTAGAGATTTAGCAAGTGTTAAAAATGCGATGCACGGAGTAGATTATATATTTCATGCCGCAGCATTAAAACAAGTACCAAGTTGTGAATTTTTTCCATTAGAAGCAGTAAAAACAAATGTACTAGGAACAGACAATGTATTAACAGCAGCAATAGATGAAGGTGTTAAAAAAGTAATTTGTCTTTCAACAGATAAAGCAGCATACCCAGTAAATGCAATGGGAACTTCAAAAGCAATGATGGAAAAAGTAATAGTTGCAAAATCTAGAACGGTAGACCCAGAAAAAACTACAATATGTGCTACAAGATATGGAAATGTTATGTGTTCAAGAGGATCAGTAATTCCATTATTTATAGATCAAATAAGAGCAGGCAAGCCACTTACATTAACAGAACCTCAAATGACAAGATTTATTATGAGTCTAGAAGAAGCTGTAGAACTTGTTATATTTGCATTTCAAAACGCAAATGCAGGAGATATAATGGTACAAAAAGCACCAGCTTGTACTATAGAAGTATTAGCACAAGCTGTTAAAGAATTATTTGGAGGAACATTAGAAAATAGAGTAATAGGAATTCGTCATGGAGAAAAAATGTATGAAACATTACTTACAAATGAAGAATGTGTACATGCAATAGATATGGGAAATTTTTATCGAGTTCCATGTGACAAAAGAGATTTAAATTATGATAAATATTTTGTAGAAGGAAATGAACAAAGAAATAAATTATCAGAATTCAATTCAAATAACACTGCACTTTTAAATGTAGAACAAGTTAAAGAAAAATTATTAAAATTAGATTATATAAAAGAAGAATTAGCAAAAAAATAGATTGGAGTTATATATGAAAATATTAGTAACTGGTGCTAAAGGGTTTGTAGGAAAAAATTTAATAGCAGAATTAAAAAATAGAAATTATACAGAAATTTATGAATGTGATTTAGACACTACAGAAGACGAATTAGACAATTATACTAAAAATTGTGAATTTGTATTTCATTTAGCAGGAGTAAACAGACCAGAAAATGAAGAAGAATTTATGAAAGGAAACTTTGGATTTACATCAACACTCTTAAATAAATTAAAAAAAAATAATAATAAAGCACCAATATTAATAACATCTTCAATTCAAGCTGTTTTAGATAATCCATATGGAAAAAGTAAAAAAGCAGGAGAATATTTAATGTTTTCTTATGAAAAAGAAACACGGTTCAAAAGCTATTGTATACAGATTACCAAATGTATTTGGTAAATGGTGTAGACCAAATTACAATAGTGCTGTTGCAACATTTTGTAACAATATAGCAAATGAATTAGAAATAAAAGTAAATGATCTAGAAGTTATAATGAATCTTGTATATATAGATGATGTGGTAGAAGAATTTATAGGAGCTCTTGAAGGAAAAGAACATATAAAAAATAACTTTGGATACATACCAACAGTATATACTGTAAAATTAGGAGAAATTGTAAATTTAATATATTCATTTAAAAATTCAAGAAAAGATTTAATGTTGCCAAATATGGAAGATGGATTTTCTAAAAGATTATATAGTACATATTTAAGCTATTTACCAGAAGATAAATTTAGCTATGAATTAAAAATGAATGTAGATAATAGAGGTTCTTTTACCGAAGCATTTAAAACTGAAGATAAAGGACAAGTTTCTGTAAATATATCTAGACCTGGAATTGTAAAAGGAAATCATTGGCACCATACTAAAAATGAAAAATTTTTAGTTGTAAGTGGACAAGGAATTATAAGATTTAGAAAAATAGATTCAGATAAAATTATTGAATATAAAGTAAGTGGAGAAAAATTAGAAGTAGTAGATATTCCTTGTGGATACACCCACAATATAGAAAATATAGGAGTAACAGACATGGTAACAGTAATGTGGGCAAATGAATTATTCAATAAGGATAAACCAGATACATTTTTTATGGAGGTATAAAATGAACAAATTAAAAGTAATGACAATAATAGGAACTAGACCAGAAATTATTAGACTTTCAGCAGTTATAAAATGCTGTGATAAATATTTTGACCATAAATTAGTACATACAGGTCAAAATTGGGATTATACATTAAACCAAGTGTTTTTTGATGACTTAGGATTACGTGCACCAGATTACTATTTAGATTCAGTAGGAAAAGATTTAGGAGAAACGATGGGAAATATAATTGCTAAATCTTATGATGTAATGGTAAAAGAAAAACCAGATGCAGTATTACTTTTAGGAGATACAAATTCAGCATTATCTGCAATATCAGCTAAAAGACTAAAAATACCAATTTTTCATATGGAAGCAGGTAATAGATGTTGGGATTGGAATGTATCAGAAATGATTAATAGAAAAATAGTTGATCATATATCAGATATAAATATGCCATATACAGAACATTCTAGAAGATATTTATTATCAGAAGGAATAGATGGGAAAACAATGTTTGTAACAGGATCACCAATGAGAGAAGTTCTTCGTGATCATATGGAAAAAATAGAAGCAAGTGATATTTTAGAAAAATTAAACCTAGAAAAAGGAAAATACATATTAGTTTCTGCACATAGAGAAGAAAATATAGATAATGAAGAACACTTTATGCAATTAATGACATCAATAAATAACATAGCAGAAAAATATCAAATGCCAGTTATTTATTCAACACATCCAAGAAGTATGAAATTTATAGAAAAAAGAAATTTTAAATTTCATCCATTAGTACAAAACTTAAAACCATTTGGATTTATGGATTATAATAAATTACAAAAAAATAGCTATTGTGTGCTTTCAGATAGTGGAACACTTTCAGAAGAAAGTGCAATGTTAGGATTTACAGGAGTACTAATTAGAACATCAACAGAAAGACCAGAAGTATTAGATAAAGGAACAGTAGTAATTGGTGGAATAGAAAGTAAAGATGTAGAACAAGCTGTAGAATTAGCAATAGCAATGAGAGATAATAAAGAAGAAGTAGTAATGGCAGAAGACTATAGCGATACAAATGTATCTGTAAAAGTTGTAAAACTAATACAAAGTTATACAGAAATAGTAAATAAAACTGTTTGGGGGAAATAAATGAAAGAAATTAGCATTATTGTTCCAATATACAATACAGAGAAATATATAGAAAATTTTATAAAATCAGTTATACAACAAACATTCAAAAATTTTGAATTAATACTTATTAATGATGGTTCTAAAGATAAATCTATAGAGAAGGCAGAAAATTTATTAAAAAGTACTAATATAGAGTATATAATTATTAATAAAAAAAATGGAGGACAATCATCAGCAAGAAATGTTGGGTTGAAAGAAGCAAATGGAAATTGGATTGTAATTCCAGATTCTGATGATGTACTACAAAAAGATTATTTAGAAATAATGTATAATCAAACTAAAAATAAAAACATAGAAGTTATCATTTGTGACTTAAACAATGTTAAAGATGAAAATATTTTTGAAGAAACAATAAGGACCAATAGAGTTGAAGAAAAAATTCGGAAAAAATTTTTTTGAAGATTTTTTTATGCATAGAATTCAAATTGGTCCAATATCACTAATGATAAAAAAAGAACTAATACAAAATATTAATTTACTTTTTAATGAAAATTCAAGATATAGTGAGGAATTTATTTTTATTTGTAAATTGCTTTATAATACGAATAAAGCTATACATGTAAAAGAAAAATTATATAATTATTGTTTAAGAAATGGCTCAGTTAGTACAGGAGCAAATTTAGAAAAAATAATAAATGGATATAATGAAATATTAAAATCAAATGTATTATATAAAGATAAAGAAGAAAAGAGTTGTAAATTATATAATAAATATGCAATGCCTAGATGGATATTGGCAACAGCTAGATTTACAGCTAGTAATTTAAAATATGAACAATATAAAGAATTAATGAATAAATTAAATGCTAAAAAAGAAGTAAAAAGATTATTTTCATTTCCAGATGTCAAAACAAAAATAGCTGCTATTATTTTTTGCATTTCTTTATCAACATTTTATAATATAAGTAAATAAGTAGAAAGAGGAATAAAAATTGAAAATATTATATGCATCAAATATATGCTCGGATAAAGAGTTTGAAAAAATATATAATTTGTGTAATGAAAATAAACCATTACAATCAATACAAAAATTTAATAAATTGTTATGTGAAGGTATGCAAGAAAATAAAAATATAGAGCTAGAAGTAATCACAAGTGTACCAATAAATAGGAAAATGTGCAAAAAAACTATTTGGATAGGAAAAAAAGAAAAAGAAAAAGAAATAACATATAGTTATTGCTTTATGCTAAATATACCAATAATAAAATTTATAACTTTGTTTTTATCTTCAGTATATATAGCAATTAAATGGTGTATAAAAAATAGAAAAGAAAAACAAAAAGTGGTTATATATGATGCATATTGCCCAATTATAGCAAATGTTTCAGCAATAGTAGGAAAATTATTTAAATCTAAGATAATTGCATTATATACGGATGTTCCTAAATGTATGAGTGATAATTTAGAAAATAAGAATATTATAAAAAAAATATTAAAAAATATTTATAATGAAATAGACAAATTATCAAATAAAATATCAAATGGATATATTTTATTAACAGAGCAAATGAATGAAGTTGTAAATTTAAAAAACAAGCCATATATAGTAATTGAAGGATTAGCGGATAATAAAATTGATGTAGCCAACACAATAGACAATAAATACAAAGAATTTACAATTTTATATGCTGGTGGACTATACAAAAAATTTGGAATAGAAGTTTTAGTAAAAGCTGTAGAGAAAATACAAAATGATAATATAAAACTTTTATTATATGGAAATGGTGAAATGACAGAAGAATTACAAAATAGTAAAAGTAAAAAGATTCAATATGGAGGAGTTCTTCCAAATAAAGAAATTGTGAAACAGGAAGTTAAATCAACAATATTAGTAAATCCAAGATTTAGTAATGAAGAATATACAAAATATTCTTTTCCATCAAAAAACATGGAATATATGGCGTCTGGAACTCCAGTTCTTACAACTAAACTTTCTGGAATGCCTGAAGAATATAATAATTATGTATATTTTATTGAAAAAGAAACAGTAGAAGGAATAAAAGATTCAATAGAAAACTTAATGCAAAAAGATAGAAAAGAGTTACATAATAAAGGAATAAGAGCAAAAGAATTTGTTCTAGAAAATAAAAATAATATAAAACAAGCAAATAAAATATTTGAATTTATTAAGCTTTTATAGGAGGAAAATAAACAATGATTATAGGAACAATAATATTTTTTGCAATTTTTATTACAATGCTTTATTTTATAAAAGTAGATATAATATCCAAAAGAATATTAACAATATATCTTATTGTTACTGGAATAATACTGTCTGTTAGTATGTGCAATCCAGTTGGATTATATCCTGTATCGAATTACACATATTTTTTATGGATTATAAATATAATATTTTTTACTATTACATTAATTATAGTAAATAAAAAATATTTAAAAAATAAATATGATGATTTGCCGATTATTGATATTAATAAATGCGTTAAATCAAAATTAATAATTATAATAGGATTAATAGAATTAGGCTTTTTGATTTATTATAAAATAAAGTATGAATCAATTATATCAACACTCCCTAATAGTCAAATGAGGATAGTAAGATTTACATTATTATTTAACGGAGCATTTGAAACATTATTCTATAATTATATAATTTCAGGTGTAATTGGTATTTTTTCAATGTTATTTGCTATTTTATTAGTAAATAAAAAAGTATTTAATATACAATTTATATTAATTTTTATAAATATTATATTATTTACATTAATTGGATACGGAAGAATGACAATATTTAATACAATATTATATATTATAATTACAATACTACTACAAAAGAAAAGAATAAATTGTTTTAAATTTAAAAATATATTAAAATGTATAATTACAATTATACTAATTTTTACTGTGTTTGTAGCAATGATTTGTGTAAGAATGAAAGATTCTAATCTTAGTAATGAAGAAAATATAAAAAAAGCAATTTCTAATCAAGCAACTCAAATATTTGAATATTTTGGTGGAGGATTTAGAATGTTGGACGAATTTGTAAAAAATGGATTTCAAGAATTTGAAGGTAATACATATGGTAGAGCTACTCTTGCTGGATTTGATGAAATAATATTATATCCATTAAAAGGAATAGGAATAGAAATTGATTCATTTAACAATATTGCTGCAAATATAATGGAAAAAACAATAAGTGTGGGAGAAAACACACCATATTTTAATGCTTTTTATACATGTGTGATGAACTATTATTTGGATTTTGGAATAATAGGAGTTATTGTTATTCCTATGATTTATGCAATATTAATAAGTATAGCAATTTATAATCATTATAAAAGAAAAAACATATATTCATTGTTATTATTAAACTATGTTGTTATGAATTTAATTATGGGAATACTAAAGTGGAATTATCAAGGAGGATCAAATGTTTTTATACTTATGATTTTAATATTAATAAATGGAATAAATAATTATCAACATAAAGTAAAAAAGGAGAAAAATTTATAAACTATGAAAATATTATGGATAGTTAATACTATATTTCCATATCCAGCAAAACAAATAGGACAAGTTAAAAATGTTTTTGGCGGATGGTTAAATGGATTAGCAAATGAATTAATAAAAGAAGAAAATATTGATTTAGCTATAGCTACAGTATATAATGGAAAAACAATTAAAATATTTAATGATGGAAAAATTATGTATTATTTAATTCCTGGAGCTCCAGCAATGAAATATAATAAAATATTAGAAAAATATTGGAGAATAATAAATAATGAATTTGTACCTGATTTAGTGCATATTCATGGAACAGAATTTGCACATGGTTTAGCTTTTAGAAAAGCCTGTCCTGAAGTTAAAATAGTAACATCAATTCAAGGGTTAGTCTCTATTTGTGAAAAAGTATATTACGGAAATATTAAAATAAAAGAGATATTAAAAAATATTACATTCAGAGATATATTAAAACATGATACAATATTTCAAGCAAAGAAAAAATTTGAAAATAGAGGTAAGAATGAAATTAAATTGATTAAAGGATCAAATGCAATAATAGGTAGAACAACATGGGATTACGCAAATACAAAAGCATTAAATTTAGATGAAAAATATTACATAGGAAATGAAATATTAAGAAGTAACTTTTATGATAAGGAATGGAAAATAGAAAATGTAGAGAAGCATACAATATTTTGTAGTCAAGCTAATTACCCGATAAAGGGTTTACATTATATGCTAGAGGCTCTATATATTCTTAAACAAATATATTCAGATGTAAAACTATATATTGCAGGTAATAATATTTTAGATACTACTACATTATCTAAAAAAATTAAAAAAAATGGATATGCAAAATATATTAAAACCCTAATTAAAAAATATGAATTAGATAACAATATAATATTTACTGGATTATTAGATGAAAATCAAATGATAGAAAAATTACTTAAAACAAATGTATTTGTATTGCCATCTGCAATAGAAAACAGCTCTAATTCACTTGGAGAAGCAATGTTATTAGGAATGCCTTGTGTAGCTTCTAATACTGGTGGAACAATGGATATATTAGAACATAAAAAAGAGGGATTATTATATCCATATACTGAACCAACAATTTTAGCAGAGTATATATCAAGATATTTTAAGGAGAGTAAACTTTGTGAAGAATATGGAAAAAATGCAAGAATAACAGCCTTACAAAGACATAATCCAGAAAAAAATGTAAAAGAGGTTATAAAAATATATAAAAAGGTATTGGGGGATTGATATGAAAATAACATTTATATCAAATTATTTAAATCATCATCAACTGCCATTTTGCTTAGAAATGAAAAAAATAAAAGATGTAGAGTTTAATTTTATAGCAACTGAAAAAATATCAGAGGTAAGATTAAAATTAGGATATGAAGACATGAATTCTAAATATGATTTTGTTATTGAAGCATATAAAGAAGATGAAAAACAAAAAGCTTTAAATATTGCAGAAGATAGTGATGTAGTAATAATTGGATCTGCTCCAGAAATATACATAAAAGAAAGATTAAAAGAAAATAAGATTACGTTTAGATATAGTGAAAGAATTTTCAAAAAAGGAAAATGGCAAATATTAAATTTTAAATTATTAGCATCATTATATAAACATAATACAATATATAACAGAAAAAATTTGTATTTATTATGTGCAAGTGCATATACAGCGGGAGACTTTTCTATAGTAGGAGCATATAAAAATAAAGCATATAAGTGGGGATATTTTCCAGAAATAAAAGAATATGATATAAATCAACTTATTAAAAAGAAAAGTACAAACAAAAATGTGGAAATTCTATGGGTAGGAAGATATTTGAAATGGAAAAATCCAGAGGCCATTATTAAATTAGCTATTAAATTAAAAAAAAATAATGAAAGATTTAAAATAAATATGCTTGGTACAGGAGAACTAGAAGAAAAGATAAAAAAATTAGTTAAAAAGAATAATTTACAAAGTAATATTAATATTTTAGGATCAATGTCAACAGAACAAGTAAGAAAATATATGGAAGAAGCTAATATATTTATATTTTCTAGTGACAGAAATGAAGGTTGGGGAGCTGTATTAAATGAAGCTATGAATAGTGGATGTGTTGTAGTGGCAAATAATGAAATAGGTTCAGTTCCATTTTTACTAAAAGATAATGAAAATGGGTTTATTTATAAAAATAATAATCAAAATGAATTGTACATAAAAGTAAAAGAAGCAATGAACAATCAAGAATTATCAATAAAATTAGGAAAAAATGCATATGAAACAATGATAAATGTATGGAATGCAAAAACAGCAGCAAATAATTTAATTACTTTAATAGAAGATATAAAAGCAAGCAAAGAAAGCAGTATAAAAGAAGGACCTTGTAGTAAAGCCAAAGTAATAATTAAATAAAAAAATAAAGTATCATTATTAATAAAAGAAAGAAGAGCAAAATTTGAATATAAAGCAAAGTATAAATAGAATAAAAAAATCAGCAGTAGTTAAAAATTCTTCATGGATTATTGCCGAAAAAGTATTTCAAATGGCAATAGCTTTATTTGTAAATAGAGCTGTCGCTGGATATTTACAACCAGATAACTTTGGAACGTTAAATTATGGAGCATCTATTGTTGCATTTTTTACAAGTTTATGCACGCTAGGTTTAGATGCAATTGTAATTAATGCTATAATAAATAAACCAAAAGAACAGGGACAAATTATAGGTACTAGTATTTTTATGAGAATTATATCTAGTATTTTATCTATGGTTGGAATATTAATAGTAATATCAATATTAAAGCCAGAAGATTCAATTATAAAAATAGTTACAGTATTGCAATCTATAGCATTATTTTTTGATTCTTTTAATATTTTACAATTATGGTACCAATCAAAATTAAAATCCAAATATATTTCATTAATTGCATTTGGTGTATATATATTAGTTGCTATTTTTAAAGTGATATTAGTAATATTAAAAAAAGAAATAATATGGTTTGCTTTTGCAAATACTTTAACATCAATTTTAACTATGATATTTACATATAGACTATATAAAGTTCAAAATGGACCTAAATTAGAAATAAAAAGAGATTTAATAAAACCACTAATTAGTCAAAGTTATCACTTTATTTTATCTGGATTAATGATAGCAGTTTATGGACAAACTGATAAAATTATGATAGGCAGTATGATGAATAATATGTCTGCTGTAGGATTTTATTCAGTAGCAACTACTATAACTAATTTATGGAGTTTTATACCAAGTGCTATTATAACATCTTTTAGACCAACGATAATTGAAGCAAAAAAAGTAAGCGATGAATTATATATTAAGAGATTAAAACAATTATATTCAGTTATATTATGGCTAAATATTTTGTATGCATTATTTATTACAATATTTGCGAATCTTTTTATAAATATTTTATATGGACCAGAATATATAGAAGCAAAAATACCGTTATTATTAGCAGTATGGAGTGGTGGATTTTCATATATAGGAGTTGCAAGAGACATATGGTTTGTATCAGAAGGATATCAAAAATATTCAAAGTGGATATCATTAATGGGATGTATTACAAATATAATTTTAAATTTTATTTTAATTCCTATATATGGAATCATAGGAGCAGCAATAGCAACAACTATAACTCAAGTAATGACCGGATTAATATCTACATTATTTTTTAAAGAAACTAGAAAAAATACAAAATACATATTAGAAGCTTTTGTATTTAAATTTAATGTCGAAAAAATAAAGGAGTAATTGATGAATAATAGTGAAATTAATATAAGAAAACTACAATTAGTAGAATTAGAGACGTTAAAAGAATTTATAAATGCATGTGACAAATTAAATCTAAAATACTATTTAATTGGTGGAACTTTATTGGGGTGCATAAGGCATGAGGGATTTATTCCTTGGGACGATGATATTGACATAGCTATGCCAAGAGGGGATTATGAAAAATTTGTTAAAAATGCACAAGATTTGCTAAAAGAAAAGTATTTTATACAAAATTATAAAACTGATAAAGAATTTGTATTAAATTTTACTAAAATAAGAAATTCAGAAACAACTTTTATAGAAACAACTTCAAAAAATAGAAATATAAATCATGGTATATATATAGATGTTTTTCCAATAGATGGAATTTCAGAAAGTAAAATAGAAAATTTAAAAGCCAAAATACTAAATATATTATATAATTTTCAAACAGATAAATATTTTTATATATTAAATCAAATAAAAAAATCATGGAAAGGTAACTTATTGTTTTCTATATCTAACTTACTATATGGAAAGAAATCTTTACGAGAAATTCAAGATAAAAAAGAAAAATTATATACAAAATATAAATTTGATAATTCATTAAGATATAATAGTTATTGCGGTATATATGGAGATAAGGAAATTGGTTATATAAGTGATTTAGGTAATGGTATAGAGAAAAAATTTGAAGGATTAAAAGTGTTAGTTCCTACAAATTATGATATATGGTTACATAGAATTTATGGTGATTATATGAAGTTACCACCAAAAGAAAAACAAATTGCTCATCATTATAATGAAATTATAGATATAAAAAATACTCATAAAAAATATATATAAATAGGAGGAAATTAATATGAATATTGCGCTTTTAACAGCAGCAGGAAAAGGAACAAGAATGGGTCAAGATATACCAAAACAATTTTTAAGTATATTTGATAAACCAATTATAGTTTACACAATGGAAATATTTCAAAATCATCCTGCAATAGATGAAATTGCTATAGTATGTCTTGAAGGATGGGAAAACATTTTACAAGCATATGCAAATCAATTTAATATTACAAAGCTAAAATTAATAGTTAAAGGTGGAGCTACTGGTCAAGAATCAATAAAAAATGGATTGTTTGAAATAGAAAAAAACCACAATAAAGATGATATTATTTTAATACATGATGGAAATAGAACTCTTGTATCTAATGAAATTATTTCAAATAGTATTTCAGTATGTAAGGAAAAAGGAAATGCTATAACAGCTATTCCTTGTGTTGAAGCCGTTTTTGAAACGGAAAATAAAATTGAATCTGAAAAGCCAATATCTAGAGATAAAATAGTAAGAACACAAACGCCACATGTATTTTATTTAAAAGATATTACAAATTTATATAGAGAAGCTGAAGAAAAAAACATACAAAATTCTGTTGCTGCTTGTACACTTATGACTGAACTTGGAAAAAAAATATATTTTTCACAGGGATCTGAAAAAAATATAAAGCTTACAACAATAGAAGATTTAGAAATATTTAAAGCATTATATAAAACTGAAAAATGTAATTGGATAAAATAATTAATAATGGAGTGTAAATGTATGTTGTTAAAAAACGAATTATATTTAAAGAAGATAAAAGAATTATGTATGAAAAATATCTCGTGGGAAATATTAAAAAATAAAAAAATATTAATAACTGGTGCAAGTGGATTAATAGCTTCATGTTTAGTAGATTCTTTAATGTATAGAAATAGTAATTATAAAGATGATATTAAAATTCTTGCATTAGTAAGAAATAAAGAAGAAGCAGAAAAAAGATTTGAAAAATATCTAGATAATAATAATTTTAAATTAATAGTACAGGATATTTCTAATCCGATTAATATAGATGAAGATATTGATTATATAGTACATGCGGCAAGTGGAGCAAATCCTACAATATATACAATGGATCCTGTAGGAATTATGAAGGCTAACTTTTTAGGAACTTTAAATTTATTAGAATATGCAAAGATACATAATGTAAAACGCTTTATTTTTATCTCAAGCGGAGAAGTATATGGCGAAAAAGAAGGAAAACTTAATGAAGTAGATAATGCTAATGCTAGTTTTACAAATTTTAGGGATTGTTATCCTGAATCAAAAAGAGCTTCCGAAACATTATGTGCTTGCTTTAAAAAACAATATAATATAGATACTATTTCAGTAAGATTTTGTCACATATATGGACCTACAATGACTGAAAAAGACACTAGAGCTGTAGCACAATTTATAAAAAAAGCAGTAAACAATGAGAATATTGTTTTAAAAAGCACAGGTATGCAAATAAGAGCATATTGCTATGTTTTTGATGCAATATCAGCATTATTATATATTCTTTTTTATGGAGAAAGTGATAATGCTTATAATGTAGCAGATAAAAAATCTATTACTACAATAAAAGAACTTGCAGAGATTGTCTCTAATGTTGTAAATAGAAGCGTAAAATATGAAATACCAGATGAAATAGAAAAACAAGGATATACAAATATAAAACAAACAGTGATGTCTACAGATAAGATAGAATTATTAGGATGGAAACCTAAAAATGATTTGAAAGTAGGAATAACTGAAACAATAGAAATACTAAAAAATAATTAAATACTTAAAAAACATTAATAAAAGGAGAATTTATGCAAGAAAAAATCAAAAGAAACACTAATTTTGAATTATTAAGAATTATAACAATGATAATGATTATAGCATTACATTATAATTGTCATGGACAAGCTATGTATAAAGTACAAGGGAAATATTATTATGTAATTTGGCTTATTGAAATATTATGTCTTGTTGCTGTAAATTGTTATGTATTAATAAGTGGATATTTTTTAGTGAATTCAAAATTTAATTTGAAAAAACTAATAAAAATAGTATGTGAAACTTTTTTTTATTCATTTTTTATAGCATTATTACTAATATGTTCAAATAAAGTGAATTTGGGTAATATGAAATTTATAGATATAATAAAAACAATATTACCATCAATGGCAGGACAATATTGGTTTATAACAGTATATATAATGTTATACCTAATATTTCCGTTTCTTAATATAATAATAAAAAATATAAATAAAAAACAATTTCAAATTTTATTAATAATAGCAATAGGAATTACAAGTATTATTACTTCAATATTTCCATTTGTAACTCATTCTGGCGTTGCTGCTGGGCGTGTAATTATTTGGTTCATTATTTTATATTTTATTGGTGCTTATATTAGGTTATATTCTAAAGAAGGAAACAAATATAAGTATTTGATGATTTATTTAGTTGTTTAGGTAGTTCAGTTAATATTAAAATATATTATTTTAAAATTTAAAAATTATAACTATGTTCAACTTTTAGATTCTTATACAGTAGCATATAATAATATATTTATTTTAATAGCATCTGTGTCTTTATTTCTATTTTTTAAAAATATTAATATAAAACAAAAATTCTTTAATAATAGTATTTTAAGAATTTCAAGTTTTACTTTGGGAGTATATTTAATACATGAACAACCATTAGTAAGAAATATATTGTGGAATAAAGTAAATATAAATACATATTTAAATACACCATATTTTATTATTCATATGATTGTAACCGTACTTTCAGTATTTATAGTATGTTGTATAATAGATTTCATAAGAAAAAAGATTTGTGAATGTATTGGAAATATGAAAATATTTAATAATCTTAAAATTAAATATAATAGATTAATAAAAAAAATTGAAAATAAATTGGATATAAGTGAAATGGTATGAAAATGATTTAAATATATTTCAAAGAAAATAATTAAATACTTTAAAAAATCTCACTAAACTGGAGTTCCTATGCAAAATTCAACTAAAAGAAACACTAATTTTGAATTATTAAGAATAATTTGTATGTTAATGATTATAACATGGCATTATATAATACATACAAAATTATTAAGTATGCCTAATATAACAACTATAAATTTTATATTATTAACTATAATAAAATATATATGTATAGTAGCAGTTAATTGTTATGTTTTGATAAGCGGGTATTATTTATGTAAAAGTAAGTTTAAAGTTAAAAAGGTATTAAAATTAATCGGAACTGTAATATTTTATTCTGCTGGTATACAATTGATTTTTTATATAACAGGACAAGATAATTCGAAATTAAACCTTTTTAATAGTTTTTTTCCTTTTATAACATCACAGTATTGGTTTTTTACTACATATATTTTTATGTATATAATATCTCCATTTTTAAATATTGTAATAGCTAAAATAAATAAAGTTCAATTTAAATTTTTAATAGCAATTCTATTTATTTGTGCTTCTGTAATAAAAACTATATATCCATATAATACTTCTATAGGTGGTAATGCATTGTTTTTTATAATGTTATATTTTATAGCTGCATATATAAGATTGTTTGATGAAAATAAAACTAAAAAAGTATATTGGTTAATTCTATATTTTGTATTTGTAATAGCTTTAGTTGCAGTTGAAATTATGACATATAATATTTTTGAAGTAAGTAATGTGTTTTTAAATTATTTACATGTGATGAATGGAAATCATAATATTTTAGTTGTTTTATCTTCTATTTCTTTATTTATGTTTTTTAAAAATGTAAATATTAAAAAAGAAAAAGTAAAAAGCGTTATTTGTAAAATAGCTCCACTTACTTTTGGAATATATCTAATTCATGATCATAATTTAGTAAGAAAATTACTTTGGAGTAGTGTAAATGCAGATAAATATATAAATACATCATATATTTTTATTCATATATTAGAAATAACAATTATTATATTTTCAGTATGTGCTATAATAGAATTTATAAGAAAAATAGTATTTAAACAGATAGGAAAAGTTTTTAAAAATAATAAATTTATAAATAAAATTGAATATAAATTAGAAAAAATTGATAATGTAATAAATGAGGAGCTTATATGAAAAAAGTATTATTCATATCAAGTACAGGTGGTCATTTTAGTGAATTAATGCAACTTAAACCATTATTTGCTGAATGCGATTACCATATTGTAACTGAAAAAACTAAAACTAATAGTAATTTAAAAGAAAAATATGGAGAAAAAATAGATTTTTTGGTATATGGGACTAAAAAGAATTTATTTACATATTTTTTTAAGTTTGGTTTTAATTGTTTTAAAAGTTTATATCTTTTATTTAAAATAAGGCCTAAAGTATTAGTAACAACAGGAACTCATACAGCAGTTCCAATGTGTTATTTAGCAAAATTATTTAGGTGTAAGGTTATATATATAGAAACTTTTGCAAATAGAACAACTCCAACTCAAGCAGGAAGAATTATTTATCCTGTTGCTGATACTTTTGTTGTTCAATGGGAAGAGATGCTTAAATTTTATCCAAAAGCAGTTTGTTGGGGGTGGATTTATTAATGATATTAGTTACATTAGGAACTCAAGATAAGCAATTTACAAGGCTATTAGAGGCTGTAGAGAAGCAAATTGAACTTGGTAATATTAAAGATGAGGTTGTTGTGCAAGCTGGTTTTACTAAGTTTAATTCTAAAAACATGGAAATTTTTGATTATATTCCAATAGATAAATTTAATGAATTGTTAGATAAAGCTGATATTATAATAACACATGGTGGTGTTGGTACTATTATTACTGGAATTAAAGAAGGAAAAAAAGTAATTGCTGCTGCAAGACTTGCTAAATATGGAGAACATACTAATGACCATCAATTACAAATATTAGATAATTTTGGAGATGAAGGTTATATTTTGCCAATATATAATTTAGAAAATTTAGATAAAGTATTAGAAAAGGCAAAAACCTTTGAACCTAAAAAGTTTAAAAGCAACAATTTAGAGTTTATTAATTCATTAAGAGAAGAAATAGAAAAATAGGTGAATTGAAAAAGTAAATTATAGTTAGAAAAAGTAAATTCTAGTTACTGATTA
>CAYVYP010000025.1:0-20939 GCA_964455975.1 uncultured Lachnospiraceae bacterium
AAGACTAAAATCTATTTAATGTTATTATAATTGCTTTTACTTTTTCACTTGACGAATAAAGATTTTTTTATTAATAATAATGGAAAATGTCGAAAAAAGTCGAAAAATAGGACGCATATCTTGATTATGCTAGTAATATAGTGTATAATATAAGTATATTTCTTTTAGAAATAAAGCGTTTGGAGGAAGCAAGATGAAAGAGCAAATAAGCAAAATCTGGCAAAAAATTATGGCAAAACAATTAGAACGGATTGAAGTTCACATTGTAGGAGGAAAGAAACTTTTTCACATCTACACCTTTTATGGTGATAGGCAAACATGTGATAAGTGGTATTTTTCTTTTAAACCACATGTTGAAAGTGTAAGCATGTGGCAGATGTCTAAATTGGATCAAAATGAATGGGTCCATCAGATTTTAATCAAACGCAAATAATTTAAGTAGAGCCAATTATGACAAATGTCTAAATTGGCTCTACTTTTTTAAAAAAAATTATTAATAAAGCAATGATTGCGTGTAAAAATAGCCAAGTAGCAATAAATAATTGCTTTACTGACATCAGTAAGCCAATAATTTCTGGAAAAGGGAAAGAAGAATTTATGGAAACTGATGAACTTATAGTAAATTTATTTAGAATTTCTCAAACAGAGCAAAAATTAAAGAAAGATACTATACAAACTTATTATTCTTACAGCTATGGAAGTAAAAAACAGGTGACCGAGGAGATTGGATGGAATTATTAAATAAAAATAATCAATAAAAAATTCAAAAAATCTATTGCCAAAAATAAAAAGATTAGTTAGAATATAAATAATAGATTAATTAAGGGACGCAATGCTTATACATAAATAAATCTGCAAAAAATGTATGGGCTAATTAGCATATGCCTAAAGAATCCCCAGTCGCTAACGCGACAGCACCTCAATTAAAGGGGCCAGGATACAAATAAAGAAAAAATTATGGAGGAAACAAAAGAAAATGAACAAAATGTTAAGAAAAAACAAAGGTATTACATTAGTGGCACTTGTTATAACAATTGTTGTTCTCTTGATATTTGCAGGCGTAAGCATAAATTTAGCAATTGGAAACAATCGGAATAATAACAAAAGCAAAAGATGCGTCAATAGCACAAAGCTGTGCAGCATTATCGGAATACCTAAATAATGAATATATAGTTGGAAGAATGGATGAATTAGTAGAAAAAAATGATGATGGAACAATAAAAACTGCTGTTGAAAAACTATTAGATAAGTACTCTGACTGGTTTTATAAAGATGGGTCAAATGACTATATTATAAAGGAATGTACATATACAGATTCTGATGGAAATGCAAAAAATGGTTTTATAAAAATTAGACTAATAAGAAAAAAGAATTTACCAAATAAAATAAAAAATCAATTAAAAGGTGGAAATGCAATAGGTAACAGTGGTACAGAAGATAGCAATGATGCATATGATCAATTAAAAGATGTATATGGTGTTACTGGAAATCTTCAAGTATATTATTGTGCAGATGGATTATCAAGTTTAGAAGGTATTGATATTGCAGAAAATGCTGCCATAGATGAATATGATGGAACACAGATTATTTACTCAAAATCAAGTGACTTAGCGAAGGTTATTGCAGACTCAACAGGTGAAAGTGCTAAAGATTTAAGCATGCAAGATCTAAAAACTATAAATGATATAACAATATCAAATACATCTGGGGTGAGCGATTTAAGATCATTAAAAGATTTACAGAATTTAAAAAAATTAACATTAACAAATTACCAAGGAAGTCTAAATGGAATAGAAAAGGCTTATAATCTAACCTTAATCTATTTTAATAATTCAAATGGAACGCAGAATATAAATTATAGTGGATTTAATATGGCAACAAAGTTGACAGAAATTAGATTTTATAATCCAACAAATGTTGAAGTTGAAAAAATGTGTAATGCTATGAAGTCTACTGACTATACGAAGCTTAAGAATATTTATATGTATGGGTATTGGAATAATTATTGGGAATTATTCTATACAGATGCACAAACAGGATATTATTCAAATGCACATTGTAGCTTTTCTTCTTTAAAGTATTTTGATAATTTAACAAAAACTACAAAACAGACTGTTACTCAATTAATATTTGCAAACTGTAGTCTGACAACTACAGAGGGAATAGAAAATTTTTCTAACGCTATTAAAATACGATTAACTAATAATTTGTTAAAGAACATAAAAGGGATAGAAAACTTAAAAAATTTAAATTGGATTTCGGTATCCAATAATCCTGAATTGGAATCAATAGAACAATTAAAAGCAATTACTACATTAAAATATGCACAATGTTCGTATGATACAGCATTAACAGATATTTCTCCATTAATAGCAGCGTCAGAAGAAAATCTTGTATATGCATATAAATCTTCGAATTTAGATTTTAGCACATCAAAATGGACGGCAAACTCAAATGCATTAATAAATAAGTTAAGTAATGTACCAAATGTATATTTAGATTCAAAATATAGTTTATTATTTTCAAATAGAGCTGAAATAGACGTTTCAAGTAATGCTGATGCTGTAAGTATAATGGAATTGTCAGGGAAAACAACTATTACTGCATTGTCTCTAAAAGGAAATAAAAACTTAACAGATGCTCAATTACAAACATTACTTTCTTCTCTTCCAAATTTGAAAAATGTAAATCTTGACTCAACTAATTTAGCATCATTAAACTGGGCAAGCCAAAAGACAAATTTAAACAGAATTTCATTCCAAGGAACGGCAGTCACAGACATAACCCCATTAGTTGAAAATACAAGACTAGGGTATATAAGATTTGATGATGCTGTTGCAGCCGTTACTTTATATAAAAATGGAGATGAGACATTTAATAATAAGATAATAAAAATAATAGAAACATCATATAACTATTACTGCAGTGAATATGCAGGAACTGTAGTTGAACATGGTGGAGGTTTTATACCTATTGCACAAACATATTTTGACCAAATAAACAAATTGACGAATTTGACCAAAATTCATATAAGATATTATAACATGCCAAATTATACAGTGGATTTTTCCAATACAAAATTGAAAAACTTATATATACAATTTTCTAATCATAGAACAATAAAGGTTCCAAGTACAATAGAAACAATTTCAACAACATTCAGAACATATTTTAGTGCTTCAAGTATCGCAAATTTAAAAACGCTAGATGGAGATGGTGTAGCATTAGTAAATTGTAGCAATATAAACACAAAATTTGATACAATCCAAAATGGTGTTACAGTAAATTTCGGGGGAGATGTACTTGATGCATTTAACTATATGAATGGATATGTTGGTACATGGACCGGATCGTTTCGTTGGAGTGCTTCATCAGGTGGAGTTAAATATGGAGTCTTCAACAGTTCATATTTATCAACAATGACAAATTGTAACTCGGTGTTAATTAGTTGCCTATCGACAGAAAGATTAGATGGAAAAGATTTTGCAAACTATACAAAAGATTTTTCTTTAGAGTTAAATGGATGCCAAGTTACCAATTTTAATAATATAAATAGTGCAACACATATGACATCATTAAATTTAACTAATAACAGAATTGCAGATATTAGTTTCTTTATGATTAACATAGGAAGAAGTAACATTAAATCATTAGATTTAAGTAACAACAACTTATCAAATCTATGTTCATATAAGGATTCAAATGGCAGAGCAGTATCAATAGAAACATCAGAAATACTTACAAAATTACCAAAACTTACATATGTTAATTTATCTGGAAATGTAGATTTAACAAACTTTACAGCACTTAAAAATAGTGGATTTGTAGAAACAGCACAAAATAGTAAAATATTCCAGAAAAAATAAATATATTGAATATTAAAATGGGGGAAAAAATGAAAAATAAAGCTATTATTTTTGCAAGTGTAATTATAATAATTGTAATAATAACAATAATCATTGTAAATATAAATTCTAGAAATTCATCTAAAACGAAACAATACGAAGATTTTGACAAAACAACAATGCTTGGAAGCAAAAAGATTGAAGATGAAATTAGCAATGCACTTAATAAGTGCAAGAAATTATGTACAACAAAAGATGATTTTTTTACATATTTCAGAATTGAAAATATAAATAACTTTATGGAAAAGGGAGACAGTATTTCATTAGTTGAAAATATAAAAAATGAAGATTTTTCTGTAGTAGATGTATACAGTTCAAATAATGAATTACTACAAGACTTCCCAAGAGATAAAGTACAAAACGTATTAGTAGATGCATTGGTAATTGAGCCAAATACAGATGAACTAATAAAGGTATATTCTAAAGTGGATACAGTAACATATTATTATATATTAAATATATCAGAAACCGGATATTATTCATTAAAAGAAATTTGCTATATAGTTGGAGAAAATGAAAAATCTGAAATTGTAAATAGTATAGATGTAAACGGGTATGGTAACTTTTGAAATAAAAAATACAGTTGTATTTTTTTATACATAATATATAATGTTTTAGTAAAAACTTAAGATAATAAAAAGGAGGAAAACTAATGAGTGAGGAAATAAGCAAGGAAGAATTAGAAACAAAAGAAATGATAGATTCTTTAGTAGAAAGAGCAAAAAAGGCTTCTAAAGAATATTTGAATTTAAATCAACAGCAAGTAGATAATATTGTAAAACATATGTCTATGGCAGGATTAGAACATCATATGGAACTTGCAAAAATGGCAATAGAAGAGACTGGTCGTGGAATATACGAAGATAAAATAACTAAAAATATGTTTGCGACAGAATATGTTTATCATAGTATAAAAAATGAAAAAACAGTTGGAATAATTAATGAAAATGATGAAGAAGATTATATGGAGGTAGCTGAACCAATAGGAATTATAGCAGGTGTTACTCCTGTTACAAACCCAACTTCTACTACAATGTTTAAATCAATAATAGCTGCAAAAACAAGAAATGTTATAATATTTGGATTTCATCCATCATCACAAAAATGTAGTCAAAAAGCAGCAGAAGTTTTAAGAGATGCAGCAGTAGAAGCAGGAGCACCAAAAGATTGTATATTATGGGTAGAAAAACCATCAATTTTAGCAACATCTATGCTTATGAATCATCCAGGTGTTAATTTGATATTAGCAACAGGTGGTACAGGAATGGTAAAAACAGCATATTCATGTGGAAAGCCAGCTCTAGGGGTCGGACCTCGGAAATGTACCTTGTTATATAGATAGTTCTGCAAAATTAAAAACATCTGTAAATGATTTAGTTCTTTCAAAATCATTTGATAATGGAATGATTTGTGCATCAGAACAAGCGGTTTTAGTAGATGAACAAATAAAAGATGAATTTGAAAAATTAATGTTAGAAGCGGGATGTTATTTTGTAAATAAAAAAGAAAAAGAAATGTTACAAGAAAGTATGTTTGAAAAGGAAAAGCAAGATAAATTAAAATCTCATATACCAGGGCAAAGTCCTTATCAAATAGCTTTAGATGCAGGATTTAAAATACCAAAAGAAACTAAAGTATTAGTAGTTTCAGAAAATGAAATAGGAGAGGGGCATCCATTTTCTAAAGAAAAATTAAGCCCAGTATTAACATATTATGTTGTAAAAGATTCAAAAGAAGGAATAGAAAAATCAGAAAAATTACTTGAATATGGAGGTCTTCGGACATTCAGCGGTAATTCATTCTGAAAATAAAAAAACGATATTAGAATTTTCAGAAAGATTAAAAGCTGGAAGAATAATTGTAAACTCACCTTCAACTCATGGTGCAATTGGTGATATATATAATACAAATATGCCATCACTTACTCTTCGGATGTGGTTCATTTGGGGGAAATTCAACAACTGCAAATGTATCATCAGTAAATTTAATTAATATAAAAAGAGTAGCAAAGAGGAGGGTTAATATGCAATGGTTTAAGGTTCCAGAAAAAATTTATTTTGAAGCAGGATCAATTAGTTATTTAGAAAAAATGCCAGATATTACAAGAGCTTTTATAGTAACAGATGAAGCAATGGTTAAATTTGGATATGTAGATAAAATATTATATAATTTAAGAAAAAGAGCACAATATGTACATTCAGAAATATTTAGTGAGGTAGAGCCAGACCCATCTTTTGACACAATAAAAAGAGGAGTTGCTCAAATAGAAAACTTTAAACCAGATGTAATTATTGCAATTGGTGGTGGATCAGCTATGGATGCGGCAAAAGGAATGTGGCTATTTTATGAACATCCAGATGCAGATGTTGAAGGATTAAAACTTAAGTTTATGGATATTAGAAAGAGAACATATAAATTCCCTAAACTTGGAATAAAAGCAAAAATGGTAGCAATACCAACAACTTCAGGAACAGGTTCAGAAGTTACATCTTTTGCAGTTATATCAGACAAAGTAAATAATAAAAAATATCCTTTAGCGGATTATGAATTAACACCAAATGTAGCTATTATAGATCCAGATTTAGTTATGAGTTTACCCAAAAGAACAACAGCAGATACAGGTATGGATGTTTTAACACATGCTTTAGAAGCATATGTATCTAATATGGCATCAGATTATACAGATGGTTTAGCAGAAAAAGCAATAGAATTAGTGTTTAATTATTTAGAAAAAGCATATGTTGATGGAAGCGATAAACAAGCAAGAGAAAAAATGCATAATGCCAGTACAATAGCAGGTATGGCTTTTACAAATGCTTTTTTAGGAATTAGTCATTCTATAGCACATAAATTGGGAGCAGAATTTCATATACCACATGGTAGGGCAAATGCAATAATTTTACCATATATAGTAAAATATAATGGAAGTAAGCCTACAAAATTTGTATCTTTCCCAAAATATGAATATTTTATAGCAGATGAAAAATATGCAAATATTTCTAAAAAAATGGGATGGGAATCTAAAACAATAGAGCAAGGTGTTAATTCATTAGTAGAAAAAATACAAGAATTAATGAAAAAGTTAGAAATGCCAATGAGTTTGCAAGAAGCAGGAATTCCAGAAGAAGAATTTTTAGCAAAAGTAGATATGTTAGCAGATAGAGCTTTTGAAGATCAATGTACAACAGCAAATCCAAGATTACCATTAGTATCAGAATTAAAACAAATAATGTTAGATAGTTATTACGGAAAAGCAATCAAATAAAAAAATTAAAATACAACTGTTATATATAGTTGTATTTTTATATATAAAAAAAGGTACTTTTGTAAAAGAAAAAGTAAATATATATAAAGATATAGTAGACTAATGCAACAGCTAAAAAGCTTATGCAATATGGAGGGTAAAGACAATGATACAGTCAGAAAAAACTACTAAAAAGACGAAAGAGGTGTTGGAAAAGTTTGGTATTACTAAAAGGGAAGCAGGATATCGGCAATTATTTAATGCGCTTAGACTTGTAAAAGAAGAACCTTTCTATTTTTGCGAAATTAAAAATGGAGAGGAGGTTCCTATGTATGCTAAATTTTCAGAAGAAGAAATAATACACATGCAAGAATCAATTAGTAAGTCTTTAGAAACAAAGGAAGGAAAAAGAAAATTAGGATATTTTAAAGAAATTTTTAAACGTGATCCAAAGCCACATGAGTTTGTGGTAATTTTATCTCATTATTTCTAAATAAGATTGTTGTTATAAACCCAAAAATGGAATTCTAAAATAGAGTGCCATTTGTAATTTAATAAGGAGTGACAGAAATGACAGAAAAAATCGAGAGAACAATTGAATTGGAAATCCGGGTAACAGCTATTATGAGGGAAATTGGTATTCCTGCTCATATTAATGGCTACAATTATATTCGGGAAGCGATAATTCTTTGTTTAGGAGACGGAGAACTATTACAAAAGGTCACTAAAAGGTTATATCCTGAATTAGGAGAAGTGTTTCAAACAACTCCAAGTCGTGTTGAAAGAGGAATTCGCCATGCAATAGAAGTTGCTTGGGATAGAGGCAATGTGGAGATACTTAACAAATACTTTGGATATACAATAAGTAGCAGAAAAGGAAAACCTAGTAATAGCGAGTTTATTGCTATGATAGTAGATACAATTTATCTTGAAATTAAGAAAAACAATTAATGCAAAACTCCAACAAAGATCAAACTATAATTAGTTTGGTCTTTGTTTTTGGTGAATTGAAAAAAGGTGAATTGAAAAAATAAAAAAATTTGCAAAACCACTTGCCAAAAATAAAAAGATTAGGTAGAATATAAAGTGTAAAACAAATCTGCCAAAAACAGATAGCTTCGAACATTGAAAAATAAATACCTTTGTAAAAAATAAAAGCAAGTGAAAAGCTATTTGGCAAAAAGCAGATAAAAAACAAAAAATGTAAAATCACTGTTGGGGTATATTACATATGCCCCAAAGAACCCTCATGGTTTATACTACGTACACTATAAAAAAGTGAATTTAAAGCTCCTTTAATAAGGGAGCTGGCGCGAAGCGACTGAGGGTTTTTAAAAAGAAATAATATAATAAATATTATAAAAAATTAAGGAGGAAACAAAAGAAAATGAAAAAAATGTTAAGTAAAAACAAAGGTATAACTCTTGTGGCTCTAGTCATAACAATAATTGTCTTATTGATATTAGCAGGAGTAAGTATGAGTATGGTATTAGACCCAAGTAACGGGCTAATAGCAAAAGCAAAACAAGCAAAAATTGAAACAGATAAAGCACAAGAAAATGAAGTAAATGGAATAAATAGTTTAGCAAGTGAAATAGATAAATATACAGGAAGTGGAACAGGAGAAACAGAAATTCCAAAAGAAACAGATAAAAGCAAATCTTATGTAGGATATTATGCAGATATTGATAAAAATGGAACTGTAGATGGAATAATATATGCAGATTTAATAACAGGAGCAGTAGGAGATGGACAGTGGACTGATAGTTATGGGAATTATACAATACCAACGATTACTACTACTGAAGCAAAAAATTATTATGTAAGTCAAGAATCATATGAAGGAAAATTTGGAACAAAACCAGTGTTATCACCAATTTCAGGAACAACAGGAACAGATAGATTTTATGTAATGGCATTAGAAGACTTTAATAAAGGAACATATTATAATTGGTATTATAGTGCTTTGGGAAACATGAGTGATTATGCAACATATACATCACAAGATTTTGGAACAGGAAAAGCAAATACAAATGTAATGATAACAAAATGGAAAAATGCAGGATATGGAACAACAGATGCAGGAGGAACATATAAAGATGTATGGGGACAAATACAAACAGAAGTAGCAAAAGGATGGTATATTCCATCAAAAGCAGAGTGGGCAGCATTTGGAGGAGAGATAGCAGAGAAATTAGGTATAACTACAAGTAATTATGCAAACTTTGGGCTTAGTGGCTGGTACTGGTCTTCTTCGCAGGGCAATACTGACCGCGCGTGGCTTGCGTACTTCCGCACTGGCTCTATGGGCACCAACCGTGTGAGTGGCAACGGTTATGTTCGCTTGGCTGTGACTTTCTAATTTTGTTAAAAATTGGAAATACAATAAAGCGTTATGTGAATAACGCTTGACATTCAAAATAAAGCTTCGTTAGAAGCTTCCATTTTGAATAAGTATACACACTTTGAATTTTATCTTCACTAGAAAAATATGAATTTATGATGGAAAAGAAATATGGAAGAACAAAATAATAAACAAAGAAAAAATCATTGGACTAAATCAAAAGTTGATGATGCAACAAAAAGAATAAATAACGAAATATATAAAAGAAATAGACAAGCTCCAATACAATTAAAACTGGATGATTTGGCAATATTTATAAATGATAAAATAACGAGAAGAGGAATTGCAAAAGGAATGATTTTTGTTCAAGAAGATTTTAATAAAAATATTCTTAGAGCAGAAAAGAAAACAATAGAAATTCTTATGAGTTCAGATTTGGAATTTCAATATAGAAGTTTAATGATAATTAAACAAATACTAAAAGTTGAAATGTGGACTGATATTAGATTTTTAATGATAAATAAGGCTATAACCCCAGGAGAAATAACTGAATTAATTAGAAGGCAAGCTGAGATTGATAAAGATATAGAAAGATGGGGAGAAAGCATACAAAGAGCTATATCCGCTATAGGGTAAGATTAGCAAACTTTTATTTATTAAATGAAAGATATTTAATATAATGAAAGTGATTGCTCCACCAAATATTTGGTATTTTCAAAAGTTGAGCAATACAAAATTGAGTAAGTCGTAGTTACTGTTGGTTTGGGCTTAGTGACTGGTACTGGTCTTCTTCACAGAACAATACTAACAACGCGTGGAATGCGAACTTCAACAATGGCTATATGAACAACAACAATGTGAATAACAACAATTATGTTCGCTTGGCTGTGAGTTTCATTATAATAAATAGGAAATACCTTTCATTTAGAAGGGTATTTTTATATGAGGTGCAAATGGAAAATTTAAATTTTGAAAAATTGTATGAAGCATATAATTTGTGCTTGAAAAATAAAAAAAGAAAAATGGGAACATATAATTTCGCAAATTTTGATTTGTGTAAAAATCTAATTGAATTGTTAGAAGAATTAAATAATCACACATATACACCACAACCATCAAATTGTTATGTTATAACAGATCCTGCACTTAGAGAAATTTATGCAGCACAATTTAGGGATAGAATAGTTCAACATTTTTATATGAAAGAAATAGAAGATATTTTAGAAGAAAAATTTGTTGAGGGATGTTCGTCTTGTATAAAAGGAAGAGGAACAGATTATGCATTAAAATTACTTAGAAAATATTTAGTAGAAATATCAAAAAAAGGTAAGAAAGATTGCTTTTTTCTAAAAATAGATTTATCTGGATATTTTATGTCTATAGATAGAAAACAAATTAGTGATAAGTTTGAAAAAATAATAAAAGAAGATTATAAAGGAAAGCATAAAGAATTATTATTATATTTAACACCAGTTATTTTTAAAAATAACCCAGCAAAAAATTGTAAATATAAATGTAATGAAAAAGTAAGAATAAAAGTGCCAGAAAGAAGAAAAATGGATGCTAAGTCTAATTATGGGATGGCAATAGGAAATTTAACAGCACAGGCTGCAAGTAATCTTAATTTGAATGATTTTGATAATTATGTAATTAATACTCTTAAACTAGACAAGTATATAAGATATGTTGATGACTTAGTAATCATATTAGATAATAAAAAGCAACTAATAGAAGCTTTACCAATTATATGTGATATGCTAGAAAAAACCCATCAATCGATAAGTAAAAAGAAAACAAAAATAGACACAGCATATCACGGAGTACCATTTTTAGGAAAAATCTCATATCCTTATGGATATCAAAAATCAAGTAAACAAGTTATTATAAGAACGTATAGTAAGGCTAAAAATATTGAATATGTTAGTAAAGAAAATTTATTAGCAAAAACAAATGCACAAATAGGAAGTTTAAAAAATTATAATTGCAAAAAACTTATAGTGAATTACGCTAAATTACTGCCAAATGAAGCGAAAAAGATTATTGAGTTTAATAATGATAAATGTAATTTTGAAATTTAAAAGCAATAAATATTAACTATAAAATTTTCATTTTATAAAAACTTTCGAATAATTATTGACAAATGAACATAAAATATGTAGAATAGTAATTATTAAAAGTGAATATATATTGCAATGAAAATGGAAAGTAATTATGAATCGCTAGCAGAAAGAAACTGTCATCGGCTGAAAGCAGTTTTTAGTAGAAATAATGTACGCAACACATTGGAGCAATTTTGATATAAGTGGGAAAATATTAAAAATATTTTTCAAGTTAGGGTGGTACCGCGGAATTTAATCTTTCGTCCCTGCTTTTGTAAGCAGATAGACGGAGGATTTTTTGTTTATAAGTAAATAAAATTCACTTAATTTTTAGGAGGGTATAAAATGTACAGAACACACACATGTAATGAAATTAGACAAGAGGATATTGGAAAAAAAGTAACAATTGCAGGATGGATAGAAACTATAAGAGATTTAGGAGGAATAGTGTTTCTTGATGTAAGAGATATGTATGGAATAACACAGGTAGTTATTCCTGGAGAAAAAGAAAAAACAGATTTTGCAGCAAGAATTCCTATAGAATCAACAATAAGTGTTACTGGAAAAGTTAGGTTAAGAAGTCAAGATACTATAAATACTAAATTAGAAACAGGAACAGTAGAAATTTTTTCAGATGATATTAAAATATTAGGAAAAAGAACAAAAAATCTTCCATTTGAAATAAATACAAATAATGATGTAAGAGAAGATTTAAGATTAAAATATAGATATTTAGATTTACGAAATAAAAGATTAACTGATAATTTAATATTAAGAGCACATGTGATACAATTTTTAAGAGAGCAAATGATTGAAAAAGGATTTTTAGAAGTTCAAACTCCAATTCTTACATCATCATCACCAGAAGGAGCAAGAGATTATTTGGTACCAAGTAGATTGCATCCAGGTAAGTTTTATGCACTTCCACAAGCACCACAACAATTTAAACAATTATTAATGATATCAGGAATAGATAAATATTTTCAAATAGCACCATGTTTCAGAGATGAAGATGCAAGAGCAGATAGAGCTCCTCGGAGAATTTTATCAATTAGATATGGAAATGAGTTTTGCTGACCAAGAAGATGTATTTAGCCAAATGGAACCAGTAATTTATAATACATTTACAAAATTTTCAGATAAAAAAGTTACTAAATATCCATTTCCAAGAATTCCATATAAAGAAGCAATGTTAAAATATGGTTCTGACAAACCAGATTTAAGAAATCCACTTATTATTGAAGATGTAACAGATATATTTAAAAGGGTTGAATTAAATGCATTTAAAGGATTAATAGTAAGAACTATTACAGTAAAAAATGTAAAAGATACTGCAAGAAGCTTTTTTGAAGGTATGACAGATTTTGCAATAAAAGAATGTGGAGCAAAAGGTTTAGCTTGGCTTAGAGTAATGGAGGATGGAAGCTTACAAGGTCCTATTGCAAAATTTATATTAGAAGAAGAAAAAGAAGAAATGCTTAAAAAAATAAATGCAACTACTGGAGATGCAATATTCTTTATAGCAGAAATACCAGGAATTGTAGAAAAATTAGCAGGAAAAATAAGAGAAGAATTAGGAAAAAGATTAGAATTAATAAATGATAATGAATTTAATTTCTGTTGGATAGTAGATTTTCCAATGTATGAATTAGATGATGATAAAAAAGTAGCATTTAATCATAATCCATTTTCAATGCCACAAGGAGGATTAGAAGCATTAGAAACAAAAAATCCTCTAGAAATACTTGCATACCAATATGATATAGTTTGTAATGGTATTGAATTATCATCAGGAGCTGTTAGAAATCATGATCCAGAAATAATGGTAAAGGCATTTGAAATAGCAGGTTATGATAGAAGACATATAGAAGAAAAATTCCCAGCCATGTTTAACGCGTTTCATTATGGTGCTCCACCACATGCAGGAATAGCACCAGGAGTAGACAGAATGATAATGTTATTAACAGGAGAACCATCTTTAAGAGATGTAATAGCTTTTCCATTAAATAGTAAAGCAGAAGATTTATTAATGGGAGCTCCAGGATATGTATCTAAACAACAATTACGTGATATACACATTAAAACAGATATCAAAGAATAACTAAATAATTAAGTAATTTAAAGGAGATGATTTAAAATGCAAATTAGTAAAGAAGAAATAATTCATATTGCAAAATTAGCTAGCTTAAACTTAACAGATAGTGAAATAGAAAAATATACAGAAGATATGAAGGGAATATTAGATTTTGCAAATACAGTAAATGCTGTAAATACAGATAATTTAAATGAAACAATAGGAATTGGGAATAGATGTAATGTATTTAGAAAAGATGAAATAAAGGAATTTAAAGATAATGATTTACTTTTAGAAAATGCACCATCTAAAGATCAAAATATGTTTAAAATACCAAAAGTAGTAGATAGAAGTTAAAGGAGGTTTAATATGGAATTATTTGAACTTACAGTACATGAATTACAAGAAAAATTAAGTAAAAAAGAGATCACATCATATGATATTACAAAATCATATGTAGATAGAATAAATGAAAAAGAAAAAGCAGTAGGAGCTTTTACAAATACGTATTTAGATGAAGCATTAACAAAATCTGAAATGATGGAAAACCAAACAGAATCTTTAGCAGGTATTCCTATAGGAATAAAAGATAATATTTGTACAAAAGGCAAGAAAACTACTTGTTCTTCTAAAATGCTAGAAAATTTTGTATCACCATATGATGCAACAGTAATGGAAAAAATAAATGAAGAAAATATGATAGTTCTTGGAAAATTAAATATGGATGAATTTGCAATGGGAGCTTCTACAGAATATTCTGCAATGAAAAAAACACATAATCCATGGGATTTAAGTAAAGTTCCAGGTGGATCTTCAGGAGGTTCAGCTGCAGCTGTAGCTAGTAATATGGTACCATGGGCATTAGGTTCAGATACAGGTGGTTCAATTCGTCAACCAGCTTCTTTTTGTGGAGTAGTAGGATTAAAGCCAACTTATGGATTAGTATCAAGATATGGATTAGTAGCTTTTGCATCATCTTTAGATCAAATAGGACCAATAACAAAGGATGTACAAGATAATGCAATGCTTTTAAATGTAATTACTGGACATGATGAAAAAGATACTACATCAGCTGTTTACGATAAAAAAGATTATACAAAATGTTTAGAAAATAATGTCAAAGGACTAAAAATAGGTGTACCAAAGGAATATTTCGGAGAAGGAATAAATATTGAAGTAAAAGAAGCTTTAGAAAAAGCAATTGAAAAATATAAAGAATTAGGAGCAATAGTAGAAGAGTGTTCTATAGATGTTGCTAAGTATGCTTTAGCAACTTATTATATAATTGCTTGTGCAGAAGCTAGTTCAAACTTAGGAAGATTTGATGGTATTAGATATGGTTACAGAACAGAGAATTTTAATAATTTAAAAGAATTGTATAAAAAATCAAGAAGTGAAGGGTTTGGACCTGAAGTAAAAAGAAGAATAATACTTGGAACATATGTACTTTCTTCTGGATATTATGATGCATATTATAAAAAGGCACAAAAAGTAAGAACATTAGTAAAAAAACAATTTGATGAGGCTTTTAAAAAATATGATATATTATTAGCACCAACAGCTCCAAATACAGCATTTGAAATAGGTACAAAATCAAATAATCCATTAGAAATGTATTTGGCAGATATTTGTACAGTATCTGTAAATATAGCAGGACTTCCAGCAATATCAATACCTTGTGGAGTAGATAAACAAGAAATGCCAATTGGAATGCAATTAATAGCAAACAGTTTTAATGAAGAAACAATTTATAGGGCTGCATATACGTATGAAAAAAATACAAATTTTAGAAAAAATTATAAACCAGAATATAAAGGAGGAGACCAGTAATGCCAAGAGAAGATTTTGAAGTAGTTATAGGTTTAGAAGTTCATAGCGAACTTTCAACCAAAACAAAAATATTTTGCTCATGTCCAACAGAATTTGGTGGAAATCCAAATACACATTGTTGCCCAGTTTGTATGGCAATGCCAGGAGCTCTTCCTGTATTAAATGAAAAAGTTGTAGAATATGCAGTAAAAGCTGGATTAGCAATGAATTGTGAAATATCACAAGATAGTAAAAGTGATAGAAAAAATTACTTTTATCCAGATCTTCCAAAGTCTTATCAAATATCACAATTTGATAAACCACTTTGTAAAGAGGGTCATATAGATATCGATATAGACGGGGAACTAAAAACAATTAATATAGAAAGAATTCATATAGAAGAAGATGCAGGAAAATTAAATCATGATGAATTTCAAGGAGGAAGTTTAGTAGACTTAAATAGAGCGGGAGTTCCTTTAATAGAGATAGTTTCTAAACCAGATTTAAGAAGTAGTAAAGAAGCGGAAGCTTATTTAAGAAAAATAAAATCAATACTTGAATACATTGAAGTATCTGATTGTAAAATGCAAGAGGGCTCACTTCGTGCAGATGTTAATGTTTCTGTAAGAAAAAAAGGTGAAACAAAATTAGGAACAAGAACAGAAATGAAAAATATGAACTCATTTAGAAGTATTGTAAGAGGGATAGAATATGAAATAGATAGACAGGTGGATTTAATAGAAGATGGCGGAAAAGTTGAGCAAGAAACTTTAAGATGGGATGATGTATCTGGTAGAACTTTTTCTATGAGAGATAAAGAAGACGCACAAGATTATAGATATTTCCCAGAGCCAGATTTACTTCCTATAAAATTATCAACTGAATATATTGAGCAAATAAGAAAAACTCTTCCAGAATTACCAGAAACAAGAAGAGAAAGATATATAGAAGAATACAAATTATCTCAAAGAGATTCTAATTTATTAACAGCTTCAAAGTATCTATCAGATTTATTTGAAGAAGCAGAAAAAATTTGTAAAAATCCTAAAGCAGTAACAAATTGGATTTTATCAGATATTTCAAGAATATTAAATGAAAAAGAAATGGAAGCAAAAGACATACCTTTTAAAGCAGAAGATTTAGCACAATTAATATCTTTAATAGATAAATCAACAATAAATAGTGCAATTGCTAAAAAAGTATTGGAAAAAATGTTTGAAGAAGAAGAAAAAAATCCAAGTAAAATAATTGAAAAAAATGGTTGGATTCAAATTTCTGATGAATCACAAGTAAAGCAAGTAGTATTAAAAATATTAGAGGCAAATCAACAATCAGTTTTAGATTTTAAAGCTGGAAAAGATAGAGCATTAGGATTTTTAGTAGGACAGGCAATGAAAGAAACAAAAGGAAAAGCAAATCCAAAGATGTTAAATGAAATGTTTTTAGAAGAATTAAAAAAATAATTTAAAAGAATAATCTTTAACTTTTCATATTTAATAAAAAACTCGCCAGTCATAATAATTATGACTGGCGAGTTTCTTAAAAGAATACTATTGTTTGTTTTCTTTCTTCGATTTTCTCATTGGGAGAACCGAACTGTGGATTTTTGCCAGAAACCATTCTGGGGGCAGTGCAATAATCAATTATTGCATTGTCGTCTACAGATATGCTTTTTTCCGATACCAAACTATTAGTAAAAAGAAGATCTCCAGCTTTAATTTTGCCTTTTGAAGAAATATCAGATATGGTGCAATCATCACCAATGATTATTTTTCCATCAGCATTAAGTTGGTAGGCATCAGAAAAATCTCCAATAAAAGCATTTTTTCCAACATAAACGCTACCTAGGTCAGCATAATCTCCAAGCCAAAGGCTTTGACCAACCTCGATAGATGCAAAGTCAGAGCAAATACCAAGGTAAAGGTTCCCTGTAATCCAAATGTCTTCCATTTCAACATAATCGCCACCAAAAACATCTGCATTAATTGGCATCTGTTGCTGCATAAAATTACCTCCACATTGTTTGTACCCTTGAAAAGTCAAGGGTTAATAAATAATTGCGTATAACAGTATTATATCACAAAAATTAAATTATGTAAATCATACCATCTGTTTTTTTATAGTATCTATTGCTAATCCACAAATAGTAAATTCAACAGCAAACATTAATCCTGTTTGAAACAGTTTTAAACCTATGTAATATAAATTTGGTGAGGAAATAAAAGATTCATATGTAAATAGTAAAAAAGTAGCTAAAATGCATATTAAAATGGAAAATTTAACTCCTTTTTGAATAATTTTCACAACATCTTTTTCTAAATTTTTAAATTTTTCTATAAAAAAGTTTATCATAATAATACCTCTAATTTCAAATACTATATATATAATAACATAAAAAATATAGGTAAATCAAAGGTAATTAAATCCAAAAATGTCGAAAAGTGTAAGAATAAAATGATTGACATAATTTTTAATATAATGTTTAATAATATATAGCTTAAACTTTTGGTTTTTGATTAAATTCTATAGTCTTAATATCTATAAGACAAAAATCCCATATTGAAAAAATAAGAATAAACTGCTATAATATAGGAGGTTGATAAATGCCAGTCATATCACAATTTTATGGAATACTTATTTATATGTATAGAGAAATAGGAGGACATCATAATGAACCACATATACATATTAAGTATAATGAATATGAAATGTCAATTACATTTTCAGGTAAAATTTTAAATGGAAGAGTACCGAGTAAACAACTAAAACTTGTTGAAGCTTGGATTGCATTACATGAAGAAGAATTAAATGCAGCTTGGTATACATACAATAATGATGGAGAAATTATAAAAATAAAAGGATTGGAGTGATTTTTATGAAAAGACCAAAAGTGATAGCTGTTAAACCATTAGATAACTATAATTTAGTACTGAATTTTGATAACGGAGAAAAAAAATCTTTTGATGTTAAACCATATTTAAAATATAAAACATTTGAAAGTTTAAAAAATATAGAAATGTTTAAAACGGTGAAGATAGCAGGGCTTTCAATAGAATGGTCTAATGGATTAGACATATGTCCAGATGAATTATATAATAATAGTAAATAAGAAAAAAGAAATGGAAAATCCATTTCTTTTTTAATAAAAAACTATGCATAATTTTTCATTATTTAGCTTCTAAACTATTTAATTTTTTTGCTAAATTAGATTTTTTTCTAGCTGCAGTATTTTTAACTATAACACCTTTTGTGCAAGCTTGATCTATTTTTTTAGTAGCATCTACAAATAATGTTTTAGCTTCTTCTAAATTTTTAGCTTCTACTGCTTGTTCAAACTTTTTAACAGCTGATTTATATCCTGATTTTATCATATTATTTCTTAATGTTTTTTTCTCAATGATAACAACACGTTTTTTTGCTGATTTAATATTTGGCATATCTTAAAGCACCTCCTTTTAAGTAATTATACTATTAACGTTAATATTTTAACATGAATTGTAAATTTTGGCAAGTAATTACAGTAAATTTAACCGCTTTTACTTCAATTCTTTTAAATTATAGCATAAAAACTAACATAATATTGTATAAATTGGAAATATTACTAATAATAGGAGGAGAAAATGTTTTTTGAAATAATAAAATTTTTCTTTTATTCTTTATTAATAGTAGTGATTTCTAAATATATATTAATAAAAATATTAAGAAATTTAGCAGAAAGTTTAAATTTAAGTTCAAAGGTAATAGGAAATATAACAGGAATAGCTACATCAATTCCAGAATTTTTAACAGTAATTTTTTCTGTTGCAGCTGGTTTTATAAACACTAGTATTTATAATATTTTGAGTTCTAATATAATAAATTTAGTTCAATATTTACGGAGCTACAATTATAAATAAAAATTATAAATATATTAAAAATACTGCTATAAGAATAGATTTAATAATGACGATTATAACAATTTTAATTCCACTTGGAATAATTGCATTAAATATAGAAGTACGGGGTTATGATAATTCCAATTTATATCTTGTTAGCAATATTATTTTATAAAATAAATATTAATGCACATAATTTATACTTAAAAAATCAAGATAAAAAATTAGAAGAAGAAGAAAGTAAAGTAATAAAAGCTGAAAGTAAAAGATTAAGTAAGAAAACAGTTATTACATTAAAATATATTATTTTTTTAATTTTAACAGGAATGCTTTTGTTTTTTGTTGGAGATAAATTAAGTTCTACATTAGAAAGCTTATGTTTAAGATTTAATGTATCTGAACTAATACTTGGAATACTATTAGGATTTACTACATCAATTCCAGAATTTATAACTTTTTTTGAATCACAAAAACATTATAAAAAAGGAGAAAATGAATTTTTAGGAGTGATAGAATCTACCAATAATTTACTTACTTCTAATATTTTGAATTTATTTGTAATTCAAGCAATAGGTATAATGTTGTATGCATTAATTAAATAAAAGTTAAATTAGCAATAAAAAATAATATTAGCCATTATCAGTTCAATATAAAATGCTAGCCTTTAGTCCGCACAGTACAAAACACTAGCATTTTTATCCGCTCATTACAAAATGCTAGCCCAACGCAGGGAACCTATTATTTTTACAGCAACGGCAGTAAAAAAATAGGTGACCGACGAGATTGGGCGGATTAAAAGCTAGTAATTAAGATTGGGCGAAAATTGAGCTAGTATTCGGAATTGTTTGGAATAAATTTCTATTTTTTGCATATAATAGTAACAATTGTAAGAAAGGAAAAAGTTTGATGGAAAAAAATTTTATAAAAGATTTTGAAATGATAGAAAAAACTCAAGATGATAGAGAATTAGAATTATTATTAAATATTATAGAAACAAAAAGACAGCTAGAAGCCTCTAATAAAAATTTTGAATTTGCAGAAAATATAGAATTAATAGATTATTACACATATCAAATAAAAGCATATAGAGCAAAATTAGATTATTTAGTAAAAAAAGCAAAAATAAAAGGAATAAGTTTAGATGTAATAAATGGAATAGAGTTAAATTCTTATATAGCATAAGTAATATTTGTCCAACTTTAATCATACAAATGTTATTAAGGATAGGTGATTAAAAGTGGATGCAAATACAATAATAGCATATTTAGCATGTATATGTTTTTTATTTATTTTTGGAAAAATATTTATTTTACCATTAAAAACTATATTAAAAATTATTTTAAATTCAATACTTGGAGGAGTTTTAATTGCTATAATAAATTTTATTGGAGGAATGTTTAATTTTCATATAGGATTAAATATTATTACGGCAATAATTATTGGATTATTAGGATTACCAGGTACAATTTTACTTATTATATTAAAATTATTTATTTAAAAAGACGCCAGTTACAACTTAAGTAACTGGCGTTTAATAACTTTAGAGTAATCCCCCAGTTATACTGGGGGACTCGGAAAACTTATAGTTT
>CAYVYP010000026.1:0-20171 GCA_964455975.1 uncultured Lachnospiraceae bacterium
AAATATGAAACAATGGGTTTTAGATATTCCAAGTTATGCAGAAACATTATTAAGTGGTTTAGATAACATAGATTGGCCAGACTCAACAAAAGAAATTCAAAGAAATTGGATTGGTAAATCTGTTGGTGCTGAAGTTAATTTTAAAATAGCAGATAATGAAGATTTAAGCTTTACAGTATTTACAACAAGATGTGATACTTTATTTGGAGCAACATATTGTGTTTTAGCTCCTGAACATGAATTAGTACAAAAAATATTAACTCCTGAAAAGAAAAATGAAGCACAAAAATATATTGATATAGCTGCTTCAAAATCTGATTTAGAAAGAACAGAATTAAATAAAGATAAAACTGGTGTATTTACAGGAAGCTATGCAATTAATCCAGTAAATAACAAAAAAATACCAATATGGATTTCAGATTATGTATTATCAACTTATGGAACCGGTGCTATTATGGCTGTTCCTGCTCATGACGAACGTGATTATGAATTTGCAAAAAAATTTAACATTGAAGTCATTCCTGTTTTACAACAAAAAACTGGAATTGAAAGAGAAAATGAATTGAAAAAGAATAGTATTGTTGCTATCATTTATGACCCTAAATCAAAAAAATATTTAACTATAAATTGGGGTAATAAAGGTGGAAGACTATTTATTGGTGGTACAAAAAAAGAAGATGAAACAGACATTGAGTGCGCTATAAGAGAAATTGCTGAAGAAACAGGATATACAAACATTAAATTTATATCACAAACATTTTCAATAAATCATCATTACTATGCTTATAACAAAAATAAATCATATTCAATAAATGCTACTGGACTATTATTTGAACTATTAGATGATAAGAAAGTTAAAACTTCTTTAGACATAGATGAAGAAAATAATTTTAATGTTGAATGGTCTTCCAAAGATGAAATACTTAATACAGTAAAAGATGAATTACATACTACTGTATTCACCACTTTATTAAATCCACAGCCATTTATTGGAGATGGTCTTCACATTAATTCAGAATTTTTAAATGGCTTAAACAAAGAAGATGCAATAAATAAAATGATTGCTTGGTTAGAAGAAAAAGGTATTGGTACTAAAAAAATTAATTATAGATTACGTGATTGGATTTTTGCAAGACAACGTTATTGGGGAGAACCTATTCCTATTGCCTATATAGATGATAATACAGTAGCTATACCAGATTCTGATTTGCCTTTAATTTTACCAGAATTAGAAGATTATAAACCATCAAAATCTGGTGCTTCTCCATTAGAAAAAGCTACATCTTGGGTAAATACTACAATTAATGGAAAAACTGCAAAAAGAGAAACAAGTACAATGCCTGGTTCAGCAGGTTCTAGTTGGTATTTTTTAAGATATATAGACCCAAATAATAATGATGAATTAGCAAATAAAGAATTGTTAAAACATTGGTTACCAGTAGACCTTTATGTTGGTGGACCAGAACATGCAGTAGGACATTTATTATATTCAAGATTTTGGAATAATTATTTATATAATAAAGATATTGTTCCAGTAAAAGAACCATTTGCAAAACTTCGTCATCAAGGTATGATTTTAGGTCCAAATGGTGAAAAAATGTCTAAATCTCGTGGAAATGTTATAAACCCTGATGATATTATTAATAATTATGGAGCAGATTCACTTAGAACTTATGAAATGTTTATGGGACCAATAGATGCAACTAAGCCTTGGGACCCAAACGGTATAGAAGGCTCTAAAAAGTTTTTGGATAGAGTTTGGAGATTATATGATGAATCTGATAAAATTAAAGATGAAGAAAACAAAAATCTTGAAAAGATATATAATTTTACTGTAAAAAAAGTTACACAAGATTACGAAAATATGGACTTTAATACTGCTATAAGTCAAATGATGATTTTTATAAACAGTGTATATAAAGAAGAAATTTTTCCAAAAGAATATGCTACCGGATTTTTACAATTATTAAATCCTATAGCTCCACACATTACTGAAGAATTATGGGAAAAAGTTTTAGGATTTAATTCAAGTATTGCTTATAGTAATTGGCCAAAATATGATGAATCTAAATTAAAAGACGAAGAAATCGAATTACCTGTACAATTAAATGGAAAAGTAAAATTTACAGTAAATATTCCTTCTCAAAATGAGGAAAGTTTAGTAAAAGATATTGTTCATAATTTCGAAAACTTTAACTTAATAATAGCTGATAAAACTATTGTTAAAGAAATATATATAAAAAATAAAATATATAATATAGTAGTAAAATAGTACAATAATAAAATAATTTAAAGGAGTGGGAATATATTTTCCATTCCTTTTGTAATCTAATTGTAACATATTTTTAATGATTTTGTCATACTATATATATTGCAAGTATTGTATAATATTAATATAGAATCATACTTAGGAGAAATTATTAAATGAATATAGAAAAAGATTTAAAGAAAGATGGAATTGAAGTTATAGAACCTTTAGATACAGCATCAGTTAATTTAGTAGCTCAAGCTGTATCAAAAAAGTTAAGCAATTCTTTTCCTGAACATAATTTAAAATATAATAACCTATTTATAAAGCTTTCCAGATTAAATATGTATAAAGCAAAAATTCCTGAAGGATTTGCTGAAGCTAATTATTTATATAAAAATTCAAGTATTTATTTTAAAGAAAATACTAACTTTTCTAAAATTAGTAATACAGCAATTCATGAATGCATTCATTACCTTCAAGAAGTTAGAGATAAAAAAAATAATTTAGTAAGACTTGGTTTATGTGACTTTTCTGAATTTAAAGTTTATGGACTTGCTCTAAATGAAGGAGCTGTACAGCTTATGTCATCTATTGCAACAAAAAATGATTTAGAAACTTCTAAATATTATGAAATTTCTTTACCTAGCATAAGCCCAAATTTTTATCCTATCATTTGTAATTTAGTAAATCAAATGGCTTATGTTACTGGAAATTATGCATTATTTAACAGTACTTTATATGGAACAGATGAATTTAAAAATAAATTCATATCACTATGTGGTGAAAAATCTTTTTTTACAATTCAAGATAAATTAGACTTGATTTTAAATTTAGAATCAAAAGAAATTGAACTTTCAAATTTATTAGTAGATGTAGATTGTACAGATAAATACGTTCAAAGAATTACTAAAAAAATTTGTAAAACAAAAGAAGCTATTAAGCAAACTTTTATATATACTCAAAATCTTATTCTTACATCTTATTTTGATACTTCTATAAAGAATTTATCATCTATAGAAGATATAGAAAATTACAGAAGAAAATTATATAATTTTAAAGATATAATTGGCATAACAGATGATTATTCATTTTTTAATGATTATTATATTCAAAAAATGTCTGCTTTGGATGATAAATTAAATCTTATAGAAAATTCTACTTATACATTAGCTTTAACTACTATTAGTAATAATAAATTAGTTAAACTATTTAATTCTATTAAAAATTTATTTAAAGCTAATAATTATAAAAAAGAAGAAAATAGATTATAACTTAACAAAAATAAGAAAGAAACAATATATGTTATTTATTGTTTCTTTCTTATTTTTATGATATTTCTTCTATAATTTTTTTTGCCGCTTGCCTTCCTGTTTTTGCAGCCCAAGCAATTGTTGCTTTATTCCCTATTATATCTCCTCCTGCATAAATCTTTTTATTAGTTGTTTGATATTTTTCATTTACTATAACATTTCCCCATTTTGATATTTCAATTTTTTCTTTTCTTAATTCTTTTATTACATTTTCATCTGTAGTACTTCCAACAGCCATCGCAATATAATCTATATCTAATATAAAATTGCTATTTTCTATATTTACTGGTATTAGCCTTTTTTCGCCTTCTTTTTTTATCAAATCAGTTTTTATACATTCTAATTTTTCTACTTTTTTATTTCCTAATATTTTTATAATATTTGTTTGAAACAAAAACTCTATCCCCTCATTTTTTGCAGCTTTAATTTCTTTTTTTTCTGCTGGCATTTGTTCTTCTTGTCTTCTATATATAATAGTAACTTTTTTTGCACCTAAACGTTTAATAGTTCTTGCACAATCCATTGCTACATTTCCTCCTCCTATTACTGCAATAGATTTATCTTTATAATTTGGATGTTCATTTTTTTCTAAAAGTTCATTTGCTCCATATACCCCATCTAAATTTTCTCCATCTATATTCATTTTTGAAGAAATATTTGCTCCAATTGCTAAAAAGATAGCATCAAATTGGTTAATTACATCTTCTATATGAAAATTTTTTCCTAGTTCCATTTTATATTTAACTTTTATTCCTAAGTTTAATATTTTATTAATAGAATTTTTTAAAAGTTCTTTATCTAACCTAAATTCTGGTATACTATGTGCTAAAATACCACCTAAAAAATCATATTTTTCATATATTGTTACATCACATCCACTTATTCTTAAAAATGCTGCTGCAGTAAGTCCTGCTGGTCCACTTCCTATTATTAAAACTTTTTTATTATTACTTTTTTCTTTGCTTATTTTATAATTGTTCTTTATTGCTAAATCTGATACAAATGCTTCTATCTCTCCTATTTTTATAGCTTCAGATTTGACTGCTCGTATACAAGATCCCATACACTGGCTATAATGTGGGCAAATTCTACCACATATAGATCCTAAAAAAGTAGTTTTACAAAGAGTATTATATGCCTGCTCATATTTTTCTTCTTTAACATTTTTTATAATTTCAGGAATATCATTTTCAAGTGGACATCCTTTTTTACACGATGCTACTTTGCAATTTAAACACCTATCTGCCTCTTTTTTTATATTAATTATATTTTCATTTAATACATTCATGTCTTTCCTCTTTTTTCTTCTTATTTTACACAATTTTCTAATAATTCTATTTTTATATCCTTTGATGTATCTATTTTTGCTTCTATTCCTATTGGTATAACTGTTTTTTTATCTATATGTCCAAAATTATCAGATTTTATTATTGGAAAATTATATTCGTTATCTAAACAGTTAAGCAATATTTCTTCTATCGTTATTTTACTTTCATGCTCATAATTTCCAAGCCATATTCCTTTTATTTTGTCAAATACTTCATTTTGTTTTAGATGATAAAAGTAATGGTTTATAGCATTTGGCTCTGTTTCAATACCTAAATCTTCTAAAAACAAAATTTTATTATCTACATTTACTTTATACTTTCCTGTTATCATTTGTGAAAATAAACTTAAATTTCCTCCAATTAATTCTCCTTGTGCTACTCCGTTTTTTAATGTTATAAATTTATCATCATCTTGTCCTAATTTTAAATTTTTTAATACAAATCTTTCCATTATTTGCTTATAGCCATAATCTGTTTGCCAAGAAGTTAAAGATTTAAATGTTGGTCCATTAAATGTAACTAATCCTGTTATTTCATGAATTATATTTAATATAGATGTTGAATCACTAAACCCACAAATAATTTTAGGATTATTTTTTATAATTTCATAGTCTAGATATTCAAATGTAGAATTTGAATCATTTCCGCCTTTTACACAAAATATTGCTTTTACGCTACTATCTTTAAACATATCATTAACATCTTTTGCTTTTTGTTTAGCTGTCGCTCCATACTTTGTAGAAGCCATTGCTATATTTTGTCCAAACACCACTTCAAATCCAGAATCTTCTAATAATTCTTTAGATTTTTTTATATATTCCATATCATCTTTTTTTATTACATTTGATGGAGCTATAACTCCTATTTTATCTCCTATTTTTAAACTATTTGGTATCATTTTTTCCTCCCTATTTTAAAGAAATTATTGCTGCATTTAATCCTACTATTTTCCCATCTCCTCTTAAAGAATACATATATTCTTTATTACAACAAGAACATATATTACTATCTATTATATTTTCTTGCTTTACTCCTAATTTTAACAATTCTATTTTATTTATTAAAACAGTATCTATTTTCCATTTTTCTCTTCCATCTATTATTCCTATTGGATTTATTATTTCATTTATTCTTTCTTCATTTTTAAAAATATCATAACATGGTTTTTGTAAGTCACTCTGTACTTCAAAACAGCACTTTCTTATTGATGGACATATACAGCAAATAATATTTTTAGGATCTACTTTATATATCTCTTGCATTTTATTTATAGTATTTACAATAATTTTATTAAATGTTCCTTTCCATCCAGAGTGAACGCTTGCTATTACTTTTCGAGCAGGGTCAAATAATAGTAAATTGATGCAATCTGCTGATGTTGTCGCTAAAATTATATCTTTTTTATTTGTAATTACTCCATCAGTATCTTTATAATTTTCTTCATTTATACTTGGATGTTCATTTAAATTTTCTACATTTTTTACATTTTTTGAATGTGTCTGTTCTGGTCTTATTACATTTTTATAATTCAAATTTAGTACATCACAAAGTTTTTTATAATTATTAATAATATCTATTTTTTCTACTTCTTTAACTCTAAAATTTAAATTTTTTCTTAAAGTAAAGCAATGCTCTATTTCTGGATATTCTAACAATTTTTTAAATTGTATATATTCAATTTCATCTTTTTTTACATGAATTATATTTTCATTTGATAAATCCACTACTTATTCCTCTTTCTTATTTTTTCTATCACTTCTTCTTTTGAATCGTTTCCTATATATGTATAAGAATTGTTACAAAAGCCTGGCGTAAACTGGCAAATTGATTTATATTTGCAATATGTACATGGTGTTTGTTTAGTTTTTGAATTATAATAAGGATTTAGATCTATATTTCCTGATAAAATTTCATTTGATATTTGTCTTATAATTTTATTCATATATTTTTGTAAGTCTTTAAATTCTTCTTTAGTTATGCTACTTTTATTCTTACTTACATTTCCATCTTTATCTATATATGCTGGAATTATATTTGAATTTCCATTTTCTAAGTTTTTATCCATCATTTTAACAACATTTACATCTGCTAATATTAATCCATCCATTTTAAACTTTTTTCTTATTTCATCTTCTATTTCCTCTGGCAACATATTTTTATTTGATTTAATAATTGGATCTATTAAGTTAAAGTAAAGTACTCCTGCAGGCATTACGTTTTGTTTTTCACATACAGCATCTAAATATGTTAAAAGCTGCAATTTTATTCCATACATAACTTCATTTAGATCTATACTTTTTGAAGATGATTTATAATCTATTATTCTTATATATTTTCCGCTCCTCATTTTGAGCTAAATCTATTCTATCTATTTTCCCTGTTATTTCTACTGTTTTTCCATTCTCTAAATTTAAAGTTATAGGAGAATATTCTTTTCCATTTTTAAATTCAACTTCATTACCAATTACATCAAAACTACTGTTTTTTATACTTTCTATAATGTATTTCATAGATTTTAAAACCACTTTTTTTAATTTATTTGCTAATATTTTATATTTTGGTGTACTTGTAAATATGTAATTTTTATTTAATTTTAACTTATCATTTATTATATCTTCTATTATTTTATATAATTGCTCATCTGAAATTTCTCTTATATTTTTATTATCTTCTTTTATTGTATTAAAAAACTTATCTATTACCTCATGCATAAAAGAACCTGTATCTATCATTTCTATTTTAAAGTTTTCTTTTTCTTCTAATTTCAATCCATATTGTAAGTAATAAGAAAATGGACAAGCCTTAAATTTTTCTAATTTAGATATACTGGTTTTTAAATTATCTCCATATAAGTTTTCTATATTTTGCTTTGATATTTTTTCAGGCTCATTTGTATAATCTAGTGCTTTTAATGCTTTTTCTAATTTTTCTTTTTTATCAGAATTATAAATATAATTAAAAACGCTAAACCATATTTTATCTATTTGCTTTCCTTGTTTAAATTCATTTAAATTATATAATAATTCTTCAAATGAATTTTTACTAGTTAATATTTCAGATTTTCTTTCTATTAAATCACTAGTTTGTTTTAACATTGGAAATATTTTTTTTATTTTAGCTACTAATATAGAAGGTCTTAATGATTTACCTGCTAAATCTGATGCTACATATGATAAATAAATTTTTTCCTCTGCTGCTGAAAAGGCTTTATAAATATTAAAATTATCTTCATACATTTTTTCTACAGTGCCTTTTGCTAGTTCTATTCCATTTTGTTTTAAATTTTCTCTATCTTTATCATCTAAAAATCCTTCTTCTTTATTTATGCTTGGAAAAACTCCATCATTTAATCCTATTATAAAAACAGATTTTACTTTATGTGTTCTTGACCTATCTACATCTCCAACTACAACGCAATCTTCTATTGGTGGAATTTTTCCAATTGGAGTTTTATTAAATCCTATTTTTAGTAGTTTTGAATATTCATCAAAACTTATTTTTTTATCTCCAAATACTAAAGTTATTTCGTCAAAAACAGAAATAACTGTGTTATACCCTGTTTCATACTCTTTAGCTAATTCTATATTTTCATCATTATATAATTTATTTATTTTATCTTCTAGTTTAATATTTATTTTATTTTTAATTAAAAATTCATATAATACTTTTGTTATTTCTTTTACTGTTTTTGTTTTATTTAAATTATTTTTTAATTCTAATAATGGTTCTACTATTAATTTTCTAATTTCATTTAACTTTGCTTTTTCTTCTTCATTTTCTCCAAAAATCCAATCCTCTTTATACCATTTGCTTCGTTTAATATCCCATTTTATACAATAATTTTCTAAAGCAAATATTTCTTCATTTTCAATCTCCAAAAATCCAGATTTGCCATAAGCAATAACCGCTTCTAATGTCCAATTCTTCGAAAATATATCTAAAACAGATAATATGTACTTCACCAGAATATTTTGGCTTAAATCTCTCTTCTCGTCAATAAAAACAGGTATGTTGTATTTACTATATATAACCTTTATTAAACTACTATATATTTCTAAATTTTTTGTTATAACAGATATATCTTTATATCTATAATTTTCATCTCTTACAAGTTTTACTATTTGCTTTGCTATTTTCTCTATTTCTGAATATGCATTTTGTGCAAGAAACAAAGAAATGTTTTCTACTTTTTCTTGATATTTTTTATATGGTATTTTATACAAGTTTTCTTCTAAATGTTTTGTTTGATTTGTTTTAAATCTATATTGTTTATCCAAATAAATTTCTTTTTCTACTTTTTCATTATTATCTTTTGCAAGTTTTAATAATCTATCTATTGTTTGTTTATTTGCATAAAATATATCTTGGTCTATACTTTTTCTATTTTCTAATTCATCTGAACACATAAAAATAGTTATTTTATTTGCTTGTTTTAATAGTTTTTCAATCACTTCATATTCTTGCATAGTAAATCCTACAAATTCATCTATATATATTAAACAATTTTTAAACATATCTGTTTTATCTAATTTTTCTATTAATAAATCTAATGTATCATTTTCGTCTATAAAATTATTTTCTATTTGTAATTGATAATTTTTATATATTGTTTCTATATCATTTAGTTTTGCTTTTAAATATAAATTATCAGAACTGTTTATTACATTTTCTAATTCGTTTGGAGATATTCTATGTTTTTTAAATTCTGTAATTGCATTTCCTACAATTTCAATATTTTCATCTGATTTTCCTAAAAATTTTAAATTTTTCTTTTCTTCTTGTAAAATACTATATATAAGCATTGAAGAGCCACAAGAATTTAAGTTTGTTTTAGTTCTTCCTCCAACTTCTTGAATTACTCTGTAAGCCATGCGATTAAAAGTTAAAACCTCCGCATTTAAAACAGCCCCATTTGGAACCACTTCTAGTAATTTCTGCTCTGCTGTATATGAAAATTGTTCTGGGGTTATTATATATATTTTATTATCATCTTTTATTTTTTCTTTAATCTGGTCATATAAATATGTACTCTTTCCGCTTCCAGATTTACCATAAACTATTTGTAAACTCATATATGTTTTCACCTTTAGTTGTATTTTATCATAAAATAGAATAATGTAAAAGACTAATTACTAATTCTTGTGGGATTTTTTAAAGATTAAAATTGTTATTTGAAAAAAATAATTTAGAACTATGAATAATTTGAGATATGTAAATGTCTTTATTTTTAATTACATATATAATTCTATACTTCTTATAAAAGATCTCTCTAACAGTTAGATTATTTTTTATTTCAGGAACTAATCTACCTATATTAGAAAAATCTTTTAATTCTTCAACTCTTTTTATTATATTTTCGATATAACTTTTAGCATACCAATTAGAATATTGAGAAGTATATTTATATATTTCTAATAAATCTTCTTTAGATTGATTTGTCCAATATATATAATTCATTATTAATTAAACATTTCCTTAATTTGTTCATGTGTATAGACCTTTCCATTCTCAATATCATTATTAGATTTTTTTTGTTTTAAATTTAAATATAATGTATATATTATATCTTCTGCTTTTATTGTATCTGGCATTTTTTCTATCATATTTATAATTTCTTGTTTATCCATTTTTTATCACTACCTTTTATAAAATTTAATAATTAGTCTTTCATTAATTATTGTATATTATTATACTTTTTTTGTAAATATAATTTGGAAATTATTTCCTTTAATTTTAGTTTAACTTACTTTTTCATCTTCTCTTTTCCAATAAAATAAGTATTGTTGTGCTAATCCTGCTAGTGGTCCAAATTTTTCTTTTGCTAAATTTTCTATTTGCTTTTTATTTACTTTTTCTTCATCTGGATTTTTTATGTATAAATCGTTCATTACTCTTCTTACCCAAACATCTATTGGAAAAACTTCATATCTTTTTAGTGTTGAAAATAATAATATACAGTCTGCAACTTTTGGCCCAACTCCTGGAAATGTAAGAAGTTCTTCTCTTAATTTTAATGTGTCTTTTTCTTCTTTTAATTTTTCTAAATTAGGATTATTCTCTACTACTTTTTTAGTTGTTTCATATATTCTTTTATCTCTAAATCCTAGTCCTAAAGCCCTTAAATCTTCTACGCTTGCTTTTGATAAACTTTTGGGTGTTGGAAAAGTATAATATTCTTGTTTATCCCAAACTATTTTTTCACCATATTTTTTTGATAATCTTTCTATTATTCCTTTAATTCTTGGAATATTATTATTTGCAGAAATTATAAATGAAATTAGCATCTCCCATAAATCTTGGTTTAAAATTCGTATTCCTTCTCCATAGTTAATTGCATTTTTCATTTCATTGTCAACTTTTGAAAGTTCTTTCTTTATTTGCTCATAATTTGTATTTAAATCAAAATATTCTTTTACAACTTCTGAAATTTCTCCATCTACTAATCCTCTAAATATTATTTTATTATTTTGCTTTTTTACATTCATTACATTGTTTTTAAATATTCCTGTATAACTATCATCTTCTTGTTTATTCCATCTAAAACATTGACCACACTCAAATATATCTTTTAAATTAAATGATTTTATATTTTCTAATATATATGTTTGTTCTTTCATTATTTGCCTCTTTTCTAATAAAAGTTTAACATAAATTATAATTAAAATCAATTAGATTAACAACAAAAAAAGAGCTCTAAGCTCTTTCTATAAGTTATATTTGTTCTAGTTTATAATATTCTTTAATATATTTTTATAACTTTATATTTATAATATACTAATTCTCTCCTATTTCTGCAAACTGCATAGTTTCAAAAAATCTTAATACATTTTCAACTACATCATCTATTGGTAATTCAAGCCAATTGTTTTTTGCTGTATTTAAACTTCTTAAATAATTCCTATTATGTAATATTCTATTTATCCTTTTAAATATATCATTTATATTATTCTCTTTCATGCTTTCATCTTTAAATATCAATATATTAAAACATTTTAATAACTTTTCTTTATCTAAATTCTCATTATTAATTAAATAATAAAAATCAAAAATATCTTTATATCTTGTTGAGACAAATCCAAATTTTAGTAATGATTTTAATTTTTCAGTAAAGATTTGTTCTTTTGAATTTATTAATAATGTTACATTTTCATTAATATTATTTAAATCAAAACAATACTCGTCTTGCTCTATGTCAAAATTTTTATGTACTCCTATATCTAATTTTGTCTCAATTTTATTATGTTTTTTATCTTTAAGTTCAACATATACTCTTTTTCCATTATAGTCTTGATGATTCAATTCTTCTATTTTTCCAATAATTTTAATACTTATATCTGTTTTAGGATATTGCAATTTTTCTATAAAATTTATTATTGATTTATCATCTAATGAATATTTGATGAAGTCTAAGTCTAAATCTCGTGTAGCTCTACGACTATCTCTAGAAATATTATGCATAACTACTCCACCTTTTATGGTTATATTGCTACTTAATACACTTTTAGATATTTTAGCCAAAAGTATATCTTGACACACTTTGGCTGAAGCATCTAAAGGTTCATAGCCATCATTCATATATTTTTGTCTTATTTCTCTTAAATCCATTAAAACACCTCTCTTTGCAATATTTTGTATATATGTTCTTCATGAGGAAATAATTCTATATATCCTTCAATTTTACCTATATCTAAATCATTTATTCTTTTTCTATAATTTAAAATAATCTCCTTATAATAGTCAAAAGCAATTTGATTTTTATTTCTTATTAGTTCAATTAACATCCTTTCTTTATCATAAACATTAATAGTTGCCCCTTCAACAATCATTTGCATTTTACCAATCTCAAATAATTCTTTTATAGTTAAAATTTGATTTATTTTTTTGTCTTTAATACGTGATGAATTTCTTTCAATAGCTAAATTCATCTTATTTGGAATTACATCTGTTAAATTGTGAAAATAAAATGCACTATCCATTGTAAAAATTGCATTTGGGTATTTCTTTGAAATCATTTCTAAATAGTTAATATTTTTTATATCAGAATATATGTTTTTTTCTATTTTATATATCTTTTCATCTATAATTGCTTTATTAATTTTATAATTAGTTTTATACTTTTCTTTAATTTCTTTATAATTATATAACATATTTATCACCCTTTTCTATTTTAAACTAATTATACGCACTTGTCAATATATTGCGGATAATTAGTTCAATTTTTAAATCTAGAAAAAGATGAATTTATTTTTATAATTCACCTTTTAAATATATGAAACTCTTATTAATTTTTCTCCCTGCCGCTTAAAATTGGCTGTCAGCGAAACTGACTGGGGCTATAGAACTATTACTACTTGTATTTGCTTCATTTATATATCCCCATGCATTTCCTGCTAATATTAATAAGACAATTATGGTAACTACTAATGCTACTAATGTTATACCTTTTCCTTCTTTTAATCTATTATTTATATTCTACCTAATCTTTTTATTTTTGACAATACTTTTTCTAACTTTAATTAAATTTAATTAAAGTTTTATTACTTTTTTATGTCTATTCTTTTCTAAATCCATATCCATATACTTCTCTTGCATTTGTTATTATTATAAAAGCTTTTTTATCTATTGAAGTTGCTATTTGCTTCATTCTTGCTGTTTCTGTTCTTGAACCTACACATAAAAGCATCATTTTTTCTTCATTTGTATACATCCCTTTAGCATATATTCCGTGTACTTCCTCTTGATATTTCTTTTCCAATTTTATCTGCTATTTCCTCATATTTGTCAGATATTATATATAATGTTTTTATAAAATTTACACCTTCAAAAACTATATCTATCATTTTTCCTACAATATAAATCGTTATGCTTGAGTACAATCCTATTTCTATTTCTCTAAAAATTAAAACATTTAATGCAACTATTACAATATCTATAATTACTATCAAATTTCCTGTTCTATACATTGGTTTGTATGACTTTATAATATAACTTAAAAGGTCTGTTCCTCCGTGTTGATGCATTAGTTTTTAATATAATAGCTGTTCCTAATCCTACCGCAACTCCTCCATATATGCAAGACAAAAAGCTATCATGTGTGATAGGTTCTAGTTTATCAAAAATATCAATAAATATAGATAGTGAAATTGTTCCAATAATTCCTCTTATTAAAAAATTTTTTCCTATTCTTATGTATGACAATATAAAAAGTGGAATATTTAATACAAGCATTACAATTCCAACTGGAAGATTAAAAAGATAATATGTTATTGTTGCAATACCTGAAAATCCTCCAGAAGATAATTTATTTGGAAGTAATAAAAAAGATATTCCAAAAGCTAAAATTAGGCTTCCAAATATTATTAAAATAAAATCCCATGTAAATTTTTTTGCGCTAAGAATACGTCTTTTTGTTTTTAGTTTCATAATAAAAATCACCTTTATTACTATTATTGGTAATATTGGTGATTTTATTCTATTTATTATCATCTAAAAATTCTGAATATGTTTTTAAAACATTCATTTCAAATTTTCCTGGTTTTATCTTTTCATCTGAAACAACTTTTAAATCTACTTCATATATATCTTTTAAATTATTTACATTTTCTCTTTTATGTCCAATTATATTGTTTACATCCACTTTATTTGCTCTTATTTCTATTTCTTTAACCTTTACGTTTAGTTTTTTTATTTTATTTAATATTTCATCATACCAAATACTTGCTTCTACTAATTGTCCAAATGCGGGATGATATGGTCCTGCAACTACTTCACTTTTGTTATTTTCTGGATTTGTTATTGTATCTGTATTTTGAAGTCCTATTCTTATAACTTCTATTTTCTTTTTATTGAACATTTTTAAAATTTCTTTACTACGTTCTACTGCTTGTACTACTGTTAGAGGTTCATATTCACCATTTTCATATTCTTTTTCTAATTTTGTATTTTTGATAACTAAAACTGGATATATTCTAACCATTTTAGGCTTTAATTTTATTAATTCTTTAGCAGTATTTATTTCATCTATTTTAGTACTGTCTGGAAGTCCTACCATCATTTGATGTCCTAAATTAAACCTATACCATCTAATTAATTTAGATGCTTTTTTTACATCTTCAAAAGTATGTCCTCTTTGAGCTTTTTTCAATATATAATTATTTGAAGATTGAACTCCTAATTCTATTGTTTTTACATGATATTTTTTTAACATTTTTAAAATAACTTTACTAATATAATCTGGTCTTGTTGATACTCTTATTCCGTTTACTCTACCATCTTTTATATATTTTTGTACTGCTTGTAATAATTCTTCTTGCTGATTTATATCTATTCCTGTAAAACTACCGCCAAAAAAAGCAACTTCTATATAACCATCTACATTTTTAAAATTTTCTAAATAATATTCAATAGTTTGCCTTACATCTTCTGCTGTAACCATTTTTAATTGACCACTTATACTTTTTTGATTGCAAAATGTACAATCATTTGGACATCCTAAATGTGGTACAAATATTGGTATAACATATAAATTTTTCATTTATTATTACCTTCCTTACCTCTGTATTATTTTGTTCTATTTTTACATCTATATTTTTTCTAATGCAATTCTTGCTGCTTCCATTTGTGCTAATTTTTTGGTTTTTCCGAGAACCAATTGCTAAATTTTTTCCATTACATTTTACTTGTGCTGTAAAACTTTTATCGTGATCAGGCCCTTTTTCATCTATTATTTCATATTCTATATTTACATTTCCATGTATTTGTAATTTTTCTTGAAGTACAGTTTTATAATCCTTCATTCCTACATCTTTACTTGCTATTTCAATTGCATCTTCTAAATTTGAAATTATAAATTTTTTAACGTCATCAATATTGTTAGAATCTAAAAAAATTGCCGCAATAACAGCTTCTACACTATCTGCAAGTATTGCTGGTCTTTGGTTTCCATTATTCAAAACCTCACTTTTCCCTAAGTATAAGAAATCACTAAAATTATGCTTTTTTGCTATTTTATATAAGCTTTGTTCACATACAACATAGGCTCTAACTTTAGTCATTTCTCCTTCTGTTAAATTTATATATTTATTATATAAATATTGGCTTGAAATAAATTCTAATATACTATCTCCTAAAAATTCTAATTTTTCATTGCTATCACATTTATTTTCATATGCATATGAAGTATGAGTAAGTGCTTTTTTTAAAAGTTCTTTATCTTTAAAAGTATATCCAATATTTTCTTCAAACTGTTTTATATCCATATTTTCACCTTCTTTCTCTGTTTTTTATTATATTACTTTTATAGGCAAAAATCAACAAAAAAGAAAGGTTTTATGAAGTAAACCATATTTAGTTTACTTCAATAAAGCCTTTCTTAATTTTTTATTACATTTTATACATGTTCTTTTATGTATTCAACAACATCATTTACTGTAACTATTTTTTCAGCATCAGCATCTGGAATTTCCATATCAAATTCTTCTTCTAATGCCATTATTAATTCAACTATATCTAGAGAATCTGCTCCTAAATCATCTATAAAAGATGCTTCAGTTGTTACTGCTGTTTCTGCAACTCCTAATTGCTCTACTATTATTGATTTTACTTTATCAAATATTTCTTCTGAATTCATTTTTATTTAACTCCTCCCTATTTTTTAGTTTATAATATAAAATTATTAACATTTTGAATTAACATTCTATTTATTAAACAATAATATATGTTTAGTAAATTGTCAATACTTATTATTAATATTTTCTAATATTTTACAATTATTATTTTGTAGTTTTTTCAAATTCTTCTATCATTTTATCTACTGCTTTATTTTTAACAAATTGTTCTGCCTGTTTAATAGTAAATTCAAATAACTTTTCATCACTACTTCCATGTGCTTTTACTACTGGTTTTTTTACTCCTAAAAATAGTGCTCCACCATATTCTTTATAATCCATTGTTTTTGCAAACCTATTAATTGCTGGCATACATGGAATTGCTCCTAATATTGATAAAAAATTCTTTTTCAAACTATCAGATAATGATCTTTTTACTAATTTTCCAAGTCCTTCTACTGCTTTTAAAAATACATTTCCTGTAAATCCATCTGTTACAATTGCATCTACTTTACCTGAAAAAGCATCTCTTCCTTCAACGTTTCCAATAAAGTTAACTCCTAATTCTTCAGATTTATCTTTTAATAATTGATAACTTTCTTTTGTAAGTTCATTTCCCTTTATTTCCTCTGTACCAATATTTAAAAGTCCTATAGCTGGTTTTTCAATGCCTAATGTATTATGAAGGTATATTGTTCCCATTTGTGCAAATTGAAGCAAATTTATAGGCTTACAATTCGTATTTGAACCACAATCAATAAGAAGTAATCTACTTTTATATGATGGCAATATTCCAGCTAATGCAGGTCTATCTATTCCTTTAATTCTGCCTACTAATAATGTTGCTCCTGTTAATAATGCTCCAGAATTTCCAGCTGAAATAAATACATCACCTTTTCCTTCTTTTAGCATGTTAAATCCAACAACCATAGAAGAATCCTTCTTATGCTTTATTGCCATAGTAGGAATGTCTACCATTTCTATAGTTTGCGTTGCATTTTGTATTTTTAATCTTGGTGATATTTCTTTTATATCATCTTTTCCATATAATTCTTTTATTCTATTTTTTATAACTTCTTCTTTTCCAATAAGAATTACATCTGCATCTACTTGATTTATAGCAGCTACTGCACCTTTTATATTAGCATCTGGAGCTTTATCTCCACCCATTGCATCTAAAAGTATTATCATAATTTTAAGTCCCTCTTTCTGTTTGCTATTATATATATTTAAGATAGGACTATTTTATTATTTAATTTTAAAAAAATCAAGCATTTTGACCAGATAGTATTAAAATTTTCAATAAAAAAAGAGCCTTAGCTCTTTTTATTTGATTTATATGAAATTATGCAAGTTCAACAACTGCTCCAACTTCTATAAATTTAGCTTTTAATTCTTCAGCTTCTTCTTTAGCTACGTTTTCTTTAACTGTTTTTGGTGCTCCGTCAACTAAATCTTTAGCTTCTTTTAATCCTAATCCTGTAGCGTCTCTAACTACTTTGATTACTTGGATTTTGTTTGCTCCTGCTTCTTTTAATACAACGTTAAAAGATGTTTTTTCTTCAGCTGCTGCTACTGCTCCAGCTGCTGGTGCTGCTACTGCTGCTGCAGATACTCCATATTTTTCTTCAATTCCTTTTACTAATTCTGATAATTCAACAACTGTTAAGCTGTCGATAGTTTCTAATAATTCATCTATTTTTGCCATTTTAAATTTCCTCCTATTAATTTTATTTTATTCGCGACAAAACGAATATTAATTTTTGTGATTTAAGCTCACTACACTAATTTTAATTGTAAACTATGCTTCTTTTTGAATACGAACTTGATCCAATGTAGCAGCAAGTTTTGTAATATTTCCAAGTAATGCACCTGCAAGTTGTGCAAGTAATTCTTGTCTTGATGGAAGTTTTGCTAATGTTATTATTTCATCTGCTGTCATTACTTTTCCGTCTACTATACCACCTTTAATTTTGTAATATTCATTTGTTTTTGTAAAATTATATATTACTTTTGATGGTTCTAAATAATCCTCATTTCCTATAACAATCGCAGTTGGTCCAACTAGTAAATCATTTAATCCTGATTCACCATTTAACTCTAATGCTCTTTTTATGATGTTATTTTTTATAACTTTATATTCTGAATTTGTTTTTCTTAAATTAGCTCTTAATTCTGTAACATCACTTACACTTATTCCTCTGTAATCTGTTAAAAGTATAACTTTTGCATCTTTTAATTTTGCTGATAAAGCTTTTACTTCTTCTTCTTTTTGTTCTAGTACGTTTTTGCTTGCCATTTATTAATTCACCTCCTAAAATATTTTTAATTATGATTTTATATGATTTTAATAAAAAATTTTAAATTTTTTCTATTAAATAAAAACCAATTACTTAAATAACCATTGAGATTATCTAAATAATTGGTTTTGCTCCGCTCATTTATATAACCTCGGTAGGACTTAAATGATGCCTACTTTCTTTGGCTATTTATATTTTATTTATTATTTTTGGTCAATATACATACTTGGTCCCATTGTAGTAGATATTGCAGTAGATTTAATATATTGTCCTTTAGCTGCTGCTGGTTTTGCTTTTATAATAGCTCCAATAACAGTTTCATAGTTTTCTACTAATTTTTCTGCTCCAAATGAAACTTTACCAAATCCAAGGTGAATAATATTAGTTTTATCTAATCTATATTCAACTTTTCCTGATTTAATTTCAGCTATAGCTTTTTTAACATCCATTGTAACTGTTCCTGATTTAGGGTTTGGCATTAATCCTTTTGGTCCTAATACTTTACCTAATCTACCAACAACACCCATCATATCTGGAGTTGCAACTATAACATCATAATCAAACCAATTCTCTTTTTCAATTTTTGGAATTAATTCTTCTGCTCCAACAAAATCTGCTCCAGCTTCTTCAGCTTCTTTAGCTTTATCACCTTTTGCAAATACTAAAACTTTTAAAGTTTTACCTGTACCATTTGGAAGTACTACTGTACCTCTAACTTGTTGGTCTGCGTGTTTTGAATCAACACCTAATTTTACGTGAAGCTCAACTGTTTCATCGAATTTAGCTTTTGGCATTTTTTCGATTAATTCTATAGCTTCTTTTGCACTATATAGTTTTGATTTATCAACTAATTTAGCACTTTCTACATATCTTTTTCCTTTTTTCATTTTTTCCTCCTTTGGTATTAACGAGATTTAATCTCTCCCAATATTTTAAATTTTATTCTTCTACAGTAACACCCATAGATCTTGCAGTACCTTTTACCATACTCATTGCTGTTTCTACTGATGCTGCATTTAAATCAGGCATTTTTTGTTCTGCAATTTCTTTTACTTGAGCCATTGTTAATTTTGCTACTTTATCTTTATTAGGTTTACCTGAACCTTTTTCAATTTTAGCAGCTTTTTTTATTAATACAGCTACTGGTGGTACTTTTGTTATAAATTCAAATGATTTATCTTTATAAACTGTTATAACAACTGGAATTATCATTCCTGGTTGATTTGCAGTTTTATCATTAAATTCTTTAACAAATTGCATAATGTTTACACCACTTGATCCTAATGCTGGTCCTACTGGTGGAGCTGGTGTAGCTTTTCCTGCTGGTATTTGTAATTTTATAATATTACTAATTTCTTTTTCTGCCATTATTTTCC
>CAYVYP010000027.1:0-18649 GCA_964455975.1 uncultured Lachnospiraceae bacterium
AGTAAATGTAGTATGTCCTAAATGCGGAAAATCAACAAAAATAGGTTATAAAATAGAAAAAGACGAAAAAGTACGTGTTTGTAAAGAATGCGGAACAAAAATTAAATAGTATAGAAAGGAGGATTAAGTTCTAATGGAAAAATTAAAAGAACAATATGGAAAAGAAGTAATAGATGCTTTAATGAAAAAATTTAATTATAAATCAATTATGCAAGTTCCAAGACTTGAAAAAATAGTTATAAATATAGGATTAGGAGATGTAAAAGATAATCCAAAATCATTAGAAAATGCAGTAAACGATTTAAGTATAATTACAGGTCAAAAGCCAATTATAACTAAAGCGAAAAAAGCTATTGCAGCCTTCAAATTAAGAGAAGGAGTAAATGTAGGATGTAAAGTTACATTAAGATCAGGAAAAATGTATGATTTTGCATATAAATTATTTAATGTTGCACTTCCAAGAGTAAGAGACTTTAGAGGAGTATCAGCTAACTCATTTGATGGAAGAGGAAACTATTCAATGGGTATTAAAGAACAATTAATATTCCCAGAAATCGAATATGATAAAGTTGATAAATTAAGAGGTATGGATATAATTTTTGTAACAACAGCTAAAACTGATGAAGAAGCAAAAGAATTATTAAGACTTCTTGGAATGCCATTTGCCAAATAAAATATATTAAGGAGGAAATAAAAAAAGATGGCTAAAAAATCTTTAAAAATAAAACAACTAAGAACACCTAAATTTTCAACAAGAGCCTATAACAGATGTAAAATCTGTGGAAGACCTCATAGTTATATTAGAAAATATGGTATATGCCGTGTATGCTTTAGAGAATTAGCACACAAAGGTGAAATACCAGGTGTTAAAAAAGCTAGTTGGTAAAAACTAGTATGAAATAAAAAAGAAGGAGGGAACGTAAAAGTGAACATTACAGATCCAATAGCAGATATGTTAACAAGAATTAGAAATGCAAACAGTTCAAAACATAAGACAGTAGATATTCCAGCATCAAATATGAAAAAAGCAATAGCTGAAATCCTATTTAAAGAAGGATATATCAAATCTTATGAGGAAATAAACAATGATAATCAAGGAATTATAAGAATAGCTCTAAAATATGATGAAAAAGGAGCAAGAGTAATAGCTGGTTTAAAAAGAATTAGTAAACCAGGATTAAGAGTATATGCAGCATGTGAAGAATTACCAAAAGTATTAAATGGTCTAGGAATAGCTTTAATTTCAACATCAAAAGGAATAAAAACAGATAAAGAAGCAAGATTAGAAGGTATGGGCGGAGAAGTTCTAGCTTATATTTGGTAGAAAATATAGAAAGGAGAAAACAAAATGTCAAGAATAGGAAACAAACCTATTACAGTACCAGAAGGTGTTGAAGTTAAATTAGACGGAAACAAAATTACTGTAAAAGGACCTAAAGGAACTCTTGAAAGAGAAATACATAGCAATATGACAGTAAAATTAGAAAATAATGTAATAACAGTTACAAGACCTAATGATGATCCTAAAAATGCTAGTTTACATGGACTTTCAAGAACTTTAATAAATAATATGATTGAAGGAGTAACAAAGGAATACTCTAAAACATTAGAAATTAATGGAGTTGGATATAGAGCACAAAAACAAGGAAATAACCTAGTTTTAAACTTAGGATATTCACATCCAGTTAATTTCGAAGCACCAGCAGGAATAACATTTGAATTACCAAATCCAAACTTATTAATAGTAAAAGGAATTGATAAAGAATTAGTTGGTCAAACAGCAGCAGTTATCAGAACAAAAAGACCACCAGAAGTATATAGAGGAAAAGGTATTAAATATTCTGATGAAGTTATTAGACGTAAAGAAGGTAAAGCTGGTAAAAAATAAAATTTGAGTTAAATAACTAATTTAAATTTATTTTTACAAAAAGTTTTCAAATAATCTAAAACTTTTAGTGGAAAGGAGAAAAAAATGATTAAGAAAATTAATAGAAAAGAACAAAGAGAAAGAAGACATATAAGAGTTCGTACAAAAATTAGTGGAACAGCTGATAGACCAAGATTATGTGTTTATAGAAGTAATACAAATCTTTATGTTCAAATTATAGATGATGTAGCAGCTAATACATTAGTAGCAGCTTCAACATTAGATAAAGAAATAAAAGAAAAACATGCAAATAAAGAATCTGCTAAAGAATTAGGAACATTAATTGCTAAAAAAGCATTAGAAAAAAATATCAAATCAGTAGTATTTGATAGAGGTGGATATTTATATCATGGTGTTATAAAAGAATTAGCAGAAGCTGCAAGACAAGCAGGTTTAGAATTCTAAAAATAATAGAAAGGAGAACATTTAATAAATGGAAGAAGTACAAAACGAGTTAAAAGAAAAAGTTGTTGCTATTAACAGAGTTGCTAAAGTTGTTAAAGGTGGTAGAACTTTTAGATTTAGCGCAGTTGTAGTTGTTGGAGATGAAAATGGACACGTTGGAGTTGGAAATGGTAAAGCTTCAGAAGTTCCAGATGCAATCAAAAAAGCTATAGAAGAAGCTAAAAAGAACTTAGTAGAAGTTCCTGTTGTTGGAACAACTATTCCTCATGAATTAATAGGTGAATTTGGAAGTGCTCATGTTATGTTAAAACCAGCAGAAGAAGGAACTGGAGTTATAGCAGGAGGAAGCGTAAGACCAGTATTAGAACTTGCAGGTTATAAAGATATAAGAACTAAAGTTATTGGAACAAACAACCCAAGAAACGTTGTATATGCTACAATAAATGGTCTTAAAAACATGAAAACTATTGAACAAATAGCTAAAAAAAGAGGAAAAAAAGTAGAAGAAATAATGTAATTAAACATATAAGATAAATTAAGGAGGTGTAATCATAATGAAAATAGATGAATTAAAACCAGCAATGAAATCTGAATCTAGAACAAGAGTTGGACGTGGAGTTGGATCTGGATTAGGAAAAACTTCAGGAAGAGGTCATAAAGGTCAAAAAGCAAGATCTGGTGGCGGAGTAAGAAGAGGTTTTGAAGGTGGTCAAACACCATTATATAGAAGATTACCAAAAAGAGGATTTACTAATATTCATGCTAAAAATTATACAGAAGTAACTTTAAAAATGTTAAATAAATCTGAAGCTACTGAAGTTTCAGCAGAAACATTAATTAAAGAAGGTATAATTAGTAAAGCAAATGATGGAATAGTAATACTTGCAACAGGTACTTTAGAAAAGAAATTAACAGTTAAAGATTTACAGCATCAGCTAAAGAAAAAATAGAAGCTTTAGGCGGAAAGGCAGAGGTGATTTAATTGTTTAAAACTATAAAAAATGCATTAAAAACACCTGAAGTAAGAAAAAAATTATTGTATACACTAATACTAATTATAATATTTAGATTTGGTTGCTTTATAACTGTACCAGGAGTAGATGTAGTAGCTTTAAATGAAGCAATGAGCTCATCTAGCCAAGGTTTAGGAGGACTTATAGATATAATCTCAGGAGGAGCATTTTCTAGATTTTCTATATTTGCTATGACAATAAGTCCATATATTACAGCAACAATAGTTATGCAATTGTTAGGCATGGTAATTCCAGCTTTAGAAAAATTATCTAAAGAAGGTGGAGAAGAAGGCCGTAACAAAATGAATAGATATACTAAAATAGTTACTATTATTTTAGCAATAATAGAAGGAACAGGTTTATATTTATCATATAAATCATCTGGTATATTTATAGGATCAGGATTCTTAACAGGATTTATAGTAGTACTTTCATTAGTTGCAGGAACAGCATTTTTAATGTGGCTTGGAGAACAAATTACAAGTAAAGGTATTGGAAATGGAATTTCAATAATAATCTTTATAGGTATAATTTCAGGACTTCCAAGTGGAGCTACAACAATATGGAATTTAATTTTTGCAAATGGAGTGTTTAGTACAACAGGACTTTTAACAGCATTAGGAATAGTTATAGGAGCAATTTTATTAATAGCAGGAGTTGTATTTGTACAACAAGCTGAAAGAAAAGTTCCAGTACAATATGCTAAAAAAGTAGTTGGAAGAAAAATGTATGGTGGACAAAATACACATATACCATTAAAACTTGCTATGGCAGGTGTAATGCCAGTTATTTTTGCATCATCATTTATGACATTTCCAGCAATGATAATTCAAATGTTTGTAAAAGACATAGCATCACAAACAGGATTTTTAGCAGGACTATATAAATTTTCAATTGCTACATCATCATCAAGTGTAGGAATAGGATATTCAATAGCAAATGCATTAGTTTACTTATTACTTATAGTAGGATTTACATTCTTCTATACATATGTAACATTTAATCCTGCAGAAGTATCAAATAATATTAAGAAAAATGGTGGATTTATACCTGGAATAAGAGCAGGAAAGCCTACAACAGACTATTTATCATCAATAATATCTAAACTAACATGGTTTGGAGGATTATTCTTAGCATTAATAGCAATACTTCCAATGTTATTAAGATTTACAAGCTTAAATATCACATTTGGTGGTACAGCAATATTAATCGTAGTTGGTGTTGCATTAGAAACAGTACAACAATTAGAATCTCAACTAGTAATGAGACATTACAAAGGATTCTTAGAATAGAATATAAAAATTAGAAGCCTAAAGAAGCAAATTATTCTTGCTTCTAATTTTTTTGTCCAATTGGGGACGTTTCTCAATTGGACATTTTGTCCAATTTGGGACAGGTCTGATAAAAATAAATATTGATAAATTATGATAAATAGTATAAAATATCTTTAAAGGAGGAAATACCTTATGATTAAAGATAATATTATAGAAGTATTGCGTGAAATGGAGGAAGTAACTAAATTATTTAAATTAGAGCCATTTGATATTTATTTAATAGGAGGAAGTGCCTGCATATTGGGCGAATATACTACAAGAGCAACTATGGATATAGATTTTATAGATTTAGGTTATCCTGCTAAATACGGAAAAGTTTTTGTTTTATTAAGAGATTATGATATGTTAGAATATCAAAGTACTTTGATTTCTCCATCATATAAAAAAAGAGCTATTAAATTAAAAAATTTTGAATATATAAATGTATATATTTTATCAAAAGAAGATGTAATAGCTAGTAAAATAATAAGACTTGCAAAAAAAGATATAGATGATTTAAATGAAATTGTACCAAAGTGCAATAAAAAAGTTCTAAATGAAATAATTGATGAAATAATAGATAGAAATGATTTATTTGAAAGTAAAAAAGAAGAATTTATGATAAAATTAAAAAAATTTAAGGAGTTATATGATGTATAGAATTTTTTGTGAAAGTTATAAAAATTTTATTAATTCAATTGATTTGGAAAATGCAAGAGTAGAGATTGCTAAACCATTAAAACTGATAACAGATATTGAAACATATAAAATAGAAGAAAAAAAAGAAAGTGAAATATATAAAAAAATATGTGATTTAATATATTTTATGGAACAAAATGTAGAAAAATTTCCAAAATTTAGAGCATTTTTATGGACGTTAGAATCAAGAAATATGATTGGAAAAAAATACGATGTGTCAGTAATAGAAGAATTAAATGAACAAAGTAAATTAATAAATTCATTTTTAAAATTAGCATATTGGTATTAAAAAGTTCTATTAAACATTGAATAAAATAAATATATATAAAGGAGGATTTGCATATGTATATTATAATGTTAGGAAAACCAGGTTCAGGAAAAGGAACAGTAGGAAAATTATTATCACAAGAACTTGGAATTATTCATATATCAAGTGGAGAAATATTTAGAAGCTACATACAATCACAAGGAGAAATAGGAAAAGAAATAGATAAATATGTATCTAAAGGTTTATTAGTGCCAGATGAATTAGCAATTAGAATAATAGAAAAAAGATTACTAGAAGAAGATTGTAAAAATGGGGCTATTTTAGATGGATTTCCAAGAACTAAAATGCAAGCAATAGAATTAGATGAATTTTTGTTAGAAGAAGGAAAAAAGATAGATATAGCAGTAGAGTTAGACTTATCTGATCAAGATATAATAGATAGAATTTCAAAAAGAATGACATGTCCTAATAAAGATTGCAGAGAAATATATAATTTAGAATTTAGACCACCACAAGTGGATGGAATATGTGATAAATGTGGCTCGAAATTAGAGAAAAGAGAAGATGATAATGAGCAAACTGTAAAGCAAAGATTAGAAACATATCACAGAATTTCAGAAAAACTTATAAAATACTATAAATCACAAGATTTATTATATAAAGTTAAATGGAATATTCGTTCAGATGTGACTTCAGAAGATATAGCACAAGAAGTAAAAGAATATTTAGGAAAATAAAAATTATAATTAAAAAAGAGCTTGAAATCCCTTGATTTTAAGCTCTTTTTGGTGTAAAATATAATTATTGGGGGAATTTGGAAAATGGTAACAATTAAATCAAAAAAAGAAATAGAAGAAATGAAAGAGGTTTGCAAGGTTGCTGCTTTAACACAAAAGGCAATTGAAGAAGCTATAAGACCTGGAATTTCAACATTAGAATTAGATAAAATAGCAGAAGATACAATGAAAAAATATGGAGCTATACCTGCAGAAAAAGGATATCCAAGTGGAGTAAAAGGAGTTCCAGCATTTCCAGGTTCTATTTGTGCATCTATAAATGATGAGGTAATTCATGGAATACCTTCTAAAAGAGCAATTTTAAGAGATGGAGATATAGTAAGCATAGATTTAGTAGCTCTAAAAAATGGATTTAATGGAGATTGTGCTAGAACTTATATTGTAGGAAATATAGATAAACAAACTAAAAAATTAGTAGATATAACAAAACAAGCATTTTTTGAGGGAATAAAATTTGCTAAAAAGGGAAATAGAATAGGTGATGTTTCTCATGCAATAGGAGAATTTGTAGAAAAAAATGGATTTAATGTTGTAAGAGAATTTCAAGGACATGGTATTGGAAGACAAATGCATGAAGACCCTGGCATTCCAAATTACGGAAAAGCAGGAAGAGGAGTAAGACTTGAACCAGGTATGACTCTAGCAATAGAACCAATGGTAATGGCAGGAACAAATGAAATTTTAGAATTAGATGATGGTTGGACAATTGTAACTGAAGATGGAAAAAATGCAGCTCATTATGAAAATACAATTTTAATTACAGAAAATGAGCCAGAAATCTTGACAATGCTTTAATCTTGATATATAATGTATAAGCTATTGTTAAAAATGGGTAATTTATACTCTAAGGAGGAAAAACAAAGTGGCAAAAGAGGATGTAATAGAAGTAGAAGGTACTGTTATAGAAACATTACCAAATACTAACTTTAAAGTTGAACTTGAAAATGGACATCAAGTGTTAGCACATATTTCAGGAAAACTTAGAATGAATTATATAAAAATATTACCAGGAGATAAGGTAAAAGTAGAACTTTCTCCATATGATTTAACTAAAGGAAGAATTACTTGGAGAGGTAAATAAGTTAAAAATAGCTATTTTAATTTAATATGATGTTTTAGTGAGATGTGAAATTCCATTTAGCCTGTAATGCTCGCATCTGACATCAAGCATCATATTGCTAAAAGTAAAATGGTAAATAAATTAAAATATATCTAAATTACAGGAGGCGAAAAAAATGAAAGTAAGACCATCAGTTAAAAAAATATGCGAAAAATGTAAAATCATTAAAAGAAAAGGGGTTATTAGAGTAATTTGCGAAAACCCAAAACACAAACAAAGACAAGGCTAATTTAAAAATCTGATATTAACACAAGTTTTGGTAGCGGCTGGAAAAATTATATATTTTTTCATATCTAATTTGTGTTTATATATATTGCTAAAAGATTTTAACTATTACTACTTAAAATTTATTACATTATATGAAAAATATAATGTGAATAGTATTTTTAAGGACATTTCAAGTTGATAATTTTTTAGAAAAAATTTAAAAATAAAAAATAAAATATAATTTTGGAGGTGCTAAAATTTATGGCTCGTATAGCAGGAGTAGATTTACCTAGAGAAAAAAGAGTAGAAGTAGGACTTACATACATTTATGGTATAGGATTACCAAGATCTCAAAAAATACTTGAAAAAGCTGGGATAAATCCAGACACAAGAATAAAAGATTTAACAGATGATCAAGTTCAAGATATAAGAAAAGCAATAGAAGAATTTGAATATAAACTTGAAGGTGATCAAAGAAGAGAAGTTGCTCTAAATATAAAAAGACTTACAGAAATAGGTTGCTACAGAGGATTAAGACACAGAAAAGGTCTTCCAGTTAGAGGACAAAGAACAAAAACTAATGCTCGTACATCAAAAGGTCCTAGAAAACTAGTAAGTAAGAGTAAGAAATAATTAAGGGAGGAATACAATCAATGGCTACAAAAAATGTAACAAAGAAAACTGTTGCTAGAAGAAATAGAAAAAACATCGATAAAGGTGCAGCTCATATTCATTCTAGTTTTAATAATACAATAGTTACAATAGCAGATGTTCAAGGTAATGTTATATCTTGGGCAAGTGCTGGAGAACTTGGATTTAAAGGTTCAAGAAAATCAACACCATTTGCTGCTGGAGAAGCTGCAGAAACAGCTGCAAAAGCTGCAATGGAACATGGCCTAAAATCTGTAGAAGTATACGTTAAAGGACCTGGTTCTGGACGTGAAGCTGCAATAAGAGCACTTCAAACAGCAGGTTTAGAAATTAGTGTTATTAAAGACGTAACACCAATACCACACAACGGATGCAGACCACCAAAAAGAAGAAGAGTATAAAATAAAAAGAATATAACAAGGGAAAGACCCTTACATTTTAAGAAAGAGGTGTAGTAAGTAAAGACGAACAATGCCGTATATGCCGTAGAGAAGGACAAAAGTTATTCTTAAAAGGTTCAAGATGTTATTCTGATAAATGCAGTATTTCTAGAAGAAATTATGCACCAGGACAAAATGGACAAAAAAAGAAAAAACTATCTGAATACGGAACACAGTTAAGAGAAAAACAAAAAACAAAATCATTCTATGGAGTTGGAGAAAAACAATTTAGAAAATATTTTGAAATGGCTTCAAATAAAAAAGGTATAACTGGTGAAAATTTACTTCAAATATTAGAAAGTAGATTAGACAATGTTGTATATAGATTAGGATATGGTTCTTCAAGAGCTCAATCAAGAATGCTTGTAACACATGGACATTTTGAAGTTAATGGAGTAAAAGTAAATATTCCATCATACTTAGTAAAAGCTGGAGATATAATTTCAATTAGAGAAATTAAAAAAGATTCAGCAATAGTTAAAGAAAATGTGGAGAGCAATGCAGCAAGACCAGTTCCAGCATGGCTTGAAAAAGATGTAGAAAAATTAAGTGGTAAAGTAGTATCATTAGCATCTAGAGAAGATGTTGACCTACCAGTAGAAGAACATTTAATAGTAGAGCTTTACTCTAAATAATAATTAAATTGTAGCAAATAAATACGACACAAAATATAAGTCAAAGTTTATTTTAGGAGAAATAGCAATATAAGTTATTTCTAGGGAGGTATAAATGATAGAATTTGAAAAGCCAAATATTAAATGCTTAGAAATGGATAATGAAAATAATTATGCAAAGTTTGTTTGCGAACCATTAGAAAGAGGTTATGGAGTAACAATAGGAAATTCTTTAAGAAGAATTTTAATATCTTCATTACCAGGTAGTGCAATTACAAGTGTTAAAATAGAAGGGGTAGTACATGAATTTTCAACTATACCAAATGTAGTAGAAGATGTACCAGAATTAATACTTAATTTAAAAAATGTTAGATTAAAACTAGATCAAAACGAAGAAAAAATAGTAAAAATTGATTTTAAAGGTGAAGGCGAAGTTACAGCTGGAGATATTATTACAGATAGTACTGTAGAAATATTAAATCCAGACTTACATATTGCAACAGTTTCTGAAGGTGGAAGCCTAAAGATGGAAATGACAGTAGATATGGGAAGAGGTTATAACACTGCTGATAAAAATAAAAAACCAGATCAAGCTATTAATGTACTTCCAATAGATTCAATCTATACACCAGTAAAAAAAGTAAATTACTCTGTTGAAAATACTAGAGTTGGACAAATGGTAGATTTCGATAAATTAACAATTGAAGTTTGGACAGATGGAAGCTTAAAACCTTATGAAGCATTAAGTTTAGCAGCAAAAGTAATGACAGGACATTTAGAACTATTTATAGATTTATCTGAAGCAACTAAAAACACTAAAGTTATGATTGAAAAAGAAGAATCTAAAAAAGAAAAAGTTTTAGAAATGTCAATTGAAGATTTAGAATTATCTGTAAGATCATTTAATTGTTTAAAAAGAGCTGGAATATCTACAGTTGAAGATTTAACAAATAAAACTGAACCTGAAATGATGAAAGTAAGAAATCTTGGAAAAAAATCTTTAGATGAAGTAACAAATAAGTTACATGCATTAGAATTAGATTTTAGACAAGAAGAAGATTAATAGAAAATTAAGCAAGGAGGGAATAAACCGTGGCAAGAAATAGAAAATTAGGAAAAACAACTGATATAAGATTATCTATGCTTAAATGCCAAGCAAGTGATTTATTAATGCATGGTAGAATAGAAACTACTGAAGCTAGAGCAAAAGAAGTAAAAGCAATTGTTGATAGTTTAATTTCTTTAGCAATAAAAGAAAAAGATAATTTTGAAATGGCAAAAGTAAAAGTTTCACATGCAAAATTAGATACTAAAGGTAATAAAGTTACTGAACTTGTAAAAAGTAAGAATGGAAAAGAATATCTAAAAGTTGTTAAAGAAACAGTTGAAGAAGACAGAAAAAAAGATATGCCTTCTAGATTAAATGCTAGAAAGAAAATGATGAGAAAATTAAATAAAGTTAAAGATCAAGAAGGAAATGTAGTTGATTTACCAGGTAAATTATTTGGAGAATTAGCTACAAAATATGCTGATAGAGTAGGCGGATACACAAGAATTGTAAAAGCTGGACCAAGAAGAGGAGACGCAGCAGAAGTAGTTATATTAGAATTAATTTAATTTTTATAAATTATAAAAGAAGGACAGTTAGTGAACATAGTTCATAACATTGTCTTTTTTTTATGTTGAATTTTGTCCACTATTATCTTGTTTTTCACATAATGCATTTATACTTCATATTATAGCATATAGGGGGTATACAAATATGGCATCTTTCATATTTAATACAATACTTTATACTTTAGCAATATATGGACTTTTTGAAATCATAAAAACTATATATTATATATATACATATACAAATTTAAAAGCAGATGGAATTTATCTTATTATAGCTGTAAAAAATCAAGAAAATAAAATAGAAGGATTTTTACGTTCTATTTTATTTAGATTTATATATGGAAAAGAAGAAAACATAAAAGATATAATAGTAGCAGATTTAGGATCAAAAGATGAAACTAAAAAAATATTAGATAAAATGCAGGAAGATTATAGTCAAATAAAAGTAACAACATGGCATGAATGCAAAGATATTATCGATAATATAGATAAGAATTAAAAAATTATATTTCGGACAATTAAGAAATTTGCAAATTTTATGTAAATATGTTAAAATGTAGCAGTAAGGCAAAGCCTTTAATTTAAAATTACTTAAGGAGGAAGACAACATGATGAAGATTACTTTGCAGGTAAATGGACGGAAAATGACTTTTTCAGAGAGTAAACTTGTCTCTATATTAGAGAACCATTTTTCTGAAAAGGCAAAAGTACCAACACAAGAAAAGGCTCAGATACCTATCAATTGGGGAGACCATACAAATCCAACCCTGTATCCTGGATATACAAAGATAGAAGGGACTACATGGGAAAAAGGTCCACAGGCGTTGGATGAACATGGCTATCCAATGGTATGGATTCCAGCCGCAATAGTAATGCCAAAAGGACTCTCAAGAGTGCATTATGATAATTCGCAATTTTCGGATAATGGATATCATGAAGAAATACCAGAGTGGAGACTTAGGCAAATTTATGATGATGGTGGCTTTTGGAGTCCAGCAAATCCAGTTAATGAGAATTGGCAACTTATGGAGGGAGCTTTACCACTTAACAATGTCAGCTATGAAAATGCGATTATTGGATTTAAAAAGATGAATACAGAAGGCGTAGGATACAAACTAGCATATGGCGCAGAGATTGACTGCATATGTGAATGGCTAAAAATGAATGGGTATAGCATGACAGACAGCACTGAATGGGGGAATTATTCTAATACTCCTAATCGTAAATATGGACTTGCACCCATTGGAAGCAGAAAAGAAGCCCGTACAAGTATAGGCATAAATGATTTTGCGGGAACGCTGTGGTGAATGACCGAAGAAAAGAATGAGCGTTCGTATTGCGTTGTGCGTGGTGGCTCTTATTACAATATTGGAAGCAATTTTCCAGCTGGCGAGCGCTATTACATTAATACTAACTTTTTCTTCAATAATGTTGGCGTATGGGCGGTGCCTTTTAAGAAGTAGCACCGATCACTGTAAAAACTTTTTCATTTTGCAAAGTGAGAACCAAGAAGAAAGTCTTGAAAATTTTTGAGACTTTCTTCTGATTTTATTTTATAAATCCGAAATATATATATAAATATTATATATATAATACATATGAATTATTAAATATAATATAATTTTACTATGACATAATCAAATGTAAAATTTACTATGACATTATCAAATAATAATTACATAAATATTGAAAAAAACTTTAAAAATTCTTTTTACTATGGTATAGTTTATCTATTAATAGTAAAAGGAGTTTTTATTTTGGAATTACAAGGAGAAATAGCAGATATTATATATCAAAATGAAATAAATAGTTACACAATAGCAACATTAGAGCAAGATAATAATGAGGTAGTTACTATAGTTGGATATTTGCCTTTTATTAATGTTGGAGATACATTAAAAGTAATTGGAAATATAGTTAATCATAAAGATTATGGAGAGCAGTTTAAGGTAGAAACATTTGAAAAGATAATGCCACAAACATTAGACAGCCTAGAAAGATATTTGGCAAATGGAGTTATAAAAGGAATTGGACCTTCAACAGCTAGAAAAATAATTGAAACCTTTGGAGAAGAAACAATACATATATTTAAATTTGAACCACAGAAATTATCAAGAATTAAAGGAATTTCAAAAGAAAAAGCAATTACTATGGCAGAAGAATTTAATGAAAATTGGGAACAATGGCAAATAGTTGGATTTTTAGAAAAGTTTGGAATAGGTGCCCAAAATAGTAAAACAGTATATAAATTATTAGGTGCAAATGCAATAGGAGAAATAGAAAATAATCCATATATATTAGTAGATATTGCTAGAAATGTAGATTTTAATAAAATAGATAAAATGGCAATGGATTTAGGATTTAGCTATAACAATAATAAAAGAATACAAAGCGGAATTAAATATAGCTTAAATAAAATATCATATAATGGTCATACTTGTACTTTAAAACCAAATTTAATAAACTATGTAGTAGATTTGTTAGGAATAACTTTTGATGAAGCAGAAGACGGAATAATAGATTTAAAAGCTAAACAAGAAATAATAATAGAGATAAGGCAAAAAGATGATGGGGAAGAAGAATGGATATATTTATTTCCATTTTATAAAGTAGAACTAAATATTGCAGAAAAAATACTTGCTTTAGATAAAGCAAAAAATATTAAAGAGATAGAAAATTTTGAAAAAGAAATAGAAAAAATAGAAAAACAAACTAAAATAGAATTATCAGATAAACAAAAAGAGGCAGTAAAAGCTGTAAATAAAAATAATGTATGTATTATAACTCGGAGGACCAGGCACAGGAAAAACTACTATTATAAAAACAATAATAGATATATATAAATATCATGGAATGAAACCAGTACTATGTGCACCAACAGGTAGAGCAGCTAAAAGAATGACCGAAACAACAGGTGAAGAAGCAAAAACACTTCATAGACTTTTAGAAATAGGCAAATTTGAAGAAGATGGAAAAATTCAAACAGATTATGATGTAACACCAATAGATGCAGATGTAATAATTGTAGATGAAATGTCTATGGTAGATACTTTTTTAATGAATTATTTGTTAAAAGCTATATACCAAGGAACAAAATTAATATTAGTTGGAGATATAGACCAATTACCATCAGTTGGACCTCGGAAGCGTGCTAAAAGATATAATTAATTCAAAAAAAGTATGTACTATTATATTAAATAAAATATTTAGACAAGCAGCAATGAGTAAAATTATTACTAATGCACATAGAGTAAACCAGGGAGAAAACTTTTTAAACAAAGAAGATGAACAAGAAGAAAAACATAATGAAGACTTTTTCTATATAAAAGAGTCATCTCAAGATAAAATATTAAAGCAGGTTTTGAGTTTATCAAAAGAAAGGCTAAAAACCTTTGGAGATTATGATTTCTTTAAAAACATACAAGTACTATCACCAACAAAAAAAGGAATGTTAGGTACAAAAGAATTAAACATATCACTTCAGCAGCATTTAAATCCACATAAAGAAAATAGTGTAGAAAAGCAAAATTCAGGTTACATATATAGAAAAGGCGATAGAATAATTCAAAATAAGAACAATTATGATATATATTGGGAGAAAAAAGAACCAATATATGAAAGTGGAAGTGGAGTTTTTAATGGAGAATTAGGAACAATACAAAATATAGATGAAAAAGAAAAACAAGTAAAAATACGGATTTGATGATGGTAAAATAGCATGGTATGCATTTTCAGAATTAGACCAAATAGAATTAGCATATGCAATAACAATACACAAATCTCAACGGAAGTGAGTTTGATGTTGTAATAATCCCAATATCTCCAGCATCACCGATGCTACTTACAAGAAACCTTTTATATACTGGAATAACAAGAGCAAAAAAATTACTTATATTGATAGGGGCAGATAATATAATTAATTTTATGATACAAAATGCAGATACTAAAAAAAGAAACACAGGATTAGAATATAAATTAGAACAATTATAAAAGTTATGGGGCAAAATTAAGAAGGAGTATATATGAAAATCTTAAATTATGCCCTAAATTTAATTTATCCACAAAAATGTGGAATATGTCATAAAATAGGTGAGAGTTTATGTAAAAAATGTGAAATAGAGTTAATAAAACCTAAAGAAGCAAAAATTAAAAAATATATAAGAAGTACTATATTTTTTGATGAACAATTATATTTCTTTAATTACCATGGAAGGATAAGAAGAAAAATAATTCAATATAAATTTTCTGAAAAATCATTCTTATATAAAATGTTTTTAAAAATAATTTTAAAAAATAAAAAAACATATAGATTTTCAAAAAAATATGATATAATTATTTCGGTTCCAATAAGTAAAAAAAGATTAGGAAAAAGAGGATATAATCAAAGTGAACTTATTGCCAGAGAACTGGCTAAAAATTTAAATATAAAATATGAAAAAAATGTATTAATAAAATTAAAAGATAATAAAACTCAAAGTACATTAGGGAAAAAACAAAGGCAGGAAAATGTAAAAAATGTATATGAGGTAAAAAATGAAGGAATAATAAAAAATAAGAATATTATTATTTTTGACGATATATTCACAACAGGAAGCACAGTAAACGAATGTAGTAAAATTTTAAAACAAAATGGTGCAAAATACATAGGAATTATTACAATAGCAAAAGATTAAAGTAAAGGTGGTATAAAAATGGATGATTTAGTAGAAAGCATTTTAGATTACATCAGATCAGATTATACAGATTATGCAATAATGATTAATGGAGAATGGGGAAGCGGAAAAACCTATTTTTGGAATCATAAAATTAGAAATAAAATAGAATCTATAAGATTAAATGGAAAAAAATATACAACAATATATATGTCTTTATATGGAATTTCTAATTTAGAGGAAATAAGTAAAAAAATATTTATAGAAACTACGCAACTTATGGATAAAAACTTAAAAAAATATATGGATGCAAATGGTCAAACAACAATACCAGAGTATGCAAAAACAGGTTTAGATATGGCAAACTTTTTTGGAGTAACTCAAAATGGAGATAAAATAGACTATGGAGCATTTTTCTCTACAGATGATAAAATATTATGTTTTGATGACCTAGAAAGAGCTAATGTTGATGTTATAGATATATTAGGTTATATAAATAATTTTGTTGAACATGACCATATTAAAACTATAATTATTTGTAATGAAAAAGAACTTTCTACTAAATTAAAAAATTCAAATTTAGAGATGAAAACTTTTATTGCCACATATTTATTAGATAAAGAAGGAAGTTTAGATAAAAAAAATGAAAAAGCTTCTGACAAACCAATGGTTGAAAAAATACAAGATAAAATAGAATATGTATTTGATAAGGCAAATGATTATGAAAGAATAAAAGAAAAATTAATAGGTGAGACTTTCGAATATGCTCCAGAATTTAGTTATATAATAAATGGACTTTTAATGAGATATGAAAGATATCCAGAATTAATTAGATTTTTAAGAGAAAATACAAATTTAATAATTTCAACATTTAATAAAAGTGGAACAAGAAATTTAAGAATATTAAAACATGCATTAACAGATTTTAAAAAAGTATTTGATATGGTAAATAAAGCATATCCAAATACCAATTATAGAATAATGCAAACAATCTTAATATTTACAATAGCAGTATCTTTTGAAATAAAAGCAGGAAAAATTACAAAAGATAAATTTGTAAATATTGAAAATAATGAGGAATATAAAGCATTATTAGTATCTTCAAGAGTATTTATGGATAATAGACAATTTTATATTAAAGAATTTGATAACAATTATTATTATAATTTTAAAGCAGAATATAGATTTTTTAAGTTTATTGAAATATATGTACGAACAAGAATATTTAATATGAGAGAATTTAAAGACAACATGGAGGTTATAATTAATACTGTAGATACAGACAAGCTTCCAGGATATAAAAGATTACTTACAGAAGAATATTGGAAAATAGCAGATGATCAATTTGATACAGTTATAGAAGAAGTTTTAAATTCAGTGAAAAATGGAACTCTTCCATTAATAGACATAGTAAAATTATTTGCATATTTTACGTATTTCATAAAAAAGGGATTAATTGATTATGATATAAAAACAATAAAAAGTGTATTTTTTAATGGAATGAATATATCATCATTAACATCAAGCTATTGTCCAAATGTAGAAGAAGAATTATCTAAAATAGCAATAGTAGATTCAAACCCAGATATGGACGAAGTATTAAAACATTTTAACGAAATAAACATTCAATTAAAAGATAAAATGTATAAAGAAAAAGCAGAAGAAATATTTAAATATATACCAATGAAAATGGAATTATTTTATGATAAATTTGATAGAGAAGGTATGAATATACCAATATTTAAGTATTATGATGTTTATCAAATGTTTCAAAGAATTTCTTGTGCAAGTAATGAAGATATAGTTGCAATAAAAGAAAAATTGTTAGATAGAGCTGATAGATTTACAAAAGAAATAGAACCAGAAATGAAAAATATGAAAAAATTAAAACAAGTAACAGATGACTATGTAAATGGAAAAGATACAACAATAAAAGTTGTAATGTTAAGAGAATTTTCAAAAGCATTAGGAAATATATTAGATAAATATAAAACATCTATATTTGAACAAAAAGAAAACAAAGAAGAATAAAAAATAATAAAGCAGCTAAAAGCTGCTTTTAAAAATTTTTGAATAAATTTTCCTTTTAAAGAAATACTAAATTTATATAAAGATGAAAAAATCTTCTAAATGAAAATAAAACATTTAGCAAAATAAAAGGAGGGAAAATTTTGAAAGCAACAGGAGTAGTTAGAAGAATAGATGATTTAGGAAGGGTAGTTATACCAAAGGAAATAAGAAAAACTTTAAGAATAAAAGAAGGAGACCCGCTTGAAATATTTACTGATAAAGAAGGAGAAGTAATATTAAAAAAATATTCACCAATAGGAGAACTATCAGAATTTGCTTCAGGATATGCAGAAACATTAGCAAAAACAACAGGACATATAACATGTATAACAGATAAAGACACTGTAATTGCAGTATCTGGAGGAGCAAAAAAAGAATATTTTGAACAAAACGTAAGTGAAGAACTAGAAAAATTAATGGAAGATAAACAAACATATTATAGTATGGAAAATAATAATGTATCACTTCCAATAACAAAAAATGACAATAAAGAAAAAAAGAACAATTCACAAGTAATATATCCAATAATAACAGACGGAGATGTAATAGGAAGCGTAATATTATTATCAAAAGATACAAAATCAAAAATGTCAGAAGTTGAAAGAAAAGTAGCAGAATCAGCAGCAAGCTTTTTAGGAGCACAAATGGAAATTTAGGACCGAGCATGTCCCAATGCGTAGATTACTTTAAATAAAACAGTATATAAATAAAGTCTAGTTATTAGCTAGACTTTTTGCTATTAGTGAAATATTATAAGTATATGTAAAAAATTTTAATAAAAAATCTACAAAATCTACAAAATATAGGTTTACAATAGATATGACACACCCAACAGAAAAAAATAAAAAAATGGAAA
>CAYVYP010000028.1:0-17734 GCA_964455975.1 uncultured Lachnospiraceae bacterium
AAAAATAGTTGAAGGAACTACAGCATCAGTACCACCACAAGGAGGTAGAAAACATCCACATCAAGAATTTTTACAAATAAGTACAGAAAATATATTATTTATTTGTGGAGGAGCTTTTGAAGGATTAGAAAAAATAGTAAAAGATAGAATTGGTAAAAAATCAATAGGTTTTGGTGCACAAATAGAAAGTAATAATGATTTGGAAAAATATAAAGTATTTGAAGCATTATTACCTCAAGATTTATTAAAATTTGGGTTAATACCAGAATTTGTTGGTAGACTTCCAATTATTGCAACATTAGAAGAACTAGATAGAAATGCATTAATAGAAATAGTAACAAAACCAAAAAATGCATTAGTAAAACAATATAAAAAGTTATTTAAATTAGATAATGTTGAATTAGAATTTGAAGAAGAAGCTTTAGGATTAATTGTAGATAAAGCAATAGAAAGAAAAACAGGGGCAAGGGGACTTCGTTCTATTATAGAAGAAATAATGAGAGATATAATGTTCGAAATACCTTCAAATCCAAAAATAGAAAAATGCATAATAACAAGAAAAACTGTAGAAAATGGAGAACCACCTAAACTAATAATAAATGAAAATAAAATTTCAGCAAAACCAAAAGTAAAAAGAACAGTAACTAAAAAAAGTGAAACCGCATAAACATGTCGGATTTTTTCGTATTAAAAGGAGGAATAAAAATGATTAAAATTACATTAAAAGATGGATCTAATATAGAAGTTGAAAAAGGAATTTCAATATTAGATGTTGCTAAAAAAATAAGTGAAGGTTTAGCAAGAAATATGACATGTGGAAAAGTAAATGGAGAAGTAAAAGATTTAAGATATGTTTTAAATGAAGATGCTTCTTTAGAAATATGCACATTTGAAAATAGTTTAGAAGGAAAAAAAGCATATTGGCACACAACATCACATATTATGGCACAAGCTGTAAAGAGACTATTTCCAAGTACAAAATTTGCAATTGGTCCAAGTATTGATGAAGGATTTTATTATGATTTCGATGCAGAAAAATCTTTTACTGATGAAGATAAAGAAAATATAGAAACAGAAATGAAAAAAATCATAAAAGAAGATATTCAAATTGAAAGATTTTCACTTTCTAAAAAAGAAGCATTAGAATTAATGAAAGATGAACCATACAAGCAAGAATTAATAAATGATTTACCAGAAGGAGAAGAAATATCTTTTTATAAACAAGGAGATTTTACAGACCTTTGTGCTGGACCACATTTATTATCAACAGGAAAAGTAAAAGCTGTAAAATTACTTTCATCATCTGCTGCATATTGGAGAGGTGATGAACACAATAAAATGCTTCAAAGAATATACGCAATTTCTTATCCTAAAGCATCTGAGTTAGAACAATATTTAAATATGTTAGAAGAAGCTAAAAAAAGAGATCATAGAAAATTAGGAAAAGAACTAGATTTATTTTTCTTTGATGAAACAGCACCAGGAATGCCATATTGGATGCCAAAAGGATTAAAAATGTTTAATACATTAGTAGATTTTTGGAGAAAAGAACATGAAAAAAGAGGTTACCAAGAATTTTCTGCTCCACAATTAAATAATAGCGTACTTTGGAAAACATCAGGACATTGGGATCATTATAAAGACGATATGTTTGTATTAGAAGATGCGGACGGAACAGAACAAGCTTTAAAACCAATGAGTTGCCCAAATGCTATTAAAGTATACCAACAAAAATTAAGAAGTTATAAAGATTTACCACTTCGTTTTAACGATGTTGATGTAATACACAGAAATGAAAAATCAGGACAATTAAATGGATTATTTAGAGTAAGAATGTTTAGACAAGATGATTCTCATAACTTTATAATGGAGTCTCAAATAGCAGATGAAATAAAATCTATATTAGAAATAGCAAATAAATTTTATGAAGTATTTGGTTTAACATTCACACCAACTTTATCTACAAGACCAGATGATTATATGGGAGATATAGAGGTTTGGAACAAGGCGGAAGATGAATTAAGAGCAGTTTTAGATGAAATGTATGGTAAAGATTCATACCCAATTAAAGAAAAAGATGGAGCATTTTACGGACCAAAAATAGATATTCAAATGAAAGATTGTTTAGGAAGACAATGGCAAATGGGAACGATTCAATTAGATTTCCAATTGCCACTTAGGTTTAACCTATCATACATAGATAGTGAAGGAAATAAAAAAGTTCCAATTATTATTCATAGGGTAATATATGGATCACTTGAAAGATTTATAGGATTAATTACTGAACATTTTGCAGGAGCATTTCCAATATGGATAGCACCAGTACAAGTTAAAATTCTTCCAATAGCAGATAGCCATAAAGAATATGCAAAAATGCTAAGAGAAAAATTTGTAGAAGCAGGAATACGTGTTGAATTAGATGAAAGAGAAGAAAAAATAGGGTACAAAATACGTGAAGCACAACTTCAAAAAGTACCATATATGTTAATTATAGGGGACAAAGAAGTAGAAGCAAATGCAGTAGGAGTTCGTTCTAGAACAGAAGGTGACATAGGAGCAATGCAAGTAGAAGAATTTATTAAAAAAGTAAAATATGAAGTAGAAAATTTTGTAAGATAATATGTGTAAATAAAAGAAGTAGAAAATTAAAGCTACTTCTTTTATTATTTTTTTATTTATGTTATACTAACAAATATAAAATATTATTAGGAGGAATAAAATTAATGCCTAAAATTACAAAAGAAGATATAAAACAGATAGAAGAAAAATTAAAATATTTAGGTTTAGACTTAGATAATGTTCCTAAAATATATACACAAATTGAGAACGTAAATTATAAGCCTATAAATTCATATGAAGAAACTAAATATGCAGTATATAAATATTTAAACGTAAATGATATAGAAATTTTACTTTCACCAACAGACAGAATAACTGACATAAAACAGAGGTATAATTTAGCATCTCCAATATATAGTTATCTAGTACCACAAAATAGTGAAGATATTGAAAAACATGCTATATTTTTAAATATGCTAAATTCTTTAAGGATAGAAAAGATAGAAGAAATAGAAAAAGATCAAAAAGAATTATTAAAGAAACCTCCATTTAATATAAAATATGATGGAAATTATTTATGGCAAATTTATTATTCAGAAATAAAAGATAAATATTTTATGTTATTACCAATTAAAGATAATCAATATGAAAATTTATTTTATTTAATAAAAAAGCAAATAGAAAATAAAAATACTAAAATTTTTGTTCCTATTGCAGATGCAGAATATTCAAGTAAATATTTAAAAAAATCAGAAATTACAGACTTGGAGAACTATTTATGGTTGTTTACAAACAATTGGGCAAATATATATGAAGTATATGATAAAGATGAAAATATGAGTATACAAATAATAGGAAAAACAAAAGTTTATGACAATATAGAAAGTGAATATAAAATAATTTTAAATAATAAAGAAGAAGCACAAAAATATTATAAATTAATGAAAGTATTATTTATATTACAAACGGAATTACCAAAGGAATATAATTTCTGCGCAAAAATATCTAAAAAAGGAGATTTAGAATTTTATAATAAATCTAAAAAAATAACTTATGAAAATATTTCAGAGTTTATTAAAAATGAAATAGATAATAAAACAGAAAATATTAATAAGGCAGAAATACAAATAAAATCAAAAAAAGTAGAATTAAAAGAAATTAAAAATGAAGAAAATTTAAAAACTCAAGAATTTTTACAAAAAGAAAAACAAATTACATTGTTTTTAGAGTGTAAAAAAACATTCTTTGGAAAAATTAAATATTTCATAAAATCAAAAAAAATCAATAGAAGTATAGAATGTATTCAAAATGAAAAACAAGAAGTAATTGATGAGAATATAAACAAGAATGATGTTGAAAATAATTATAATATTAGTAATACGATAGATGATTTATTAAAAATTACAAAACAAGAAGAAGGCAAAATAGAGGAATTAAAAAATATAGAGTTAGATATAAATTCTTTAAAAAATAAAATAGAAAATCTTAGTAGAAAAATAAAAAATGCCAATTTGTATTTAGAAGAAATAGATAGTCATAAAAAGAGTATTTTTGAATTTTGGAAATATGCTAATAAAGACAATATATTAGAACTGCAAGCAGCACATGAAGAAGAAAAGACAAATACTTTAAAGAAAACATTTGAATATGAAGATGATATAGAAGAATTAGGAATAAAAACAGATAAAATTCAAAAAATAACTCTTTCAAAATATGAATGTGATGCTATGTTTACGATATTAAACTTAGGAGAAGAAATATTTAATAAAAAAGCAGAAAAAGATTTGTTAGAAAAAAGTTTAAATAATTTGAAATCTGAGTTTTTAAAAGATGATTCAAAAGAAGATTTTGATATATTTGGAGGAGTAGTAGAAGATAGAACAAAAATAAAATATTTAAAAGATAAAAAACACAGAGAAATAGAAAAAAATATTTATAAAATTTTACAAATATCAAAAAATATTACTATAGAAGAATATAGCGAAACCATTCAAAACTTGACTAATTTGTTAGAATCAGCATATTTAAAAATTAAAGCTTCTTGTGATATATCAGTATATAAAATAACAAATAATAATGAAGAAATACAAAATAATGATTTTTCAATATTTAATATGAATTCACAAGATGAAATAGAGCAAAATTTAAATGAATTAAAAGAAGTGACCTTGAATAAAATTAATATAAAAGAAGGTGCGAATTGTTTATTTTATTCTAATATAATGTTTTTTGATAATTTTAATAAAACATTACCAAATGGAATGGACATTTCAACAAAAATTTTACTTAATTTAAATAAATTAAAGTTGAAACAAATAAATAAGTCAAAATTTAACATGATTATAGATTCTAAAGTATATATAATAAATACTATAGAATATGACTTGAATTAAGGAGAGACACATGATAGATAGATTTATAATAATAGTATTAGATGGTTTTGGAGTTGGAGAAGCCCCTGATGCTGATAAATATAAAGATGAAGGAAGTAATACATTAAAACATATTTATGAAAATAGTAAATTAAATTTGTCAAATATGAAAAAATTAGGACTATATAATATTGATGGAGTAAAACTTCCAAATGAAGAAAAAATAATAGGAGCGTTTGGAAAAGCACAGGAAATTTGTTATGGAAAAAATAGTCCAGTAGGGCATTGGGAGATCTCAGGGTATGTAAATGAAAATCCATTTACTACATATCCAAATGGATTTCCAAAAGAGATGATAGATGAATTTTGTAAAGAAACAGGATTAAAAGGAACTTTATATAATGGAGTTGGCTCTGGTACAGAACTTTTAAAAGAATATGGAGAAGAACATCTAAAGACAGGATTTCCAATAATATATACATCAGCAGATAGTGTTTTTCAAATAGCAGCACATGAAGATATAATTTCAGTAGAAAAATTATATGAGATATGTAATATTGCCAGAAAAATGTTAAATAATCCTGAATATAATGTTGGAACTGTAATAGCAAGACCATTTATAGGAACAAATAAAGATAATTTTAAAAGAACATATAATAGAAAAGACATTGAAGCAGAAAACTTTGGTAGAACAATGTTAGATGTACTCAAAGAAAATAAAAAAGATGTAATAGCAATAGGAAAAATTGAAGATTTATTTTCTGGAAGAGGTATAACAAAAGCGATTCATACACAAGGAAATAATGATGGAATAGAAAAAACGATTGAAGAAATTGAAAAAGATACTAAAGGACTTATATTTACTAATTTAGTTGATTTTGATATGTTATATGGACATAGAAATGATATTGAAGGATATAAAAATGCATTAGAATATTTTGATTTAAAATTATCAGAAATAATGAAAACTATGAAAGATACAGATTGCTTAATAATAACAGCAGACCATGGAAATGATCCATATACATCAAGTACAGATCATTCAAGAGAATATACTCCGTTATTAGTTTATGGAAAACATGTAAAAGAAAATATTAATTTAGGAATAAGAAGCACATATGCAGATATATCAGCTACTATTTTAGATGAATTTAATTTAGAAAAACTAAAATGGGGAATAAGTTTTAAAAAAGAAATAATGTAATAAGAAATTTAAAAAAATAAAGACCAGTCTCCCCTTACCATAGAGACTGGTTTCTAATCAGAATTTTAAGTTTTATAAAAATCTACAAAGATATTTGTATCTTTGCTGTAGATTTTAACACCATAACCTTCCATGCCGAAAACATAAAATTTTCCATATTCTTGACTTAAATCAAAAGATATGGGACCCTCTTTGTCTTCCATGATGATAAGCGGATTTGGGGTTTCCGACATGACAGTTGATGAACAAACAATGTCAAAAAGACGTTGAATCGTACTTGCCACTTGAACAGAAAGAAATCTAGTAGTGCAAAGTACTTGGATAGCGAGGGTATCATAGATGCTTTCATATTTGCCACTTTTGTAAACCATGAGGTTAAAAATGTCTTGTCCTAAAGTAGATTCTACTTTAGAAAAACTAGAAGAAAGAGTATCTCCAAATTTGCATTTCAATGCATTAATGCATTGAAATGGACAAGTGCCGAATTCTTGTGCTGTCATATTATACACACTCCAGTTTTTTTATTGGTAAGGTAACATAAAATGCATATATATATTAAACCATAAATTAGCAAAAAATGCAAATTTTAGAATAGTAAAACACATAAAATAGTAGACAACTAAAGTAAAATATGCTAATATATAAAAGTATTTATAAATGCCGATGTGGCGGAATTGGCAGACGCACTGGATTCAAAATCCAGCGGGAAACCATGTGGGTTCGAGTCCCACCATCGGTACCATAAAACACTTCATAATATTTGAAGTGCTTTTTTCTTGCTCTAATAATAAATGTATGATAAAATTATTATGAAAATAAATAGATGGAGAATATAGAAAATGGAAGAAAAACAAAATATTAAAGGAAACATAAGTATATACGTAGCAATAATAGCAATTTCATTATTGGTATGTACAACTTTTGCTATATTATTATATATAAACTATGACTTTAAATCAAAAGTACCAAAAGAAATAAAAAATAATTATAAAATAACGGAAGAAACATATAGTGAAAGAAAAATATTTTATATATCTCCAAAAGAAAAAAAGCAAACAGATTTAACAATACTATATATTCATGGTGGTTCATATATGGGAGAACTTACTAAAGAACATTGGGATTTCTGCAAAGATTTAGTAAAAGATACAAATGCAACATTAATAATACCAGATTACCCATTAGCGCCTAAATATACATATAAAGACGTATTTAACATAATGGAACCATTATATAAAGAAATCATTTCAAAAGTAGATATAAATAAATTTATAGTAATGGGAGATTCGGCAGGAGGAGGACTAGCTTTAGCATTAATGGAAAAAATGGGAGAAGAAAATGTACAAATGCCAAGTAAATTAATACTTCTTTCTCCTTGGTTAGATGTTACAATGAAAAATGAAAAAATAAAAGATATTGAAGAATTTGATCCAATATTAATAAAAGCTAATTTAATTGTAGCAGGAAAGCTATATGCAGGAAAAGATGGAATGGAAAGCTATTTAGTAAATCCAATAAATGGACCATTAGAAAAATTAAAAAATGTAACTATTTATACAGGTACATATGATATATTAAACCCAGATACTCATGTTTTAGTAGAAAAAGCTAAAAATGTTGGAATAGAAATAATCTTAAAAGAACAAGAAAAAGCAATTCATACATGGATGTTAAGCAGGCATGATAAAAGTGTATATAAAGCAGAAGAAACATATCAAGATATTGTAAAATTAGTATTATTAAATAAAAATGGAGAATAATATGCAAGAAAAGGTTAAATTAAAAGATAAATGGAGAAGACTAGATAATTCTGCTAAAATATTTCCGATAGTATCAAATAAAAAATTTAGTACTGTATTTAGGTTTTCAGCCGTATTAAATGAAGAAATAGATAAACATATATTAGAAGTTGCAGTAAAAAACACAGTAAACCAATATGATTCTTTTAAAGTAAAGCTAAAAAAAGGTTTTTTTTGGTATTATTTTGAATTTAATAATAAAGAACCAATAGTAGAAGAAGAAAAAAATTATCCATGTAAATATATAGATCAAAATGCAAATAATGATTACTTATTTAAAGTAACATATTTTAAAAATAAAATAAATATAGATGTATTTCATTCATTAACAGATGGAAATAGTGCAATACACTTTTTTAGAGAGATTATATATAATTATATAGAATTATCACATTCAGAAGATACAAATTTTATGTCAAGAGGAAATAAAGAAATAGTAGAAAATAATACAGAAGATAGTTATATGAAAAATTATAATAAAAAAATTGAACATGGAAATGTAAGTAATAAAAAAGCATTTATATTAAAAGGTAAAGTGTTACCATTATATGCAATTGGAGTACAACATCAAATTATTGATTTAGAAGCCTTAAAAGAGGAATGTAAAAAGCAAAATGTAACAGTTACGCAATATTTAACAGCAGTTTTAATTAAAGCCATTTATGAGGGAAATTATAAGAAATATAATAGTAAAAGCAAAAAGCCAATAAAAGTATGTATTCCTGTAAATTTAAAAAAGTATTTTCCATCTACAACACTTGCAAATTTTTTCTCATATATAACAATAGAAGCAGACGTTAAAAATGGAAAAATAGAAGATTTTTCAAAGGTATTAGAATTTGTAAAAAATAGTTTTAAAGAAAAATTAACAGAAGAAGAAGTAACAAAGACGATGTCATCAAACGTAAAACTTGGAAATAATTTTTTTGTAAGAATAGTACCACTATTTTTAAAGAAGGTTACAGTAAAAATAAGTTATATGGAAATTAGAAAATATACAACAACGACATTTTCAAATATAGGAAGAATAGGAATACTTCCAGAATATAAAAAATATATAAAAGAATTTTTATTTTTGATAGCACCAGAACCAGTAGAAAAAATAAAATGTTCTGCTTGCTCGTATGAAGATAAAATAGTTTTTACATTTACATCAACTTTAGAAGATTTAGATATACAAAATGCATTTTATAAACATTTTAAAGAAAATAATATAAATGTAGAAATAGAAAGTAATGGTGTTTATGATACTATATCCTGAAATATCAAATATTAAAAAAAGTAATTTATTAATAAAAATGTTATTATTAGGTTCAATAATTTTAGGGATTATACTGCTTATTTTAAATATGTTTTTTGGACAAAAATATCATTGGGCATATTTATCAATAGCAGGAATAATATACACATGGATTACTGTACTAACTGCAATTAAAAAAGATGTAAATATAGCAACACATGTAATGTTACAAGTAATTGCGGCATTTATTATAACAGTAATTATAGATTTATGTATAGGGTATAAAGGTTGGTCAATAAAACTAGCTTTTCCAATAATTACTTTAGTTGCAAATACAATTATATTATTACTTTCATTAATAACAAAAAAGAAATATTTAAAATACATAATTTATCAAAGTATGATATTTTTTGTTAGTGCTTTTATTGCTATAACTACAATTTTAAATGGTAATTATAAAAATGCATTGGTTATAACTTCTAGTTTTACTTCTATAATTGCACTAATTATAACTATACTTATTTGTAGAAGTAATTTGGATGAACAAATGGGAAGAAGATTCCATTTGTAAATTTTAAAAAATTATGTTGTTAAACACTATTAAGCAAAGATTTAACAATTTGTTTTTTTGATGTAAGAAAGGTCTCCAAGGCTGGCTTCGAAAATCTATGTGATTTTCTTCGCTCGCGGGTAATCCGTGTGCCTCAAAGGGCTGTCGACTCTTTCTATCAAAAAAGCCAAATTGTTGAATCTTTGCTTATGATTAAATAATAATTACTAATAATTAATCTATATCTTTACTTATGTTTAACATTATTAATAAGTAATTAATTCACTAATAACTTACTGAAAAATTTTTCAGTAGAAATACCTGAAGGTCTATTAGTTCTTTTTAAACCATATAAGCATTCTGAATCTTTACTTATATAATTTATTCCGTGCAATGCAAGAAAGACTTACTTTAAATCCCATTTGCTTTATTATATTTATAGATTCTTTTGATATAGCACCATATGGATATGTATATAAATATGGTGTGAAATTTGTATTTTCTTTAAATTCATTTTGAAGTTTTCCTAAATCATCATTTAATAAAGTTTTATAACTATCTAAAGATTCTCCAAATTTTTTCATAGAGCCTTTTCTTCCATTTATTGTTTTGTGTAAATTATAACTATGATTTCCAAATTCAATTTTACCACTATTTAATAATTCGTTTATATCTTTCCAACGTAAATGGCCGTAATTGGCATTTGCTTCATCTGCTTTTGAAAAAGTATCTGTATATTTTCCAACAATAGAAATAACTGCTTTCATATTATATTTTTCAATAAGAGGGATAAGATATGTAAGATTATTATAATATCCATCATCAAAAGTTAAAATAATAGATTTTTCAGGAAGTGGTACATTATCATACACATAATTTATTAAATCTAAAGTTGTTATAGTAGTATATCCTTTTTCAGAAATATATTTTAAATCATTTTCTAAAGTAGTTGGAGTAACAACATATTTACCGCTTTTAGAAGTATCTTTTAAAATACTATGATACATTACAATAGGCACAGGATTTTGATTTGATGTATCAAAGCTAAAAACATAATAAATATATATGCTAGAAAATATAAAAAGTAAAAAAAGGCAAAATATAACAAGTAAAGAATTTAATTTAAAAACATGAAAATGAAATTTCAACTAAAAACCTCCTATTCTAAGATAAGCGGATCCATAATATCGTATTTCCTTAAATAATCTTTTGTATCTTCATATGCTTTATATACTTCAGACTTATTTTTCTTTAAAAAATTAATGATATTATAAACATCAATCCAGATTTCATTGTTTCCTTCTTTTTGAGATTCATCAAAAATTAATTGCATACCAAAATGTAAATGAGGAACATTTATATTATTTACATTTTCTTTTGTGCTGTAACCAGTCATTCCAAGGTAACCAATAACATCTCCAGCTTTAATAATTTTTCCTTCATACATATCTTTAGCATATGGATGATCTTTTCTTAAATGAGCATAGTAGTAATATCTTTTTTTATCAAAACTTCTAATACCAATTCTCCAACCACCGGTACATATTCCAACCAATTGCTTCTATAATTCCAGATTCTACTGCAATAACAGGAGTACCAATACTTCCCATTAAATCATTACCTAAATGTACTCTTTTATATCCATATGAACGAGATGCACCAAAATCATCATAATGGGAAAAACCATAATTTTTAGCAATAGGTGAAAATGCTTTAACACCATATTTCTCTTTAAAAATTTTATTACCTTGTTCGTCTAAAGTTTCTATTGAATAATTGCCAATAAATTCTTTTAAAATTGCACCATAAGCTTCTAAATAATATTGATAATATTTATTATCCTTCATAAGTTCTTGAACAGAAGTGTTGTTATTTTGAATTTCGGAAACCAATTTATCTAAATCCTTTTGCTTAAAATTATTCAAATTCCCACCATATTTACATCCGAAATATGCTAAAATTTCAATCCAATTATATTTTATTTCTGAATTATTTGTGTGAGAATAAATATCCAAATCTGCAGTTTTTTCAAGAGCAGTCAAATTGACTTTAAAATCAACCCATTTTATATAATCCTTTTTTTCTTCTGCTACTTCTACATTAGCAGAAGTGGCTATATAATTAGAAGAATAAAAAAAGAAAAGTATACAAATTAAGGCAATTAAAATTGAAAGCATTAAAAAAATAAAATATATTTTTTTAAATTTAAAAGTTTTTATAAACAAATCAAAATCACCTCATAACATTATATAAAATTAAAATAAAATATATGTTAAAATATTGAAAATTTAGAACTAAGTGGTATAATCATTTTAAATTAAGGAGGGATGGATATGATAAAAATCAACAACATATCAAAAAGTTATGTTAAAGGTAAAAAAAGTGTAGATTCTTTAAATTTAGAAATTAAAGATGGAGAAATATTTGGTTTTCTAGGTCCAAATGGTGCAGGAAAAACTACAACAATAAAAATGATAACAGGAATATTAAATCCAGATGAAGGTGACATCTTAATAGATGGTGAAAGTATAAGTAAAAATCCTATTGAAGCTAAAAAAAGATTTGGATTTGTTCCAGATTCTCCAGACATGTTTTTAAAGTTAAAAGGAATAGAATATTTAAATTTTATAGCAGATATATATGAAATTCCTCAAGATATAAGAAAACAAAAAATAGAAGAATTAACTACAAAATTTGAAATAAATAATGATTTAAATAGTCAAATACAAACATATTCACATGGCATGAGACAAAAAATAGTAATATGTGGAGTATTATTAAACAATCCTAAAAATTGGATATTAGATGAGCCAATGACAGGTTTAGACCCAAAATCATCTTTTGACTTAAAAGAAATGATGAGAAAGCATAGTAAAGAAGGAAATAGTGTATTCTTTTCTACACATGTATTAGAAGTTGCCGAAAAATTATGTGATAGAGTAGGAATTATAAATAAAGGAAAATTAGTTTTTGTTGGAACTTTAGAGGAATTAAAGGAAAAATTTAAAGGAAACGAATCATTAGAAAAATTATTTTTGGAGATAACAGAAGATGAAAAATAAAATAAATGTTTTAACAAAAATTTTCCTTAAAAATTCCTTTAGTAATATGGGGTTTAATAGTAAAGATGAACAAACTAAAACTAAAAAAATAAGAAATGCAATATTATATTTATGTTTAGCTGTATATTTAATAGGTGTATTTGGATTTATGAGTTATAACCAAATAAGTATTTTACTTATGATAAACCAAGCTAAAGCTTTTATAGGGCTCTTATTTTTAGGAATAGGGGCATTAGTAATTATACAAGGAGTAGTTTCTAGCATTAATGTATTATACTTTTCAAAAGATATAGAACATTTGCTACCATTACCAATAAAACCAAGAGAACTTGTAATGGCAAAATTAAATACAGTTTTAATTACAGAGTATATAGTTGAATTAATGATAGCATTAATACCACTTATAATGTATGGAATATTAACAGGTGCTAGTATAATTTATTATCTAGTAATGTTATTGGTATTATTAGTATTTCCAATAATTCCAATATTAATAGCAAGTTTAATTATTATGATAATAATGAGTTTTGCAAAAATTTCTAGAGATAGAGATAAATTTCAATTAGTAGTAACATTTTTAATAGTTATTGCTGTAGTAGCATTTCAAATGACAGTTATGAATGTAAATGAAGAAACAACAGATGAACAAATGGCAGGACAATTAGTTCAAATGAGTTCTATATCAGACACTGTAGGAAAATATTTAATAACTCTTCCTATGGCAATAAATACATTAACAGATAATAATATAGCAAATGTAGCAATAAATTTATTAGAAATGCTTGCAATTACAGCAATAGTATATTTTATAACAATATTTATAGGCGAAAAAATATACTTAAAAGGTGCAGTTGGAAATAATACAAGAGGAAAAGCAAGTAAAAAGCAAATAGATGCAGGCTCATATAGTAAAAATAATATAGCAAAGAGTTATGTAATTAAAGAATTAAAAATTTTAATAAGAAATCCAATATTTTTTATGCAGTGTGTACTTCCAGCAATATTTATGCCAGTTTTAATTGGAATAATTGGATTTTCTCGGATTATCAAAAACAGGAGAAGATTTTTCACAAATAATAGACCAAATGCAAGGATTAAATTTAATTATTATTTTAGTAGGAATAGGTGCAGTACAATTTTTATCTATGATGGCATACATATCAGCAACAGCAGTATCAAGAGATGGATTAAATGCAACATTTATGAAATATATACCAATATCATTATATAAACAATATATATATAAAACAGTACCAAATATGATATTAAGTACAATAACAATATTAATAGTAATGGGGTTAATATATTATGTTACAAGAAATTTACTTGTACTAATACCTATATTTATAATTTCAATGCTATTTAACATATTCCAAAGTTATTTAATGGAAATAGTAGATTTAAAAAAGCCAAAATTAGATTGGGATACAGAATATGCAGTAGTTAAGCAAAATATGAATTTAATTTGGCCAATGATATTTGGAATGGTAAATGTAGGAATAACAGCATTAATAGGATTTATTTCATTTAAATTAAATTTACCTGTAATAGCATCAATTTTAATTATTGCAATAATATATGCAGTAGCAATATATATAACAGATAGATATATTTATAAAAATCAAGCCAAATTATTTGAAAAAATTTATTAAAGTGTAAATGGGGACGCTCTTTTTTGACAGAATAAATAATGTTAAAGAGGAACGTTCCTATGTTTTAATTGAAATGATATTAAATTGAATATATAATATTTTTATGATATAATAAATACTATAAAAATGGAGGTATAAAATATGAGTAAAAAATATCATTTATTTAAAAGACAACCAAATAGTGAAGAAAAAGTAAAAATAGAGCAAAGATTACTTGATGAAAAATTACCTAGTAGAATGGGAAAACAAAATCCAACACATATTGTTATTCATGAAGTGTCTTTAGGAACTGGAAGAAAAGATGAAAGTTATAATATGGAACATTATGAAAACTTAATAAATGAAATGGGACAAAATGGAAGAACAATAGGATATCATTATTTAGTTGGTGATAAAGAAATTTATCAATTCATACCAGATGATGAAGCTACTTGCCATACAGGAACTGCATTTGGAAATCATAATAGCATAGGAATAGAAAGATTAATTTGTAAAGGAATTAACTATGAATATGCTGTACATAATCAAGCTGAATTAATAGCTACATTAATGTTAAAACATAATATTCCAATTGATAATGTTTTAACTCATAAAGAAATGCAAAGAGTGTATGGAAATTTTTAAACATGAAATTGAAAGATGTTTTGTATATGGTTGGTTTTTTGAAGAAATGCTTGATGAAAAACAAAAAAGAGAAATACCAATGTTAATGAAAATTGCAAAAGAAAGAGAAAAAGAGAAAATAAATAAGAAAAAAGAACAAAGAAAAAATAAACAAGAAGAAAGAAAAGTCAAAGAAGATGAAGAAAGATAATAAAATTACTCTATTTTATTATCACACCAAAAATAGTAGCAATAATTGAAGCTTGAATTAAATTCTATATTTGAAATATCTGTAAAAGATATTATACAAATTATTAATAAAAAAGCAAATTGACATAATTTAAGGTCGAAAATTGACTTTATATTTAAATTATCGTATAATTAGAGTATAGCAAAAGTTTTAAACGCTATTGGTGGTCAATAAATATTACTATTGATCATCACGGTAAATTTAAAGGAGTTTTTTATCATGGCAAAAAATGTAATGCAAGATGTACGTAAAAAACTGGCGGATGCTCGGACAGCTTGTCCGAATATGAAGGAAGAAGTCTATTTGTTGACGGACTATATGTCTACTGTTGCAAATAATGAACTTGAACCTATCGGAGTGACAATGTTATTGATGGGAGTTCTCGAGGATTTAAAGTGTGGCAAAGGTGATTTTTTAATTTCTAAAAGTAAAGAGTTACCGGATTACCTAATCAAAAATAAGACACAAATTCTCGCACAGGCAATGCTGTTCCCACAAATTATTGATGTAATTGCTGATGAGGCTTTTGCCAAAGAATTTCGTGGGATAATCAAAGAGGTTTATAACTGGGATGTATCCAAAAAAGTATCACCTGCCGAAATTAACAACAATTTTCCGACTTACGTGACAGTTGCAGTCGACTGGTGGGCAAATGCTGTATGTAATCCTAAATTTGATAACGGCGATGACAGTCAGGTTGGAGAAACGATGGCTATGATGACAATGCTCTTGGGAAATTCAGGAGAACAGCTGTCGCAGGAAAGCATTTCGACGTTCAAGAAATGTCTCGGAGAGGCAATTATGCAGGATTTGGAAAAATTTCATAAAGAGATTTGTCTGGAGGTAGATTATAATCCGTGCATAGCTCTTGCAGAAGCGGCACAAGTGGCTGGAATAAGCAAAAATAAATTTCCATGGAAGACAAGAATGTGGGTGTCCAATACAGAAGTCATAGTACGAACAGGGTATGAAACTAAATATAAGACCCTGTGGAAGACGTGAATTCTAAAAACCGAATAGTAGCATAAAGAGCAAGTTAAATGACTTGCTCTTTGATTTTTGTTATATAAATATATGCAGTAACGAGATATATATCCTAGTTTTTTTGACCTTATGGTCAGAAAAAATATATTTTATAATTTTTATGCTATACTTTACAAAAGAAATTTAAAAATAGGAGAAGTTAAATGAAAAGTAAAAAACAAGTACAAAAATTTAAGAATATAAGGGAGATATTTGAAAATACTGTTAAATTATATCCAGATAATAATGCTTTTATAATTAAGAAAAAGCAAGAAAGCAATGTGAAATATGAAAATATAACATATAGACAGATGGAAGAAAAGGTAAATGCATTAGGAACAGCTTTAATAAATTTAGGCTTAAAAGGAAAACGTATTGCTATAATTTCTAAAAATAGGTATGAATGGTGTTTGTCATATTTATCTATTTTAGGTGGGGTAGGGTTAGCAGTTCCTCTTGATAAATCACTTCCAGAAGATGAAATTGAATCACTTTTAGAAAGAAGTTATGCAGATGCAGTAATATTTGAAGAACACTATTCAGAAACAATGGAAAAAATTAAAAATGAAAATAAAACAAATATAAAATATTATATATGCATAGATGATATAAAAAATAATCAGTTTATCACATTAAATAACTTAATAGAAAAAGGAAATAATTTATTAGAATATGGGAATAAAGAATATCTAGAAGCTACAATTAATGCAGAAGAAATGAGTATAATTTTATTTACATCAGGAACAACTTCACTTTCTAAAGCAGTAATGCTATCACATAAAAATATTGCAGAAAATGTATATGCACTAAATGTTGCTGAAGAAATTTATCCAACAGATGTATCTTTAGCATTTTTACCACTTCACCATACATTTGGTTCAACAGGATATATATTTTTTATGAGTAATGGAGCAACTACAACATTTTGTGATGGAATTAAATATATAGCACAAAATATAAATGAGTATAAAGTATCTGTATTTGTATGTGTTCCATTATTATTAGAAGCAATGTACAAAAAAATAAATAAAGAGATAGAAAAACAAGGAAAAACTAAATTAATAAAAATTGCTAAAAAATTTACAAATATACTATTAAAATTTGGAATAGATATTAGAAGAAAAGTATTTAAACAAATAATAGATCAATTAGGTGGAAATTTAAGATTTGTTGTAAGTGGAGCAGCAGCAATTGAAAAAGAGGTAGCAAAAGGATTTAACGATTTTGGAATAGTAACAGTACAAGGATATGGTTTAACAGAAACATCACCTGTTTTAACAGCAGAAGCACCAGATAAGATTAAATATGGTTCAGTAGGACTTCCAATGTGTAATGTAGAAGTAGCAATAGATAATCCAAATAAAGAGGGTATAGGAGAAGTAAAAGCAAAAGGTCCTAATGTAATGCTTGGATACTATAA
>CAYVYP010000028.1:17744-18371 GCA_964455975.1 uncultured Lachnospiraceae bacterium
GACCTTTTGCTTTTACTTCTCCTATACCCTCTTTATTTGGATTATCTATGAAAATGAAGAAGCTACAAAAGATGTACTTAAAGATGGTTGGTTTTATACAGGAGATTTAGGGTATATAGATAAAGATGGATATTTATTTATAACAGGAAGAAAAAAGAATGTTATAGTTTTAAAAAATGGTAAAAATATATATCCAGAAGAACTAGAGTTACTAATAAATAATTTGCCCTATGTTGCAGAATCTATGGTATTTGGTTATCCAAAAGATGATGATTTATTATTATCAGCAAAAATTGTATATAATGAAGAATATGTAAAAGATATGTTTGAAAATATGTCATTAGAAGACTTACAATTAAAAATATGGAATGATATAAAAGAAATTAATAAAAATATGACAACATATAAACACATTAAAAAAATAATAATATCAAATGAACCAATGATAAAAACAACAACGCAAAAAATAAAAAGATTTGAAGAAATAGCAAAGATTTTAGAAAACTAAATCAAAAAATATGTATAAAAATTATTGTTAATAAAATCACTAAATGTTATAATAGCTGTATAAAAATCTCGAGTTTGACACTTTAAAAAGAATAAAAAGCCTAGAAGGTACTAAAATAG
>CAYVYP010000029.1:0-18182 GCA_964455975.1 uncultured Lachnospiraceae bacterium
CTATTGCTCTTTGTAATGCAATCCCTGGATCAAATGTTTCATCAATTTTTTCTTTTCCTAAACGTGCTAGCCATTGTTTTATTGGTTCTGCATTTTTTGATGGAATTGACTCAATTATACGAAACATTCCTTCTATATCGCATACATCAGTATTATAATATTTATCATCTGATGATTTTAATTTCAGTTGGTGACAATTTGTCACCGACTCATTTCCTTCTTCTTTAAGTCTTTGTTTTAACTTATTCCAATATTTTCTTCCATCTTTACTCTTCGACATAATACTTACTATATCTACAATACTTATATAATATTTTTCATCATCTTTATCCCATATTGTTCTAATTGTATCATTATTAAAAATTTTATTTATTAAATGCATTTTATTTTCGTCCATTTTTACCTCTTTTCATTTAACTATTTAAGATTTTTTATTTCAATTTCTTTTTTTCCTTAAAAATTAACTTTTTATTTTTATCATTCTCAATTTCTTTGGCACTTTTACTTGGTGTTGGTAAATCTTCTGGCATAGTACCTCCAATTTTTTTAATTGTCTGTCTAACTGCTTGTCCAACTTTATGATGTGTTATACAAGCATCATTTTCATTATTAATATTTTTATTTTTTAATACTTCGTTTGTTTGTGTTATTCTAAATAAATTAGCCGCTAATTCTGTACTACTCATATAATCTAATATATCTTCTTTTTCAGTTATTCTTTTTCTATCTGCAATATCTTGTGCTGTTTCACCATTATATAAACCTCTATATCCATAGTTATTAAATTTCCCATAATTTTTGACTCCTGCATTTTTTGCAGTATCAAATAAATATTTATTTTTATCTTTTACATTTTGTCTTGTATACAATCTTTTTTCATCTTCACTTAATTGTTCATATTCTTGTCTTGTTATTTCCTGTTTTCTAGTTTGAACTGCAAAATATGTTTGAGCAAGTGCTATTGCTTTTTTCCTGCTATCTCCATTTTGTGCAATAAGATAACATGCATATCTAGTAAGTTTTAAATCCTCTACTTCCATTTCTGCATTATTACCAACTTTTAACACTCTCCCGACATCGGCAAAGTGTTCATCTTCAGTAATATCACTACCTTTACATGCATCTTTTGCTTTTTTTATTACATTCTTAAAATTTCCCCATTTGCTATATTCTAACATTGTCATTAATTCTCTCGCATACCAAATTTCAACTCCATTTTCATCTATATGTTTAATACTCTCAAAATTTTTTTCTGTTTTATTAACTAAATGATTTGCCATAGATATCATCTCCTATTCTTTATTTATATCATATACCAAACATTTTTTCAATACATTTACGAATTTTTGTTCTTTTTTATTTCTGTTTAAATTAAATTATAAATTAGTAAGTGTATATATTATTTTTTATATTAAGCTTGTGTGGGGACCGACAAATTATATAAATACCTAATACAAAAAAGTTGCAAACTTTATATTTGCAACTTTTTTATTTCTTCTATGTGTTTTATTGTTTCTTCATATCCGTATTTATAACAATCATTTATTTTCTTTATATTAAAAACATTCGCATCTTTTGTGTCTACATTTATTACTAAATCACTACATTCTACTTCTCTTGTAGATCTATTATCAAATATAATATCCATTGCTTTTAATGCAACTCCGTATATTCCAACTGGCTTTTCTGTTTTATTAAATGCAAATTTAACTGCTATTACTTTATCTGCTCCTAATTTTTTTGCTTCATCTGCAGGAACGTTATCTAATATTCCTCCATCTACAAATCTATGTTTTTCATACTCACATGGTGCAAATACCCCTGGATATGATGCACTCGATCTTACTGCTATAGCTATTTTAGAATCTTTTATATAATTCTTATCTTCTACATCACTATTAGTAAAAACATATTTTTCTCCATTCATAATATCTACACTTGGAATTGCTATTTTCATTTCTAAATCCTTTATGTATTCTTTTTGCTTATATTCAGCTGCTTGTATTATTGCATTTTCTATACTTTGTCCAGATAGAAGACCTCCTATTTTTATACTAAATGTATTTTTTCCATCTTCTGTTTTATATGAAGCTCCACCTTTTAAAATTCCTTTTGAAAAGAAATTAAAAAGTTTAAGTATTTCGTCTGCATTATATCCCATGGCATATAGACTAGCTACAATGCTTCCTGCTGAAGTTCCTGTAATTACATCTACTTTAATATTATTTTCTTCTAAAGCTTTAATTACTCCAATATGTGAGGCACATTTTACTCCTCCACCTGATAATGCCAACCCTAATTTCATATTTTTCCTTCTTTCATTTATTTTTCTTTTCCATGTAATTTATCGGTTTCTTCTTTTATTCTTTTTTCTTTTTCAGCTGTTATTATATCATCTGTTAAACTTTCTTGTGCTTCTTCTATAATTTCAGTTGTATCTTTTGCTGCTTTTATTGCTTGTATAGTTGAATCTTTTTTAGATTGAAATAAATTTTCTTCTAAATCATTTAAACCTTCTTGTGAAGTTATTTCAATTGTATATTCTTTTTCACCTTCTTTTTCTGGTATTACTACAAAAGTTATAAATATTTTTTCAAAATTTTTAACTGACTTTTTTATTGTGTTAAATTGTTTTTCATTAACCTTTCCTTCTTTATATATAGCAAAAATTGTAATTTCATCTTCTTCTACAGTATATTGTAATATAGAAATATGTCCGTTTTTAGTTAAAGTTACTGCTGCTTCTTGTGCTGAAGTAATTCCTTCTAATCCTTCTTCTTTTGCTATATCAATATGATTTTTCCCAAAACATAACTCTCCACTTTTTCCTATTGTTAATAACGCCTTTTTAGGTTTTTCCATTTTTACCTCCTTACTACTAATTTATCTATTTTAGATTTTATATAGTTTTCTAGTTTTAACATAAATTCTTCTGGTTTTATTTCTTTATTTGCTACCATTTCTAATCCTTTTTCCCAACTTGCTGTTAATTTTGGGTTAAGCATATCACTCATTGACATATTTACTACATCATAAATTATTTCTCCAAAATTTGTTGGAGTTATAATTTGAGTTTTGCTATTTATTTCTATATATTTAATTTTTTCTAATTTCTTCATAATTTCTGCTCTTGTTGCTGATGTTCCTATGCCTGCACCTTTTATTTGTTCTCTTAATTCTTCATCTTCTATTAATTTTCCTGCATTTTCCATGGCTAAAATTATAGAGCCAGAATTATATCTTGTAGGTGGTGATGTTTCTGAATCTTTAGTTTCAAAATTAATAATTTTTATTTGCTCACCTTTTTTTAGTGTTTTTAGAATATTTAAATTTGTATTTTCTTCTTTTTTTTCTTCAAAATTTTCTTCCTCTATTTGTTCTTCTTGTTTTCCACTGTTTTTAGATTTTAACACATCTAGATATCCACTTTTTATGCATATTTTTCCACTTGCATAAAATGTTTCTTCATTTATATTTAAGGTAACTGCTACTTTATTAAATTCTGCTGCTGGATAAAATATAGCTAAAAATCTTTTTACTATTATTTTATATATTTCTTTTTGTAATTCTGTAAGTTTTTCATAATTTTCATATCCTTGACCTGTTGGTATTATTGCATAATGATCTGTTATTTTACTATCATTAACATATTTTGATTTAACAATATCTGTAGAATATTTTTCCTCTATCATTTTATTTACTAAGCTCTTAATTTCTTCATCATTAAAACCTTTTGCAATTCCATTTAGATTTTTTGAAATTTCTTTTGCAACTGCTGTAGATAATACTCTTGCATCTGTTCTTGGGTATGTAACTAATTTTTTTTCATATAAATTTTGTATTACTTCTAAAGTTTCATCTGGTTTAATTTTAAATCTTTTTGTACATTCATTTTGTATTTCTGCTAGATTAAATAAAAGTGGAGCATTTTCTTTTTGTTTTGTTTTCTTTATATCTGAAATTACCGCTTGCCCATCTTTTAAATAATTTATAAATTCTTTTGCATCTTCTATATTTTTAAATCCTGATTCATTATACAATTTATCTGAATTGTACATTTTAGATTTTTCATTTACTTTCCATTCTGCTTTAAAAGAACTTGTTTCATCTCCAAATTCTCCTACTATTTTATAATATGTTGTTTTAACAAAATTTCTTATTTCTCTTTCTTTTGAAACAATCATTCCTAACACACATGTCATTACACGTCCAACAGAAATTGATACTCTATCTTGCTCTATTTTTTGTGCTACTCTTTTTCCATATATTATTGAAAGTAATCTTGAAAAATTTATTCCTATTAAATAATCTTCTTTTGCTCTTAAATAGGCACTATCTGATAAGCTATCATATTCAGAAGAATTTTTTGCTTCTTTTATTCCTCTTAAAATTTCTTCTTCTGTTTGAGAATCTATCCAAACTCTTTTTAATTTTGCATTTGGATTAGGCTTTGCCATCATTAGTACTAATCTTTGAATATATTCTCCTTCTCTTCCAGAGTCACCTGCATTATATATTTCTTCTATATCTTCTCTTTGCATTAATCCTTTTATTATATTAAACTGATTTTCAACTGCTGGAATTATCTCATATTTCCATTCTTTTGGTATAAATGGCAATGTATCTAATCTCCAAAATTTTAAGTTTTCATCATATTTATCTGGATAGCTCATTGTAACTAAATGTCCAACACACCAAGTTATTATCCATTCTTCTGATTCTAAATATCCATTTTTTCTATTTGTATTTATTTTTAAAGCCTTTGCCATTTCCATTGCTACAGAAGGCTTTTCTGTTATTAATAACTTTTTGCCCATTTATATTTTCCTTTTTTTATATTTTCTAAATTATATATTAATTATTTTAAAATATCAATGTAAAATAAAAAAATATGCTCATAATATAAGTTTTTCTTACATTTAAAGCATATTTTAGCTATTTATATAAATATTTTTGTGGATTAACTGGATTTCCATTTATACGTATTTCTAAATGTAAATGATTTCCTGTTGAATTTCCTGTTGATCCAACTGCCGCTATTACATCTCCTGCAGTTACAGTTTTACCTATAGATGTATAAATTTTACTACAGTGTGCATACCATGTTTCCACACCATTTCCGTGTGAAACTTTAACTAAATTTCCGTATGATCCATTATATCCTGTATATACTACTGTTCCATCTGCTACTACTTTTATTTTTGTACCATTTGGAGCTGCTATATCTAATCCTGTATGATTACTAGAACGTATTGAACTAGCTTCTCCATATCTTGATGTAATATTTCCTGAGACTGGTTTTACAGCTAAATAAATTCCATTTACTGTTGCTGACTTTATTTTTTCTTCTTCTCTAATTTTTGCTTCTACTTCTGAGTCTAATTTATTTTGTGCTATTTCCATTTCTACAGCTTGTATTTCATTTGAATCTTCTGTATAAACTGGAAGTATTCCTATATTTAAGTCTAAATCTTCTCCATATTCTTCTTTTAATTCTTCTACTACATTTTGTGCTTCTTCCATTGTTTTTACATATGATTTTGCTTCATCATTTAAAGTTACTGCATATGTAACATATGTTATTTTAGCACTTTCTTCTATAGACAGTAATATTTCGTTTTCATTAATCTCTACATCTTTTACAAGTTTAAATTCATATTCTGGTGTGCTACCGCATTTCTACATATGCGATACACTCATTTTCGTTATTTTCTATAATTTCTTCTTGTACTCTTTTTTCAAACTCTTCTTTATTATTTACATATCCTACTTCTTCTCCAGAAATAGTTACTTTATATACTGGTTTATATTTTATTAAAATTATCGCTGTTATAAAAATAAAACCTATTGCAATTAAAGTTATTATTTTAAAGCTTTCTTTAGTAAAAAATTCTATTTTCTTACTTAAAATATATATCCACTCTCCTTTTAATTTTTCAAGCGACAATAACTATTATACCATATATTTTAAACAAATGCAAATTTTGTATTCTGAAAACTCTCTAATTCCTTTATTTACCTAATAAATTTAGATTTTAAAACTCTTATTGATACATGCTTCAATAAGAGTTTTAGTTTACTTATTTTTAGTTTTTTTAATTGTTTTTGATGTTTTACTATTCTTGTTTGTTTTTTTTTTCTTTTTAGCCTTATTTAATTCACTTTTCAATTCTTTTACTTCTTCATTTTCCACATATTTTTCACCTTTTTTAGGTTTATTCCATGATATATAGTCACAAGAAGTTGGATTGTTTTCACATATATAATAATTTCTTTTTCTTTTAGTTTTTCTAATTTGTACCTTTGCTCCACATTTTGGACATGGTACATCTATTGTTTCTACTATTGGCTTTGCATTCTGACATTCTGGGTAACCGTGGACATGCTAAAAATTTCCCGTATTTTCCATATTTTATAACCATCATTCTTCCACATTTTTCACATGGTACATCAGAAACTTCATATTCTAACTTTACATGTTCTAATTCTTTTTCTACTTTTTCGACTGTTTTTTCGAAAGGATTATAAAAGTCTTCTATTATTTTTTTCCAATTTTCTTTACCTTCTGCAACTCTATCAAATTCAGCCTCTATTTTTGCTGTGAACTCAACATTTATAACATCTTTAAAATTTTCAACTAATAATCCATTTACAATTTTTCCTAAATCTGTAGGAACTAATTGTTTTTGAATTTTTTCAATATATCTTCTTTCTAAAATAGTAGTAATTGTTGGTGAATATGTACTTGGTCTTCCTATACCCTTTTCTTCTAAAGCTTTTACTAAACTTGCTTCTGTATATCTTGGCGGTGGCTCTGTAAAGCTTTGTTTTGGTTCTAGTAATTTTTTTATAACTTCTGTGTTTTCTTCCAAATTTGGTACAGAAGAATTTTCTTCATCATCTTTTATATCTGTAGATTCTACATATAATGTCATAAATCCTTTAAATTTTAGGTTTTGTCCATTTGCTTTAAAAGTATAATCATTAGCTTTTATTGTAGCTGTTATTGTATCATATATAGCTTGACTCATTTGACTTGCTATAAACCTATTATATATTAATTTATACAACTTATATTGATCATTTGTTAATGAATCTTTTATTTTATCAGGCTCTAATTCTATATATGTAGGTCTTATAGCTTCATGCGCATCTTGCGCTTCTGCTTTTGATTTATAATATCTATTTTCATAATATGTTTTTCCATATTTTTCTTCTATATGTTTTTTAGCAGCACTCCTTGCTTCTTCTGATATTCTAACAGAATCTGTTCTCATATATGTAATAAGTCCAACTGTTCCTTTTTCTGGAACTTTTACACCTTCATATAATCCTTGTGCTACAGACATTGTTTTCTTTAATGTAAACCCTAACTTTCTAGATGCTTCTTGTTGCATATTACTTGTTGTAAATGGTGGAGCTGGTGTTCTTTTCTTTTCACCTTTTTTTACTTCTTCTACAATATATTTAGCATTTTCTATATTTTTTAATATTTCATCTACTTCTTCTTTTTTGTGTAATTCCTGCTTTTTACCATTTTTTCCATAAAATTTTGCTTCAAACTCTTTTTTAGATTTACTATCTATTAATTTTGCATATATATTCCAATATTCCTCTGGTATAAATTTTTCAATTTCTTCTTCTCTATCAACTATTAATTTAACAGCTACAGATTGAACTCTTCCTGCTGATAATCCTCTTCTTACTTTTTTCCATAAAACCGGACTTATTTTATAGCCCACTATTCTATCTAAAACTCTTCTTGCTTGTTGTGCATCTACTAAATTTAAATCTATCTTTCTTGGTTCTTTTATAGATTTTTGTACAGTTTCTTTTGTAATTTCATTAAATGTTACTCTAGTAACTGTATCTTCTGGAATCTCCAATATATGTGCTAAATGCCATGCAATTGCCTCACCCTCACGGTCAGGGTCAGTTGCCAAATATACTGTTTTAGCAGATTTTGCATCAGCTTTTAATTTTTTTATTAAATCACCTTTTCCTCTAATATTTATATATTCTGGTTCAAAATTATTTTCTACATTTATTCCAAGTTTAGATTTTGGAAGATCTCTAATATGTCCCATTGATGCAACAACTTTTGTATTGCCCCCTAAAAATTTTTTTATTGTATTTGCCTTTGCTGGTGATTCTACAATAATTAGTTTATCTGTCATCTATGTTCTCCTTTTTATTTTTCAACTTTAACTATTAATTTATACTTTAACATTCTAGACTAAATTTTATTTTTTTGCAAGTATTATTATTTTGATTATATTTATTTGCTAGCTATAAATATTTAAGACAGGTATTCAAATTCATTTTTAATGAACATATTTACCTGCCCTAAATATTATTTTAATTTATATATTATTATATTTTTTATATCTAAAATCTTGTATTACATCTTCTAATGTTATTGGTGTCACTTGATAATTTTTTAGCAAATCCAGTAATTCATCTGCTATTTTTTCATTTTTTGTTAATTTAATTATTTCTTTAGTTTCTATATTTACACAATTATTTCTTATTTGTTTTTTTACAATTTCTACTCCATAATTATTAAAATTTTCGGAAATCATAGTATTTTTTATTTTATAATAATCTAATTCTATTTTATCATTTTTTCCTGCTTTTTTTAGTTCTTCTTCATTAATAGTTGTAGTTCCATAAAATTCTTTGAAAACCCCCACTTTATATTCCCCCTCTTCTTTAGAATGTGCCTTTTTAATATATACTAAAGTTTCAGGTTTTTCAAGCAATTTCGTATGTCCTTTTTTTACATTTTTCGACATTTTTTTATAATTATCTTACTAATTCTTTTATTTCATTGTAAATTTTATCTTCTACATTTTTTATAGCTATTTTTGATGCATTCTCTCCCATTTGCTTTGTCACTTTTTCGTCTTTTATGATTTTTTGTATTTCATTATTTAAGTTTATTGCTATTAAATCTTTTTCTAAAATAACTTTAGCTGCTCCTACTTTTTCTAATACTCTTGCATTATATTCTTGATGATTATTTGAAACATTAGGAAGTGGTATAAATATAGCTGGTTTTTCAACAATTGAAATTTCTGTTATTGTCATTGCTCCACTTCTACATATAACTAAATCACATGTATTAAGCACTTCTTCCATATTATATATATATGGTACAATTTTTACATTTTTTTTGACTTCTATATTTATATTTCTATTTTCAAATTCTTCTTTAATTACATCGTATTGACTTTGTCCAGCTGCCCATATTATTTGATAATCTTTATTTAAATTTTTGGATACCATTTCTATTATTGTATCATTTATTGCTTTTGCTCCTTGGCTACCACCAAACACTAAAATTAATGGTTTGTCTTCTTTTAGTCCATATGTTTGTTTTATTTTTTCTTTTTCCTCATCTGTTAAATCAACTTTTTTTATTTTTGTCGGATTTCCTGTTACTACTACTTTATTTGAATCCCCTAATCTTTTTTTTGTGTCTTCAAATGCAACAAGTATTTTATCTGATTTTTTAAGTAACATTTTTACTGCTTTTCCTGGAAAAGCATTGCTTTCATGTATAACTATTGGTATATTTAAAGATTTTGCTGCTGTACATACAGGTCCACAAATATATCCACCTGCTCCTACTATTATATCTGGCTTAAAATTTTTTAATATTTCTTTAGATTTTCCAATACTTTTATATGTCTTTAATAAATTTTTTAAATTTTTAATTGTAATTTTTTTACTTAATCCATATGCGTCTATTCTTTCTAATTCATAACCTGCTCTAGGAACTAAATCATTCTCTAATCCTCTTGATGTTCCTATAAACATTATTTTCGAATCTGGTTCTTCTTTTTTTATTTTATTTGCAATTGCAATTCCTGGATTTATATGTCCACCTGTTCCTGCTGCTGCAACAATTACTCTCATATGTATTTTTCTCCTTTATTATACTTTTTTTCCTGCCCTTGAAATATTTAATAGAACACCAACACAGCAAAGTAATATTACAAGTGATGTTCCTCCATAACTAAAAAATGGAAGTGCTACACCTGTTACTGGCATTGAAGCTGTAACAACTGCAATATTTATAACTGCTTGAATTCCTATAAGTGACGTTATTCCAACTGCTAATAATCCTCCAAATGTATCTGGGGCTCTCATTGCAATTAATATACCTCTCCAAATAAATATTGCAAAAAGGATTATAACAGCTACACATCCTACAAAACCTAATTCCTCTGCTAATACAGCAAATATAAAATCATTATGTGGTTCTGATATGTATAGATATTTTTGTTTACTTTCTCCTAATCCTACTCCAAACAATCCTCCAGAACCTATTGCATATAAGCTCTGTATTATTTGCCAGCCATCACCTGTTTTATCTTTCCATGGATCTAAAAATATTGCAAGCCTTGCTAATCTAAAAGCACCTTTACCAGTAAGTTTTGCCATCACTGCAAGTCCTGTTGCTCCTGCAACACCTAAAGCTCCTCCCATAGTTATAAAATATATAAGTTTTGTTCCTGCTACAAGCATCATTACAGATATAACCCCTACAATTACAACAGATGCACTTAAATGATCCTGTAATAATATTAATATTAATATTGGAGGAATTAAATAAGCTATTGGTTTCCAAAAAGTATTTGTTATACCTTTAAGTTTTTCTTTATTAATAGAAAAATATGCAGCATAAAATACTATTAACCCTATTTTAGCAATTTCAGATGGCTGAAATTGTATTCCTATTTTTATCCATCTTGTTGCACCATTTACTTTTTTTCCAATTCCCGGAACTACAACTAATATTAAAAGTATAATTGAAACAATATATGCAATTTTATAATATTTCTTATATTTTCTATAGTCTATTTTAGAAATAATAAACATTAATGTAAGTCCTAATACTGCACTAATGGCTTGCTTTTTTACATATGCATAACTATCGCCTTCTATCGCTAAAGCAGATGGAGAACTTGCTGATAAAACCATTACAATTCCTAACGCTAACAATATTAAAACTGTTATGCATAAAGTAAAATCAAATGGATTATTATTTAATTTAATATTTTTTTTGGTATTTTGATTTGTCTTATTTTGTACTTTTTGCAATTTCAAAATCCTTCCTAATTATAATATTTATATAGCATTAACTCCAATTATACATAAAACTAACGTAACTACTGAAAATATTGATACAATTTTATTTTCTTTCCATCCACATAATTCAAAATGATGATGAATTGGTGCCATTTTGAATATTCTATTTCCAGTTCTCTTATAATGTAAAACTTGAATTGCAACAGATAAAGTTTCAATAACAGGTATTAATCCTATTATTAATATAATAAGTGGCATTTTTAAATATAAACTTACTACTGCTATAGCTCCTCCTAAAAGAAGTGAACCAGTATCTCCCATAAATACCTTTGCAGGATTTAAATTAAATAATAAAAATCCTAAGCAAGAACCTGCTACAATACTACCAAATATTGCAACTTCTTTTATATCAAATACTATTCCTATTACTGCAAGAGTTGTCATTATTATTGTTACAATACTTGATGATAATCCATCTATTCCGTCTGTTAAATTAACTGCATTTGTTGTTGCAAGCATTACAAAAATACTAAATGGTATATATAGCCATATTGGTAATGTTACAAAAGTTTTAAAAAATGGAATATATGTATCTGTTCCAATATTTAAAAATTTCATACTGTAAAATGTAAAACCTATAGAAATAACTAAAAGACCTAACATTTTAATTGATGGTTTTAATCCTTTTGTATTTTTTAATACTAATTTTTTGAAATCATCTAAAAATCCTATAAACCCAAAACCTATACTTGCCAATGCTAATGGTAACATTCTTTTAGCTACTTCTGGCTGTGTTTTTGAATAATAAATATAAATAAATGCTGTTAGTGCTATAATTGCTATAGCAATTATTATTCCTCCCATTGTAGGAGTTCCTTTTTTATTTAAATGAGATTGTGGTCCATCAGACCTTTCTATTTGTCCTACTTTTAATTTTCTAAGTATTGGTACAACAATTACTGCAATTGCTACTGTAACAAAAAATGATATTAATAATACTTTAATTTGAAAATCCATAATTTTTCCCCTTATTTCATTTTTTCTATAATTTCGTTAACTATAATTCTTTCATCAAAAGGATATTTTTGCCCATTTATTTCTTGATATGGTTCATGTCCTTTTCCGGCTAATACTATTATATCTCTTTTTGTTGCCATTTTTATTGCTTCTTCTATTGCCTTTGTTCTATCTACAATCACCTTATATTTTCCTTTTGTTTTTACTATTCCTTCTTCTATTTGTTTTACAATTTCTTCTGGCTTTTCTGTTCTTGGATTATCTGATGTTATAAATGTAAAATCAGCAATTCTTCCCGAAATTTCTCCCATTATTGGACGTTTTCCTGTATCCCTATCTCCACCACATCCAAATACTGAAATTACTTTTCCTCTTGTATATGATTTTACTGCATTTAATATATTTTCTAGACTTTCTGGTGAATGTGCATAATCTACCATTATTGGTAATTCTAATTTATTATTTATAAGTTCTGATCTTCCAGGCACACGTACTTCTAATAATGCTTCTTTTATAGTATCTGCACTACATCCCAATTTTAATGCAATACTTATAGCTGCTAATGAATTATATACACTAAACCTTCCAGGAATTCCTGTTTTTACTCTTTCATTTTTATCTGCTAATTTTACTTTAAAATCGACATATGAATTTGTTATTGTAATATCTTTTGCTAATAAATTGCAAGAATTATCTATACCATATGTTAATATTTCTTTATCTTTAAACATTTTAGGAATTTTTGATGAATATAAATCATCTGCATTTACAAATCCCATTTTTGCCATTTCAAATAACTTTACTTTTGAATTAAAATAATCTTGCATATCTGGATGTTCTTTAGGGCTAATATGATCTTCTGAAAAATTTGTAAATACAGCAATATCAAAATCACATCCATATACCCTATTTAATTTTAAACTTTGTGAAGAGACCTCCATTACGACTGCTTCACATCCTGCTTCTACCATATCAGCAAATATTTTTTGTAATTTTATACTTTCTGGTGTTGTTCTATCACTATCTTCTATTTTTTTGCTTCCTATATATGTAGCAATAGTTCCTATTAATCCTACTTTTTTTCCTTGCTTTTCTAAAATAGCTTTTGTCATAAATGCTGTTGTTGTTTTTCCTTTTGTCCCTGTTATACCAATTAATTTAAATTTTCTTGATGGATTATCATAAAAATTGCAACTAGAAATAGCTAATGCTTTTCTTGTATCTTCTGCCATTATAATTGTTATATCACTTGGAATATTTATTTTTTTTATATCTACCCCTTGTTCTACCATTATAACTTTAGCACCATTTTCTATAGCTGTTTGAATAAAATCGTGTCCATCTGTTGTAAATCCTTTAATTGCTATAAACATACCATCTTTTTTAATATTTCTTGAATCGCTGTCAATATTAGTTATATCTAAGTCTAAACTTCCTTTGGCTTTTAATCCTTCTAAACCAATTAAAATTTGTTTTAATTTCATAACCTTCTCCTTAAATAATAATAAAAATATTATATTTTAATTAAAATTATTAATATTTATTTTCCGCTATATTATATAACTAAATTTAATTTTTGTATATGTTTTAATCAAAAGTTTTTATTTGTAAATATGGTAAAACTTCGCCTAAAACTTGAGAAGCTATTGGTGCTGCTACTCCTCCTCCTTGATGTCCTCCTTCTCCTGTTGGGTTATATAGTGTAATTAATATTACAACTTCTGGATCTTCTACTGGAGCTGTTCCTATAAATGATGTTACAAATTTATTAGTATTTACTCCGGTCTTCAGATGTTCCTGTTTTTCCTCCAACTAAATATCCTTCTACCCTAGCATTTTTTCCTGTTCCTTCTGAAACAACAGATTCCATCATACTTAAAACATCTTTTGCTGTTTTTTCTGAAATAACATTTTCTCTTTTTTCTACTTCTATGTTTTTTACTTCATTAGTTGTAGTATTTATGATTTGTTTTACAACTCTTGGCTTTACATATGTTCCTCCATTTGCAATAGTAGATACTGCAGCTACCATTTGTAGTGGTGTTACTTCAAACCTTTGGCCAAAAGAAATTGTTGCAAGTTCTACTGGTCCAACCTTTTTTTCTGCTAAAAATATGCCTTTTGCTTCTCCTGGTAAATCTATTTTTGTTTTATCTAAAAATCCAAATTTCTGTAAATAACTATAATATTTATTAACACCTATCTTTTGTCCTAATCCTATAAATATTGGGTTACAAGAATTCATTAAAGCTTGCCTTAAACTTTGTGAACCATGTGGTCTATAATATCTCCAACATTTTATTCTAACTCCTGCTATTTCTATTCCTCCAGTACAACAAAATTCTCCTTGTTTATCTATTGTGGTTATTCCTTCTTCTAAAGCTGCTGATGAAGTTATTAATTTAAAAGTAGATCCGTGGCTCATACGTATCTGCTATAGCTTTATTTCTCCACATTTGCTGTAAAGACTTTGTTTTGTCTGCAGATGATAAATTATCCCAGTTAGCTTTTAATTCTTCTGTATTTGGGCTATAAGCATCATTTAAGTTATAATTTGGATATCCAGCCATTGCTAAAACATCTCCAGTTTTAGGATTCATTATTACAATATTTCCACCATCTGTACAAACATTATCTATACATGCTTCTTTTAAATATTTTTCTGCAATTCCTTGAATTACTAAATCTATTGTTAATACCAAATCATTTCCATTTGTTGCTTTAACATAATCCTCTCCTTGATTTCCCATTTCTTTTCCATTAGCATCTGAAAGCCTAACAATTTTCCCTTTTTCACCTTTTAATTCGTTTTCATACATTGCTTCTATCCCATCTAAACCCTGGTTATCACTTCCACAAAACCCAATTACTTGTGATGCTAAATTATTATATGGGTAATATCTTTTCGTATCCTCATCTATATTAATTCCTGTATCTATATTGTTTTGACTCATCCAAATTCTTAATTCATCAGTTTTTTCTTTTTCAACTTTTTTTATAATAGTTTCTATTGAACTTCTTTTAGTAACTTTTTTATATACTTTTTCGTAATCTAATTCAAATAACTCTGAAAGTTTTTTTGCTACTTTTTCTTTATCTTCATTTTTTATATTAACTGGATTTACACTAACAGTCTGGACTGTACTACTAACTGCTAAAACATTTTTTCCAGTTGAATCATATATTGTTCCTCTTTTTGGATTAATACTTCTGTCTAAAGTTTGCTGATTATATGCCATCGCTTCCAATTCTTCGCCTTGAATAATTTGAATAACTGCAAGTTTTCCTATTAATAATGTTAAAATTAAAAAAACTGCAATTAATTCTATTCTCATTCTCTTTTTAGTTGATAAATTCATTTGTAGCATTTGTATTACACCTCTATTTATTAATATTAAATACAACTGTTTTTTATGATATTTTATTAACTAAAAAGAGATTTAAAATATTATTTTTAAACCTCTTTTAATATATTTTTGTTATCATCTCATATATTCTTTGAAATATGTTTTTTTCTTCATCTAATTCTATCTTTTCTGTTGCCGCTTCTACATAGTCTTTTTTATCTAAAACAATATATCTTTTTTGAGAATTGTTTAATTTCTGCATTCCTAATTGTATTTTGGCTTCTTCTTCTATTTTAGATACATTTTGGCTATTTTGTATATTTACTTTTAATTGCTCATTTTCTTTTTGTACAGCAGCTAAATTTTTCTTTAAATCTTCAGCTTTATTAAAGCTTTCATTTATTAGTGAATTTCTATAACTTATTGTAAGCAAAATTGCAAATCCAATAAAAAGATACATTATAATTCTTCTTTTAACCTTCAATTCTTCTGCTTTTGTCTTTTTATGTTTATCCTGTTTTTTTGTATTTGCAGTTGATGGTCTCTTTTTATTTATTTTTTCTTTATATGGTTCATATTCAGGTTCTAGTTTTCTTGGACTTGTTTCATATTGATACTTATTGTATCTTTGCATAGCCATAAATTATATCTCACCTCTTTTGTATTTTAATTTTCTATTTTTTCAAATACTCTAAGTTTTGCACTTTTTGATCTTGAATTTTCTTCTTGCTCTTCTTTACTTGCTATAATTGGTTTTTTATTTATTATTTTTCCAAATGACTTATATCCACATGCACAATATGGTAACCCTGGTGGACATATACATTTACCTTGTAATTCTAAATAAGCATTTTTAACAGCTCTATCTTCTAGTGAATGAAAGGTTATTATACATAATCTTCCTTCATTTTTTAAACATTTTGCTGATTCAATAACAGTATTATATAAAGGTCTAATTTCATCATTTACTTCTATTCTTATTGCTTGAAAAACTCTTTTTGCTGGATGTCCATCATTTTGAAATTTTTTTGGTATAGTATCTTCAATGATTTTTGTTAATTCTTCTGTGGTTTCTATTTGTTTTGTTTTTCTATATATGCAAATATTTTTGGCTATCTGTTTAGAAAATTTTTCTTCCCCATATTCAAAAAATATTTTTGCTAGTTTTTCTTCTTCATATTTATTTATAACATCTTTAGCTGAAAGTTCTTGAGTTTTATCCATTCTCATATCTAACTGATTATTTCCTATATAGCTAAATCCTCTATTTCTTTCATCTAATTGATATGATGAAACTCCTAAATCTAATAAAATTCCATCAACTTTATCAATTTCTAATCTTTCTAAAATTTCTTTTATATCATCATGGTTCCCATGAACATATTTAACATTGTTATATTCTTTTAAATTTTCTTTAGCAGCTTTTAGAGCATCAGTATCTCTATCTATTCCAATTAGTAGCCCTTTAGTTGATAATTTTTCTAGTATATGTTTACTATGACCTGCTCCACCTAAAGTTCCATCTATATATATACCATCTGGTTTTATATCTAAATTTTCTATTGTTTGATTAAGTAATACAGGTTTATGTTTAAATTCCAATATTGCACCTCTTAAAATAATAGTATATAAACTGCTAAATAGCATAAACAGTTGGCACTTTTAGAAATACCAACTGTAGATGCTAATTTTATTTTTCTTTTGTATTTTTTATATTTCTTTTGTTCGATTTTTCTTTTGTATAATTATATTTTGTCATTTGCATACTAATTTTTCTTAAGTAAATTTCATTTGCAAATCATTTGTTATTATGTGAGTTTTCTTTTGAAATTTTAAATTCTTTTGTTTAATTTAAAATTTTATCTTTTGTTAATTTCTTTTGTTTAATCTAATTTTTTCTTTTGCAAGTTTCTTTTGTTTATTTAAAATTTTTATCTTTTGTATCTTAAATTTTCTTTTGTATGTCTATATAAACTTTTACAAGTTATATGCCTAATGATTCCATATTTTCTGCTATTTCATCTGCAGAAATATTTTCATCAACATTACTCCATTTTTCTTTATTCCAAATTTCAATTCTATTTAATACTCCTACTATTACTACTTCTTTTTCAAGATTAGCATAGTTTCTTAAATTTCCTGAAATAAGAAATCTACCTTGTTTATCTATTTCACATTCAGTTGCTCCTGCTAGAAAAAATCTTACGAAGTCTCTGGCATTTTTGTTTGTAAGTGGAAGTGTTTTTAATTTCTCTTCAAAGTTTAACCATTCGTTTTGTGAATAAGCAAATAAACATCCATCTAAACCTTTTGTAACTACAAACTTTTCTCCGATGTCTTCTCTTAATTTTGCTGGCATTATTAATCTGCCCTTAGCATCTACAGAATGCTCGTATTCACCAATAAACATTTGATTTCACTCCTTTCTATTTTATACCACTTTCTACCACTTCTCTCCACTTCACTTAAATATTAATATAAAAACAAATAAAATGCAAGTCTTTTTCAAAAGTTTTTTTATTTTTATTCATATTTTTTTATTTATAAAATATAATTTAATATATATTTAAAATTTTTCTTTAATTCACAGACTAATTTTTAGAAGTTTTAAATTATTTTGCTTGACTTTCCCCACAAATTTTGCTATTATAATAATACTTTATTTTATGCGGGAATAGCTCAGTTGATAGAGCGCTGCCTTGCCAAGGCAGAGGTCGCGGG
>CAYVYP010000030.1:0-17826 GCA_964455975.1 uncultured Lachnospiraceae bacterium
ACATATCCAAAAAAAAGTAGTATAATAATATATGTAATGAAAAAATTCTAAAAGATAAACAAAATGAATAAAATACATAGAGAGAAACCAGTGAGGAGGAAATTAAATTGAATACAAATTATTCAGAAAATAACCAATTAACATTAGTTGGAAGAGTAACAAGCGAAAAAAGATTTAGTCATGAAATATATGGAGAGAAATTTTACATATTTGACTTAGAAGTGCCACGTTTAAGTGATATATCAGATATTATACCAATAACAATATCTGAAAGATTATTATTATCAAAAGAACTAAAAATAGGGGAAAATGTAATAGTTGAAGGACAATTTAGATCATACAATAGTTATGAACAAGAAAAAAATAAATTAGTTCTTACAGTTTTTGCAAAAGACATAATATTTGAAGAAGATTTAGAGATTGAAGAAGACGAAGAAGAAAATAAAATCAATAATTCAAATGAAGTAATTTTAATAGGATATATTTGTAAAAAGCCTATATATAGACAAACTCCATTTGGAAGAGAAATAGCAGATATACTTTTAGCAGTAAATAGAGCATATAATAAATCAGACTATTTACCATGTATTGCTTGGGGAAGAAATGCAAGATTCTGCCAAAATGTAGAAGTAGGAACTGAAGTTAAAATAATAGGTAGAGTTCAATCAAGAAAATATGAGAAAAAATATGAAGATGGAACAATAGAAACAAAAGTAGCATATGAAATTTCAGTTGGAAGTTTAGAAATAATAAATAAAGAAGAAAATGAAAATATAGAAGAAGATGTAGAAGAAAATAAAGAGGTTATATAAAAAGTAAGCAACTAAAAAACATAAAAAATTAACGCCTAAAAAGATTAAACATATAATAATTAGTAAATAATTATTATATGTTTAATTTTTTGTCCATAAAGGAGGCATAAATATGAAATTAGGTTTAGCACTATCTGGAGGAGGAATAAGAGGAATAGCACATGCAGGAGTATTAAAGGCGTTAGAGGATAATAATATAAAAATAGATATAATAGGTGGAACAAGCAGTGGGAGTTTAATTGCATCTTTATATGCAATTGGCTATATTCCAGACGAAATATTTATGCTGTTTAAAAAATATTCAAAGCAAATATGTGGAATAAATACAGCACCAATTGTTTCAGGAATAGGTACATTTTTAAGAAATAAAAAAATATATATGAAAGGTTTAAAAAGTGGAGAAACTTTAGAAAGAGCATATAATGGAATTGCATATAAAAAAGGAATAAAAAAGCTATCAGATATACAAATGCCAATTGTTATTCCAACAGTAGATATTACAGATTCAAAAGAATATGTATTTACAAATAAAATTCCTTTTAATGTGTATAATAAAGAACAATATATAACAGATATAACAGTTGGAAAAGCAGTAAGAGCAAGTAGTAGTTTTCCAGCAGTATTTTGCCCCTGTAAATATGAAGAACATAAATTTATGGATGGGGGAGCATTAGATAATATTCCTGTAAATGAAGTAAGAAAGCAAGGCGCCACTAAAGTAATAGCAGTAAAATTCAATAGTGAGCAAATAGATGAAAATAGCAACATAATGGATATTGCAATGAAAACAATAGATATAATGGGGAGTAAAATATCAGAAGAAAGTTTAGAAATGAGCGATTTTGTATTAGATGTATATACAGATAAAGTAGGATTATTAGATATACAAAAGCTAGACAGTTGTTATAACTATGGATATAATGCAGTAATAGAAAATTTAGACAAAATAAAAAAAGCAATAATGTGAATTTAGTACTTTTTTATTTGAAAAAAATGACAATATATGATAAAATACCTTTTAGATAAAATAAAGGGAGAAAAAAATGTTAGAAGTAATATACGAAACACTTATAGATAGTATAAAATTATTGCCATTTTTATTTATAACTTATTTAATAATGGAATATATTGAACATAAATTAAGTGAAAAATCTAAAGAAACAATCAAAAAATCAAAAAAATTTGGACCACTAGTAGGTTCTATTTTAGGTATATTTCCACAATGTGGATTTTCTGTTTCAGCAACAAATTTATATGCTGCAAGAATTATAAGTTTAGGAACATTAATTTCGATATATTTAGCAACTTCAGATGAAATGTTACCAATATTAATTTCTGAAGCTATAGATATAAAAATAATACTAATAATATTATTAATTAAAGTTATTATTGGTATGGTAGCTGGATTTGCAATAGATTTATTTTTAAGAAAAAAGAATAAAAAAGAAGAAGAAAATAATATTGTAGATATGTGTGAACATGAACACTGCCATTGTGAAGAAAGCTTAATAAAATCATCATTAAAACACACAATAAATATTTTTATATTTATTATGTTAATAAGTTTAGTAATAAATGTAATAATTTATTTTGTAGGGGAAGATGCATTATCTAATTTAGTAATATCACATCCAATTTTATCTCCAATAATAACTTGTTTAATAGGGCTAATTCCTAATTGTGCATCATCAGTAATTATTACAAAATTATATATAGCAAATGTTTTAAGTGCTGCAACAATGATAGGTGGATTACTTGTTAATTCAGGATTAGGACTAATTGTTTTATGCAAGGTAAATAAGAATGTAAAAGAAAATATAGCAATTATTGCAACTGTATATGTGATAGGAGTTCTATCTGCAATATTACTTGGAATATGTGGATTTACACTATAAGATATATAACAAAAAAATCTTAGATTATTTCTAAGATTTTTTTTACTCTTTTTATATCTTCTGAAGTAGCATCAGGAATATTTTCTAAATCGTATTTTTGACCAAGATTTTCCCATTTAAATTTTCCAAGGCTATGATATGGTAGTAATTCTATTTTTTCTACAGTATTTAAAGATGATATAAAATTTTTTAATTTAAGTAAATCATCTTCATGGTCTGTAATACCAGGAATTATTACTTGTCTTATCCATATTGGAATATTGTTATCAGATAAATATTTAGCAAATTCAAGTTCAAATTTATTAGAATGACCAACTAAATCTATACAAGAATCATTATCAATATGTTTTATATCTAATAAAACTAAATCTGTATAAGTTAAAAGTTCTTTTATAGTAGATGTAAGTTGAAACATACCGAGATGTATCTATAGCTGTATGAATTCCAGCTTCTTTTAATTTTTTAAATAAGGTAATTAAAAATTTAGTCTGAATAAGAGGCTCACCACCAGTTATAGTAACTCCACCACCAGAAGATAGTATGTATGTCTTATATTTCATTATTCTCTCAAAAACATCATCTACGGTATAAATAGTTCCACTTTTAAGTGGCCATGTATCTCTGTTGTGACAATATTTACATTTTAAATGGCAACCTTGCATAAATACAACAAATCTAATGCCTGGTCCATCAACTGTACCAAAGCTTTCAAAAGAATGTATTCTTGCCATTGTATTATTATCAAAATCTTCCATTTAATTACTCCTTTATTAAAAAATTAAAATCAAATAGGTAGTATATAAAAAATTAGAAAAAGAAAGATAGTCTATAAAAAATTAGAATTAAATAGGTAGTCTATAAATAATTATTAAATAGGTTTGGCTCCAAGGCTGGGAAATAAAAGTTTTACTTTTATTTCCTCGCGGGTAATCCGTATGCCTCAAAGGGCTGTCGCTTTCAAACCTTTGAATAATTATTTATAGACTACCTATTTGTATAGAATAATTCTAATAATTTTAAAAACTAAATTCTATCTTGAATAGTTCTATTAATTACATCTAATTGCTGTTCTCTTGTTAATTTTATAAAGTTTACTGCATATCCAGAAACACGAATTGTAAGTTGAGGATATTTTTCTGGATGATCCATAGCATCTAATAATAAACTTCTATCAAAAACATTTACATTTATGTGATGTCCATCTTGTACAAAAAAACCATCAAGCATATTTATTAAATTTGTAATTCTTGAACTTTCATCTTTTCCAAGAGCTGCTGGAGTTATTGCAAATGTATAAGAAATTCCATCTTCAGAAAATTCATATGGAAGTTTAGCTATTGTATTTAATACTGCAAGTGAACCATTTGTATCTCTACCATGTAGAGGGTTTGCACCTGGACCAAATGGAGCTCCTTCTTTTCTTCCATCAGGAGTATTACCTGTATTTTTACCATAAACAACATTTGATGTTATAGTTAAAACAGATAATGTATGCTTTGAACTCCTATATGTGTAATGTTTTTGTAATTTTGCTAAAAATGTTCTTATTAAATCTACTGCTATTTGGTCAACTCTATCATCATCATTTCCATATTTAGGATAATCACCTTCAACCTCATAATCTACTGCTAAACCTGTACCATCACGAACAACTTTTACTTTTGCATACTTTATAGCTGAAAGTGAATCAGCTACAACAGATAACCCAGCTATACCACAAGCCATTGTTCTTAAAATATTTTTATCTCTATCATGTAAAGCCATTTCTAAAGCCTCATAAGAATATTTGTCATGCATAAAATGAATTGCATTTAATGCTTTTATATAAATTTTAGCAACATAGTTCATCATATTATCAAATTTTTCCATTACTTCATCATAATTTAAATATTCAGAAGTTATAGGAGAAAATTTAGGAGTTATCTGCATTCCAGAAATTTCATCTCTACCACCATTTATAGAATATAATAAAGTTTTTGCTAAATTAGCTCTTGCTCCAAAAAATTGCATTTGTTTACCAATTTTCATTGCAGAAACACAACAAGCTATACCATAGTCATCGCCTAAAGTAAGTCTCATTAAATCATCATTCTCATATTGAATAGAAGATGTGGCTATAGAAAGTTTACTTGTAAATTCTTTAAAACCTTCTGGTAAATTTTTTGACCAAAGAACTGTTAAGTTTGGTTCTGGGGCTGGTCCTAAAGTTGTTAAAGTATGAAGCATTCTAAAAGAATTTTTAGTTACTAATGTTCTACCATCAAGACCTTGACCACCAATACTTTCAGTTACCCAAACAGGGTCTCCACTAAATAATGAGTTATATTCAGGAGCTCTTAAAAATCTTACTAATCTTAATTTCATAACAAAATGATCCATCAATTCTTGAGCAGATTCTTCTGTTAAAGTTCCATCTTTTAAATCTCTTTCAATATATATATCTAAAAAAGTAGAGGTTCTACCTAAACTCATTGCAGCACCATTTTGATCTTTAATAGCACCTAAATATCCAAAATATAACCATTGAATAGCTTCTTTTGCATTTTTTGCAGGAAGAGAAATATCAAAACCATATGTTAAAGCCATTGCTTTTAAATCATTTAATGCTTTAATTTGGTCAGAAATTTCTTCACGTTCTCTTATAATACTTTCAGTAAAATCATCAGTATCTAATATATCTAAATCATGTTTTTTATCTTCAATTATTACATCTATACCATAAAGAGCAACCCTTCTATAGTCACCAATAATTCTTCCACGTCCATAACCATCTGGAAGGCCTGTAATTAAATGAGATTTTCTAGCAGCTCTAATATCTGGAGTATATACTTGGAAAACACCATCATTATGAGTTTTTCTTAAATTGTGATAAATATATGCAGTTTCTGGATCAACCTTTAATCCATAACTTTCAGCTGATTTTTCAACTATTCTTATGCCACCATTTGGCATTATTGCTCTTTTTAAAGGTGCATCTGTTTGAAGCCCAACTATTTGTTCTAAATCCTTATCAATATAACCTGCCTCATAGGCATTAATTGTAGAAGGTGTTTTACAATCGGCATCCAAAACTCCACCATTTTCAATTTCTTTTTTATATAATTCTAATACTTCTTCCCATAATTTTTTTGTTTTAGAAGTAGCATTTGATAAAAATTTATCATCACCGCTATAAGGTGTATAATTTTTTTGAATAAAACCTCTAACATCAATAACATTTGTCCATTCACCAGTTTTATCAAACTCGTCCCATTGCTTAAAATTCATATTTTTCCTCCTTTATACTTAAAATAGTATTAACTTTTTATTATAATTTAATGCATTTTGTTCTTAAATAAGATAAAATATGATTTGTTTTATTTAAGAAAGTTTAATTTAATGCATTGCTTATAATAGCATAAATAAAAAAAATACACAAGTTTTTTTGATGGTTTTCGACATAAAATTTTACTTGCAAAATATCAAAAGTGTGATACAATATATAAAAAATTTGTTTGGATAATTGGAGGCAATATGTTTGCATATATAAAAGGAAATTTAGAGGAAAAAACAAGTACTTATGTAGTAATAGAAGCAAATGGAATAGGATATAAAATATTTATGTCTCAAACAGCAATAGATGAATTAGGAGTGCTAGATAATCAAGTAAAAGTATATACTCATTATCATGTAAGAGAAGATGATGTTAGTTTATATGGTTTTAAAACAAATGAAGAATTAAAGATGTTTGAACTATTATTGTCAGTAAGTGGAATAGGCGCTAAATCAGCTATAATAATGCTTTCTAACATTACACCATCATCATTTGCATTAGCAGTAATTACAAATGATATAGAAAAACTTACGAAAATACCTGGAGTAGGACCAAAATCAGCACAAAGAATAATATTAGAATTAAAAGATAAATTAAAAACCTCAGAGGTAATATCTAAATCTAAAAATAGTAAAATAATAAATACTGTAGCAGAAAATAATAATCAAGAAGATGCAATACAAGCACTTCAAGTTTTAGGATATACAAGAAAAGATATTGAAAGAGCATTAGATAAAATAGATAAAACAGATTTATTAGTAGAAGATATAATAAAGAAGGGGTTACAACAATTATCTAAATAAAAGAGCCCCTGCTTATAATATAAGCAGAGGTAGAAGATCATCTTCTTTTCTTGGGAAATGAATACATCCTTATGTAAGTATTACACTTCCACTTACCATCATTAATATTACGATTAATATTATGAGTTTGCGAAAGTGTTCCAGTACATGCTAAAAATGGTTTTCCTTTAATGTCAAATTTAGGTTTAGCAGTAAAGTAAATCCGATGGCATACTGGACAGAATCCTACATAGTGCATTATAGTTTCAACCTTCTTTCTACAATTTGATATAAATTATATTATATCATTGTTTAATATAAAAGTAAACATAAAAAGGAAGTAATAAAAATGAATTTAAATGAACCATTAGCATTTAGAATGAGACCAAAAACTTTAGAGGAATACGTTGGTCAAGAACATATTTTAGGAAAAGATAAAATTTTATATAGAACAATAAAAGCAGATAGATTATCTAGCTTAATTTTATGGGGACCACCAGGATGTGGAAAAACATCATTAGCAAAAGTAATAAGTAATACAACTAAATACAACTTTACAAAAATAAATGCAGTTACAGCAGGTATAGCAGATATAAAAAAAGCAGTAGAAGAAGCAAAAAATTTTATGCTAAATCCAAGCGGAAAATGCATACTTTTTATTGATGAAATTCATAGGTTTAATAAATTACAACAAGATGCATTGCTTCCGTTTGTAGAAGATGGAACAGTTATATTAATTGGAGCAACTACAGAAAATCCATATTTTGAGGTAAATAAGGCATTAATTTCAAGATCAATGGTAGTAAAATTAAATCCATTAACAGTAGATGATATTTATAAAGTATTAAAAATGTCATTAGAGAGGGAAGATGGACTAAAACAATACAATATAAAAATAGAAGATAATACTTTAAGAAAAATAGCACAAGTAGCAAATGGAGATGTAAGAACAGCTCTAAATGGACTAGAAGTTGCAGTACTTACAACAAATATGGGGGAAGATGGATGTATTCATATTACTAATGAAATAGTAAAAGAAAGTGTACAAAATAGAAAAGCTATATTTGATAAAAATGGGGATAGTCATTATGATAATATAAGTGCATTTATAAAATCTATGAGGGGAAGTGACCCAGATGCTACAGTATTTTATTTAGCTAGAGCATTAAATGGAGGGGAAGACCCAATGTTTTTAGCAAGAAGAATAGTAATATCTGCTTCAGAAGATGTAGGATTAGCAAATCCAAATGCATTACTTATAGCAAATGCAGCAATGGATGCAGTACATAAAGTAGGAATGCCAGAAGCTAGAATAATATTAGCAGAAGCTGCAATATATAATGCTAAATCAAAAAAATCAAATAGTAGTTATTTAGCTATAAATAAAGCTCTAGAAGATGTAGCAAATAATGATACAGGAGAAGTACCAATGCATATAAGGAATGCAGTAGCAAAAGGAATGGAAGAATTGGGTTATGGAAATGGATATAAATATCCACATGATTATCCAGGACATATAGTTGAGCAACAATATTTGCCAGATAAAATGTTAGGAACAGCATATTATGTAAAAGATGATACAGAACAATAATTTAAATATAAATATAAAAACCAGTAAATAAAAATTTACTGGTTTTTTGCTTATAATTATTAAAAATTATTTTTTATCTGTATCATCTTTTTTTGTTTCTTTTGCTTCTTTTTTAGGAGCAATTTTTTTTGTAGTTGTAGTTTTTTTAGCTATAGTTTTCTTTGGAGTTTCTTCTTTTTTAGAAACTTCAGGTGTAACTGTTTGTTTTTTGTCTTCAACTACTTTAACATCTTCTTTAACTATTTCAGATTTAACTTCTTTTTTAGGCTCTTTGTTTTTTGTACCTTTAGTAAAAATAGCCATTATTAAAAGTCCAAAACCTGTAACAGAGAATAATACTTTTATTACAAAACCTGCATAAGGAATTAGAGATAATCCCCATAAAACAGCAGCTGTTATAATAACAAATAAAAATTCCATTGGTTTGTTATTTGCTTTACATACATTAGCAATAAATCTTCCAAGAGCTATTGCAGCTATTGTATAACCTAATGCTAACATTACTACATAAGCGGCAGCTAAAGCTATTGCAGCTTTTGCACCGATAACAGTAAAAAGTAATAAGAAAGAGATTATTGGAACTAATATTAAAGCAACAATACCGATTAATAATGCTAAAAGAATATTAATTTTTCCTAATTTTTCAACTCCATTAGGGAATGCTTTAAATGCAATTAATAATACTATAGCTACAAGTACTAATGTAGATATTAAACTAATTCCATAAGATACATAGATGTTTGAAGAAATTGGATTGTCAGATAATCCTTTTGAAAAAGTAACTTCTCCTGTAACAGCTCCTTCTGGAACAGTAATTTCATTAGCTGAAGAGTATTTTAAATTGCCATAAATAAGAGCATTACCATTATTAGCTAAAGTTAAAGTATTAGCATTTAAATGAGCATTTCTTCTAATTTTTCCATTGATAGTTAATTCATTTGCATTGGCTCTTAAATCTCTATAAATAAATCCAGATTCTCCAATAGTAAGTTTTGCTGAATTAGTATAAAGATCATAAATTATACCATTCATTTCAATTTCATTTGCCATAGCAAAAACGATACCATCAACATAAGCATTTTCAGCTATAACAAATTTATTTGCTACAACAAAAATATCTCCTGCGATTTGACCTTCTAATGTAACAGTTGCTCCTGCAACAAAAACGTTGCCATCATACCACTTATCTAATGTTATACTGTCTCCAGTAGTATAAACATCATCCCTTATTATTTCGGGAGTAGTAGCTTCAGTTGTTGTTTCATTATTAGATGTTTGTTGTGTTACTTCACCTGTTTTAGTTGTATCTGTTGCTAAACAAAATGTTGAAAGTAAAGATACTAATATAAGCATAAGAACACAGATTTTAAAATTTTTCTTTAACATAAAAAAACCTCCTATATGTTTTAATATAAAAAATATATATCTAATAGTAAAAATTGTCAATAAAAAAAAGAATATAAATTAAAAAATGCAGAATTATTTTTCTGCATTTTTTAATTTATAGTATGCACAATCTTGTAAAGGAGTTAATTTTTGAGAAGAAATGTTTTCAAAAGTACATTTTCCATCTTTTTGATAAACACAATCTTTAGAAGAACAATTAATGTTTGTCAAAATACTCACCTCTTAAACTATATTATTAATAATAAGAAGTAAAATATACTTAAAACTTAAAAGTAATTTAATTTATTTTATTTTTACAATATTTATTTAGAGGGCAAATATCACATTTAGGGTTTTGAGAGGTACAAATATTTCTACCATGCCAAATAAATAAATGATTAATATCTCTTAAATATTTATTATCAAAATAACTAATTAAATCTTGTTCTATTTTTGTGGGGTCTGATTGTGAAGACAAGCCAAGTCTATTAGCAATTCGCTTACAATGAGTATCAACAGCAATTCCACAAGGTTTATTAAAAGCTTCTAACATAACAACATTTGCAGTTTTTCTACCAACACCAGGAAGTAATATAAGTTCCTCCATAGTATTTGGAATAGTAGAATTATATTGATCTACTAATATTTTAGAAGTAGCCTTAATATTTTTAGCTTTATTCTTATAAAATCCACAAGGATGAACTAAATCTTCTATTATATTAATAGGAGTGTTAGCAAAATCTTCAGGAGTTGAACATTTTGCAAAAATACTAGGAGTAGTTTTGTTAACTCTATCATCAGTACATTGCGCAGATAAAATAACTGCAACTAAAAGATGAAAAGGAGTATCAAAATCTAAACTACATTTAGCATCTGGATATGTAGTATTTAAAATATTTATTATTTCAGCTTGTAAATTATTTTCTTTTTTCATTATTATCACCTTTTTTTGTATATTTAATATAATATATTAATAGCAAGCGGGGGGTAATATATTATGTGTAGAATTTTTAAAAAGACTATAGGAGTATGTTTAATGGGAATTCGGACTCCGGAATATTATTAGTATTATTACTTCCAATAACAGGCTGGTTATTTATAATAGGAGCAAGCGTTTTATGTATTGGAGCTATGTGGTTATTTTGCTAAATAAAAAATTAAGAAATTTTCTATTTAACAAAAATTAGTTGTACAATAAAAGGAGGAGTAATAAATGACAATTGTTGTTAAAAAAGTTCCAAAATTCCTAAGAGGATTTGTAAAGCTAATATTTGGTATTAAAGATTAATACATATATATAGCAAAAAAAGTAGGTTATACCTACTTTTAATTATGCTCTTTTAACTTTACCATCACGTAAACATTTTGCACATACTGATATTTTTTTTGTTTCTCCATTAACATCAGCTTTAACTGTTCTTAAATTTGGTTTAAAAGTTCTTGAAGTTCTTCTACTAACGTGTGAACGAGTTATACTGATTTTATTTCCATAATTAATTGATTTTTCACAAATTTCACATTTTGCCATTGTAATTAGCACCTCCTAAATTGAATAAATAAATTGACTGTTAATTAGTTTATCATATAATAAAAAAAAAAACAAGTCTTTACAAAAAATTACTTACCAAATTTGAAAAAAAGTGCATTGGAAAAGTAAAAGCAAGTTATAATATAAAAAGGTGAATTGAAATTATAAAAAATGTATAAATGAAATTTAAAATTATAAAAAATGAAATTTAAAACTTGACAAATAATATAAAACGTATTAATATAAGTATAACAGCTGTGAAGGTCATGTTTACAGCAATAAGGTCATTAGTGGTCATATTTCCACTAAAAAAACCAGAGTTTTCTAAGAACTCTGGTTTTTACTATGTATTTGCATACCTAGTTTGGGTCATGTTTGCCTTTGCATAATACTATTACTAATACTACTAAAAGGGCAATAAGGTCATTGACTGACATATTTTCCACCTCCTTCCTTGTGGAATTGATAATAGTATATAATAATTTTTATAAATGTCAATATTTGGTAAATGATAATTTGAAAAATTAGTTGAAAAATTAGTTAAAAAATTACTTGCTAAATTTGAAAAATAGTGTATAATATCTAAAGAAGAAAACATAAATCCTATGAAAAAGCAAAGTAAGTAAATACTATAAAATTAAAAAGAGAGTTAGGTTATTAGCTGAAAGCCTATTAATTATGTATTTGCTGAAATTTCACTTTTGAGGACTCTTTTGAAATAATAGTAGAAAGTAGCGGTAGCTCCGTTATAGCTATAATAAGATTAGTAAAAAATAAAAGCTAATAAACTTAGGTGGTACCACGATTTTAATGTCGTCCTATTATATAATATAATAGGGCGATTTTTGAATGCATAAAAAAGATTAATTAGCTTAATAAATTTTAAGGAGGAGCAAATGAAAGAGCAAATTGCAAAAATTGAAAATTTAGCAAAAGAAGAAATTTTAGCAGCTAAAGATTTAACTAGTTTAAATGATGTAAGAGTTAAATATTTAGGAAAAAAAGGTGAATTAACTCTTGTTTTAAGAGGAATGGGAGGATTATCACCAGAAGAAAGACCAATTATAGGAAGTTTAGTAAATCAAGTAAGAGATGAGATAGAAGAATTAATTGAGAAAAAAGAAAAAGAATTTAAACAAGCAGAACTTTTAAAAAAATTAGCAACAGAAAAGATAGATATAACAATGCCATCTAATAAAAGAAGTTTGGGAAGTGTACATCCAATTACACAAATAATAAATGATGTAAAAGAAATATTTATTGGACTTGGATATGAAATAGCAGATGGACCAGAAATAGAAACAACACATTATAATTTTGATCAATTAAATGCACCAAAAGATCATCCATCAAGAGATTTACAAGATACATTTTATATTACTGAAGATGTAATTTTAAGAACACAAACATCACCAGTTCAAGCAAGAGTAATGGAAACTAAAAAACCACCAATTAAAATAATATGCCCTGGAACAGTATATAGGTCAGACTCTGTTGATGCTACACATTCACCAGTGTTCCATCAAATAGAAGGATTAGTAATAGATAAAAATATATCTATGTCAGATTTAAAAGGAACATTAGAAATATTTGCAAAAAAATGTCTAGGAGAAAATACCTTAATAAGATTTAGACCACATCATTTTCCATTTACAGAACCATCAGCAGAAGCAGATGTTAGTTGTTTTGTATGTGGTGGAAAAGGTTGTAGAGTTTGTAAAAATGAAGGATGGATAGAATTATTAGGTTGTGGAATGGTTCATCCTAATGTATTAAGAAATTGTGGAATAGATCCAAAAGAATATTCAGGATTTGCATTTGGCTTCGGAGTAGAAAGAATTGCAATGGCTAAATTTGGATTAGATGACATGAGACTTTTATATGAAAATGATACAAGATTTTTAAAACAATTTTAAGGAGGAATTTTAATGAAAACAAGTATAGAATGGTTAAAAGATTATTCAGATATAGATGTAACACCAAAGCAATTAGCAGATATTCTAACTATGACAGGTTCTAAAGTAGAAACAATAGAATCTAAAGGAAATGATATAAAAAATGTTGTAGTAGGTAAAATTTTAGAAATAGAAAAACATCCAGATGCAGATAAATTAGTAGTAACTAAAGTAGATGTAAAAGATGAAATTCTGCAAATAGTAACAGGTGCAGATAATATAAAAGTAAATGATATTGTACCAATTGCAAAAGATGGAGCAGAACTTCCTGGAGATATTAAAATAAAAACTGGGAAATTAAGAGGAATAGAATCTTGTGGAATGATGTGCAGTGTTGGAGAATTAGGCTTAAGTTTAGAAAGCTATCCAGGACAAATTGAACATGGAATAATGATATTAGATAAAACTTTAGAAAAAGAATTAGGAAAAGATATAGTAGAAGTTTTAAATCTAAAAGAAGATATAATAGATTTTGAAATAACACCTAATAGACCAGACTGCTTATCTATAGAAGGATTAGGAAGAGAAACAGCAATATCTTTAAATAAGCCATATAAAAATCCTCATAAAAATATAGATGAAGAAAAAGTGGAAAACAAAGACTCTATTGAGGGCTTAACTGTGGATATTTTAGCACCAGACTTATGCTATAGATATATTTCAAGAGTTGTAAAAAATGTAAAAATAGGACCATCACCAGCATGGATGATAAGAAGATTAGAAGCATGTGGAATGAGAAGCATAAATAATATAGTAGATATAACAAACTATGTTATGTTAGAACTAGGTCAACCAATGCATGCATTTGATATAAATTCTGTTAAAGGAAAACATATAACTGTAAGAAGAGCAAAAAAAGATGAAGTAATTACTACTTTAGATGAAGAAGAAAGAAAATTAAATGAAGATATATTAGTTATTGCAGATGATGAAAAAGCAATAGCAATAGCAGGTGTTATGGGCGGATTAAATTCTGAAATAGAAGAAGGAACAACAACAGTTGCATTTGAATCAGCAGTATTTAATGGAGGAAGTGTAAGATTAGCAGCTAAAAAAGTTGGTATAAGAACAGAGGCATCTTCTAGATATGAAAAAGGATTATCACCAGAAAATGCAATTCGTGCAATTAATAGGGCAGTAGAACTTGTAGAACTATTAGGAGCAGGAGAAAAAATAGATGGAAAAATAGATGTATATCCAACAAAACAAAAAGTAAATAAAATAGAATTTGATGAAAATAGAATAAATAATTTATTAGGAATAGATGCATCTAAAGAAGAAATGATAGAAACTTTTAGCAAATTAAACATACAAGTAGAAGGAAATATTGCAATTCCACCATATTATAGACAAGATATAGAACAAGAAGCGGATTTAGCAGAAGAAGTATTAAGGTTTTATGGATATGATAAATTAAAAAGTACTTTAATAGAAGCTCAAAGCACATTAGGTATAAAAAATAAAGAACAAAAAATAGAAGATCAAATAAGAGAAGTATTAGTTCAAAACGGTTTAAATGAAATTTATACTTATGGATTTTTAAATAAGAAAGATTTAGAAAAAGCAAATATTTCAGAAGAAGAAATATCTAAAGCTATAAAAATAAGAAATCCATTAAGTGATGATTATACTCTAATGAGGACAACAACAATACCAAGTATGATGCAAACTCTTTCAAATAATTATAACAAAAAAAATAAAGATGTTTCATTATACGATATTTCTAGGATATATGTAGATGAAGAAAATGCGATAAATGAAGGATGTCTTCCAAAAGAAGATATGATACTTACAATTGGTATGTATGGAAAAAATGCAGATTTTTACATTTTAAAAGGAATTATAGAAAATTTATTAGAATATATAGGAATTTCAAAATATGACATAATAAGACAAGAAAATAACTTAAGTTATCATCCGGGAAGATGTGCAAATTTAAAAATAGGAAATGACATATTTGCAACATTTGGAGAAGTACACCCAATAGTTTTAGATAATTATGGAATAAATGAAAAAGCAGTTATAGCACAAATTAATATAAATAAAATATCTAAATATGCAAGAAAAAATAAAAAATATAAAGAAGTACCAAAATATCCAGCAGTAGAAAGAGATATCGCAATGGTAGTTTCAGAAGATATAGAAGTAGGGCAAATAGAAAAAATAATAGAAAAAAGAGCAAAAAAGCTTTTAGAAGAATTGAAATTATTTGATATTTATAGAAGCGAAAAACTAGGAGCAAACAAAAAAAGTATAGCATATTCAATGAAATTTAGATTAATGGATAGAACTTTAACAGATGAAGAAATAAATAAAGTAATGGAAGAAATTATAAAAGACTTAGAAGTAAACCTAGAAGCTGAATTAAGAAAATAAAAAAGAACCCCGTATTTGATATAAAATGTAAATATAATAAAATTAAAAAAATGATTTACAAAAAAATGTAAATATAGTAAAATTAAGAAATAATAAAAAAAGACTCCACTTAAAGCCCCTTTAATAAGGGGGCTGTCGCGTTAGCGACTGGGGGTTCTTGGAAAGGAAAAAACATGTCAGAAAAAAATGAAAATAAAATTGAAAAAAAAGAAAAGAAAGTAAAAAGACCAATAGATAAAAGTAAAATTTTTGTAAGAATAATGGCTTTATTTCTTGCAGGATGTATGGTATTATCAATAGCAGGAACACTAATATATTATATAGTAGCTTAAACTAAAATAAAAAAGAGGTAAATTAAATGGTAAATAATTTTTTTACAACGCTAACAAGTTTCTATGAAAAAGGAGTAATGCAATATATTCAAGATTTATATGCAAATCCATTTCAATTAATAAGTTTAATATTAGATATTGGAATTGTTTTATTTATAATTGTAATGTTTATTAAATTAATAAAAGATTCAAGAGCTTGGCAAATATTAAAAGGAATTATATTCTTTTTAATAGCAATAGCATTAAGTTCAATTTTAAATTTGCATATACTAAATTGGATATTAACATCTCTTACGGCTTATGGAGTTATAGCGATAATTGTTATATTTCAACCTGAATTAAGAAGAGCATTAGAACAGTTAGGAACGAATAAATTTACAAAATTTTTTGGAATAGATAAAGATATAGCTACAAAAACAAAAGAAGATATATATAAAGTTGTAATAGCAGCAACAGAACTTTCTAAAGCTAGAACAGGAGCATTAATAGTATTTGAAAGAGATATAAAAGTTCAAGATATAATTTCAACAGGAATTGAAATTAATTCTGAAATATCACCACAACTTTTAGTAAATATATTTGTGCCAAGAACACCACTTCATGATGGAGCTGTTATCATAAGTAATAATAAAATAGCAGCAGCAGCATGTATGTTGCCACTTGCTAATGATAAAGATATTTCAAAAGAATTAGGAACAAGACATAGAGCAGCAATAGGAATGTCTAAAGAATCTGACAGTATTGTAGTTGTTGTATCTGAGGAAACAGGAAAGATGTCTGTAGCAAAAGATGGAACTTTAATTGCAGATGTAAAAGAAGAAGCATTAAGAAAAATTTTAATAAAAAATTTAGTAACAAATAGATTTGAAGAAAATCCAAATAAAAAGATGCATAGAATTAAAGATATAAAATTTAAGTTTCAAAAAAAAGATAAGGATTTAAAGGAAGATAAAAATTTAAAATAATAAAAAATAGACTATCTTAATTATTAAGATAGTCTATTTAAGAAAGAAAGGAAAAAATGAGAAATATAAAATTAACAATAGAATATGATGGAAAAGATTTTAATGGTTGGCAAAAACAGCCAAATAAATTAAATATACAAGGAGAATTAGAAAAAGTAATAGGAGAAATAACAAAAGAGCAAATAGAGCTAATTGGATCAGGAAGAACAGATGCAGGAGTACATAGCTGGGGACAAGTTGCTAATTTTAAAACTAATTCAACAATTCCGATAGATAAAATAGCAATAGCTATAAATTCAAAAATAAAAAAATCGATAGCAATAAAAAAGGCTGAAGAAGTAGACGAAAAATTTCATAGTAGATATAATTGCAAAAAGAAAACATACAGATATATTATAAATAATGCTAAAACACCTTCTGCAATAAATAGAAATTTAGAATATTATTTTCCAGAAGAGCTAAATATTGGTAAAATGCAAGAAGCCGTAAAACATTTTGAAGGCGAACATGATTTTAAAGGTTTTAAGGCAAGTGGAACAAGTAGCAAAAGCAGTGTAAGAAAGATATACAATGCAGAGGTATATTATAAAGAAGAAAAAATATTTATAGAACTTACTGGAAATGGTTTTTTATATAATATGGTAAGAATAATTGCAGGAACATTATTAGAAGTTGGACTTCGGAAAAATTAAATCAGAAGATATATCTAAAATAATTAAAACAGGAGACAGAGAACTAGCAGGAAGAACATTACCACCACAAGGATTATATTTAGTAAAAGTAGAATATGAATAGAATATAATAAAAGGCTGATTACTGTAAGCAATCAGCCTTTGTTGTGTAACGAAAACCCCACGTTTTACGTGGGGTTCTAGAACCTTTTAGGTATGA
>CAYVYP010000031.1:0-17539 GCA_964455975.1 uncultured Lachnospiraceae bacterium
GCCACAAGGTGGAATGGAAAGTTTACTTACAAAAAATCCATTAGATATTCTTGCATATCAATATGATGTTGTATGTAATGGATATGAAATGGCTTCCGGAGCAGTTAGAAACCATGATCCAGAGCTTATGGTAAAAGCATTTGAAATAGCAGGATATAATAAAGAAGATGTAAAAACAAGATTTGGTGCAATGTATGATGCATTCCAATATGGAACACCACCACATGCAGGAGCAGCACCAGGTTTAGATAGAATGGTAATGTTAATTGCCGGAACTGATAATATTAGAGAAGTAATAGCATTCCCTAAAAATAAAAAAGCAAGAGATTTGATGATGAGAGCACCAAGTAAAGTTGATGAAAAACAATTAAAAGATGTTCATATTAAGATAGAAGAATAAAAACTAAAAAATCACTCTTAAATGAGTGATTTTTTGACTTTTTTGTAGTATAATATTTAAAATTAGAAGAAGAGGTAAAAATGAAAGAAAAAGTATTGTTAGGAATGAGCGGTGGAGTTGATAGCTCTGTTGCAGCAATTTTATTAAAAGAGCAAGGTTATGAAGTAATAGGAGCAACAATGAGACTATGGGAGGACAAATGTAACCCTGAAATAGAAGGACGGATGTTGTTCATTTTCTGCTACATATGATGCTAAAAGAGTTTGTGATAAATTAGAAATACCACATTATACTTTAGATTTAAGAGAAGAATTTGAAGAACATGTTATTAAAGATTTTATAAATTGTTATAAATGTGGAAAAACGCCTAATCCATGTGTAGAATGTAATAAATATTTAAAATTTGATTATTTTTATAAAAAAGCAAAAGAACTTGGATGCACTTATATTTCTACAGGACATTATGCAAAAGTAGAATATTCAGAAGAATATAAAAGATTTGTTTTAAAAAAATCAAATGCAATAAAAAAGGATCAGACATATTTTTTATATAATATGCCAAAAGAAGTAGCAAGCCATATTTTATTTCCTTTAGAAAATTATACTGACAAGTCTCAAATAAGACAAATAGCAGAAGAAAATGGACTAAATGTTGCAAAAAAACCAGATAGCCAAGAAATTTGTTTTATTCCAGATGGAAATTATGGAGAATTTTTAGAAAAGAATTTGGATAAACTACCTACAAAAGGAAATTTTAAATTGACAAGTGGCGAAATAATAGGAGAACATAAAGGAATTATTTTTTACACAATAGGGCAAAGGAAAGGTCTTCGGAATATCTTATAAAGAGCCATTATATGTTGTAAAAATAGATGTTGAAAAAAATGAAGTGATTTTAGGTAAAGAAGAAGAATTATATACTAACATTTTATATGCAACAGATATTAATTTACTAGCAATAGATAAAATAGAAAAACCAATAGAAATAAAGGCAAAAGTACGTTATAGAGCACAAGAAGCAGATGCAATTTTAGAAAAAGTAGATGATAAAAAAGTAAAAGTAACATTTAAGCAAAAACAAAGAGCTATAACAACAGGTCAATCTGTAGTTTTTTATAAAGATGACATTGTAATTGGTGGAGGAAAGATTTTATAGGTGATTTTATTGTTATTTTTTATCATATATGATATATTATTTTAAAATGTAACAAAAAAAGTAAATATAGGGAGGCAAAATTAATGTGGGGAAACATAGCAATAGCATTTTTACTAGCATTTATAACAGCATTTGTATTTACGCCAAATACAATTAAATTAGCTAAAAAAATAGGTGGAATGGATATTCCAAAAGATGATAGAAGAGAGCATACTAAGCCAATGCCAAAACTAGGTGGTATTGCCGTAATTTTAGGATTTTTAGTTTCATCAGCATATTTAATTATATCTTTAAGTATTGAAGAGATGATTAACTTAAATGGAAATGAACAATATGGAATAAAAATGATAGGTTTATTTTTAGGAATATTGATTATAGGATTAACACGGGTTTATAGATGATATAAAAAATATAAAAGCTTGGCAAAAACTTTTAGGGCAAACAATAGCTGCAATAGTGGTAGTAGCTTTTGGTATAAGAATAGACATATTAAATATTCCATTTTTTGATACTTTAGGATTAAGTAATACAGTATCTATAATACTTACAATAGGCTGGATAGTAGGAATAACAAATGCTATTAATTTAATAGATGGTTTAGATGGACTATCATCAGGAATAACAATGATTTCAGCAATATCATTATTAATAATATTTGCGCTAAATGGTTCACCATTAATTGCAATAATATTAATAACAGCGTTAGCAGGAGCAATTACAGGATTTTTACCATTTAATTTTAATCCAGCAAAAACATTTATAGGGGATACAGGATCAAATTTTTTAGGATTTGCAATAGCAGTAATTTCAATATTAGGAGTTGCAAAAACATATACAGCATTTGTAATTGTATTACCACTAATAGTATTGGGATTACCAGTATTTGATACAGTTTTTGCAATAATAAGAAGAATTATAAAAGGAAAATCACTAAAAGCAGTATTTCAAGCAGACCATGGACATTTACATCATAAATTAGTAAAAAGAGGATTTTCACAAAAGGAAGCAGTTTTAATATTATATGGAATAAGTGCAGCATGTGGAATGTTTGCAATAGTACTTTTTGAAAGCGGAATATGGAAAGCATTATCATTTGCATTAATGGTAGTAGCAGTTGTTACAATAGGATATAAAGAATTATTTAAATTAAAAGAAGAAGAGGAAGAAGAAAATTAAGAACAAAAGAATTATAAATATAATTGTCAAAAATACTAAACATGTTTAAAAGATTATGAATTTTAAAATGGCATAATTCATATTAGAGAGCAATAATATTAAGATTATTGTTCTTTTAAATGTAATTAAATGTAAATTGACATAAATTTTAACATATGATATAATTTACAAAGATTATATTGTTTAAAATTATAAAATTAGGAGAAGATGATGAAAGATAGTATAGAATTTGGAATAGGATTTGTTACTGGCAGACCAAATGTTTGTAAAATAATAAATAACTATTATAAAGAAATATTAAATCAAATAGAAAACAAGAAAAATGTGAAAATAACAGTTTATATTTTATATGATATAAAGTATCAATTAACAAAAAGAACGGATTTCTATAATATTCTTCCAGAAGTATACAAAAAAATAAAAATAGAATATATAACACCAGAGAAAATAGAAAAAGAAAAAAACAAACTAATTAAAGAAAATAAATTAACACAGTATCAAGCTGATTTATTTTTAGGATATGGACATGCTAGATCCAGAAACACATTAATGTATTTTGCATTAAAAAAACATACAGATTATTTACTGTTTTGGGATGATGATGAATATCCAGTGGCAGTTAAAAAAGATGATAATCAATTAAATTGGATAAAACAAAATAACATATCAAAACATATAGAAAATATGGAAAATGCAGATGTAACAATAGGATATCATTGTGGATATATTTCACCAATTCCATATATTAAATTAAAAAACAAACAAGAAGAAGCATTTAAACAATATATAGAAGCTATTAGTAATGAAATAATTACATGGGAATCTATAAAACAAAAAATGATTAATGAAAATGGGGTTACATATGCAGATGAAAATGTATTAAAATCTGAAGCCTATGAATTAAAGAATGTAGGAAAAGATACATGGGTAGCTGGTTCAACTTTATGTTTAAATTTAAATAATATAGAAAAAATCCCGGCATTTTATAATCCAGAAGGAGCAAGAGGTGAAGATACATTTTTTTCCACAAAACTTTTAAACGCAAGAGTAATAAAGGTTCCAGTATATCATTTTCATGATGGGTTTTTAAAATATCAAAATATTATGAAAAATAAATATCCAAAAAAATTAGATAAAATTGAAATTGAAAATTTTGATATTGAAAAAAGATTTATGCAAGCATCAGAAGGTTGGATAAAATATAAACCACTTTTAATGTATATAACGGACAAAGAAAATTATAATAAAAAAATATTAGAAGTATATAAAAATTTAGAAAAAAGTATACCAAAAATAAAAAAAATATTTAAAAAAAGTAATATAGAAAAGCTTTTAAAAATATTAGAAGAATATGATAAAAATGTAGAAAAAGATTATCAAGAATATATTGAAATAAATAATATATGGGATGTATTAAAAACAACGTATGAAAGTAGGAATTAATATATGAATAAGTCAAAATTGATAACAGTTATTATACCTGTTTATAATAAAGAAAAATATTTAAAACAAAGTATTGAAAGTGTATTAAATCAATCTTATTCTGATTTAGAAATAATAATAGTTAATGATGGTTCTACAGATAATTCTAAAAAAATATGTGAAGAATATAGCAAAAAAGATTCTAGAATTAGCCTTATAAATATACAAAATGGAGGAGCTGCTCATGCAAGAAATATTGCTATAGATATTGCAAAAGGAGATTTTATATCATTTATTGATGCAGATGATTATATATATAGTGGATATTATGAATACATGTTAAATATAATGAATGTCACAAATTCAGATATTGCAGAATGTAGCTTTATTAGAGTGCCAGAAAATGAGAAATATGAATTTGATATACAAAAAAATCAATACACACAAATGAATAATATAGAAGCACTACTTAAATTATATGGTGATGACTATGACGAATATGTAAAAACTGTTATAATGTGTAATAAATTATTTAAGACAGAATTGTTTAAAAATACGAGATATATTGAAAAAAGAATTATAGATGATGAAACAATTATATATAAATTGTTATATGACGCAAAAAAATTTGTTACTACAAATAATAAAATGTATGCATATGTACAAAGTTTAAATAGTACAATGAGAGCAGACTTGAAAATAGAAAAAATAGAGGATGCATTTAAAGCATATGATGAATGTTCAGAATTTTTTAAAAACAATAATTTACCCAAAATACAAGGCTTATGTTTAAAAAGATATTTAAATTATTGTATAGAATTTATTAATAAAACAGTAAATTCTACTATATCGGATAAAAATGAAATTTATAAAGATTTAAAACATAAATTTGATAATAAATCAAAAATCTATAAAGAATTTATAGAAGAACAAGAAGAAAAGTTAAAACTAGAAGAAGAATATGAAAAAATAGAAAATATTTTTAACAAAAAATATGAGGAAGAAATTAGTAAAAATTAAAATAAAAAAGGAGGTTTATATGTATAAAGTAATAGAATACAATAAAAAATATAAAAAAGAAACATTAGAATTATTAATAGATATAATGACAAGAGAATGTAATATAGGACTAGATATAAACCTCTTAAAAAAAGAATTAAGTAATGAACTAGACTTAGTAATTAAAAATAAAAATTTACATTATTTAATTGCTATAGATGAGATGGAAAAAGTCATTGGAACTATAAGTTTAGAATATAAAGAAAATAATGAAGCATATTTAAAAAGAATGTATGTTCATTATAACCATAGAGGAGCAGGAATAGCGCAAAATTTATTTGATACAGTGATGGATAAAGCTAAAGAAAATTATTATTCTATAATATATTTAGGGACGTATAAAAAATTAGAGAGGGCTATTAATTTTTATATAAAGAATGGATTTGTACAAAATGAAAATGAACATGATAATGAAGAACTTTACTTTTATAAAGATTTATTAGAAGAAACTAAAAATATAGCAATCTAAAATAAAAAAGAGGTAAAAAATATGTATTTAATAGTTGGACTTGGAAATCCAGAGCCAGAGTATTCTAATACTAGGCATAACATGGGATTTGATGTAATTAATAAAATAGCAAAAAAATATGAAATTGATATTACAAGAAGTAAATTTAATAGCCTATATGGAAGCGGAATAATAGAAGGAAAAAAAGTAGCTTTATTAAAACCACAAACATATATGAATTTAAGTGGACAAGCAATAAAGCCATTTGCTGATTTTTATAAAATAGACTTGGAAGATATAATTGTTATATATGATGATATGGATGTAGAAAAAGAAAAAATAAAAATAAGAAAAAAAGGTGGATCTGGAAGTCACAATGGAATGAAATCTGTTGTACATGAATTAAATTCAGAAGATTTTTGTAGAATAAGAGTAGGAATAGGAATTCCAGAGAATAAAGAAGATATTATAAATTATGTAATTAGTAAAATATCAGAAGAAGAACAAAATGCATTGGAAAAAGGGCAAGAAAAAGCTGAAAATGCAGTAATAGAAATATTAAAAAATGGAATTGACTTAGCAATGAATAAATATAACTAGGAGAAAAGTAATGCGAGAAATAATATTAAATGTAGATAAAGATAATAAAAAAACAATTATATTTTCGGAAAATGGAAAATTAATTGAAAAATATGAAGAAGATAATCAAAATAGAATAGAAGGTAATATATATATAGGAAAAGTAACAGATGTATTACCTGGAATGCAAGCAGCGTTTATAGATATAGGAGAAGAAAAAAATGCATTTATACATTTAAAAGATATTTTACCTAAAAAAGATATTACAGATGAAAATAATAAAAATGATGAGTTAGGTAGTATTAGTAAATATATAAAACAAGGCGATATTTTAGAAGTACAAATAAAAAGAGATGCAACATCTAAAAAAGGACCCAAAGTATCTAAACATATTAGCTTACCAAGCAGATTTATTGTATTTATGCCAGAAGTTAGTTTTGTTACTGTCTCACAAAAGATAGAAGATGAAGATGAAAAAAAGAGACTTGTAGAAATTGTAAAACAATTACTTCCTAAAAATGCAGGAGCAATAATAAGAACATCAGCAGAAGGAAAAACTAAAGAAGAATTAGAAAGTGATATTAAATCTGTCATAAACCAATATAATGAAATTAAGGAAAAAACAAAAAATGCAAAAAGAATTCCAAGTTTAATATATAGTGGAAATAATATTATTAAAAATTTTTTAACAGATATAATTGATCAAAATATAGATAGAATTTTAATAAATAATTTATGTATATATGAAGAGGTAAAAACATTTTTACAAAATAGTAATTTTAAAGATGTTAAAATTGAGTATAAAGAAAATGAAGATTTACTAAATTTATATAATTTAAAAGATGAAATTTTAAAATTGCAAGAAAGAAAAATTTGGCTTAAATGTGGAGGATTTATAACTATTGATAAAACAGAGGCTTTAGTTGCAATAGATGTAAATTCTGGAAAATATACAGGTAAAAAAGATTTAGAGCAGACTGTATTTAAAGTTAACAAAGAAGCAAGCATCGAAATTGCGAAACAGTTAAAATTAAGAGATATTGGTGGAATAATAATAATAGATTATATAGATATGGATAATGATAAAGACAGAGAAGAAATAACACAAATACTAAAAGAATCATTAAAACAAGATAGGTCAAAAACACAAGTAATTGGATTTACAAAATTAAATTTATTAGAAATGACAAGAAAGCATATGTTTAGTGAATAAAAAACAAAAAAGAATTTTAGTTTCCTAAAATTCTTTTTATTTCTTCAAATCTTTTTACCTTCTGAGTTGTTGTTTTTATTAAAGGCTCATCTGTAACAATTATCTCTCTTATATATTTATACGCTGGCATTGTTTTGTTAATTGCTTTTATTTCATTCCATATAAGGTCATGATATTCTTCTTTGGAAACTCCACCAAAAGTTTGGTCCATAAGATCTTTATTATATACTATTTTTGCACAAAGAGTTAAATCTCCGTCTTTATCTGGTTTTCCAAAAACAATGTTTTCTGCAACATAAGGAAGTTTGGAAATTAAAATTTCTAGTTCACCAGGGTAAATGTTTTTTCCATTTTTAAGGACTATAACATCTTTTTTTCTACCAGTTATAAATAAGCAACCATCTTTATCTAAATATCCTAAATCTCCAGTGTAAAACCAACCATCTTTTAAAACTTCATCTGTTGCTTCTTTATTTTCATAATATCCAAGCATTATGCAAGGACCTTTGGCTATAATTTCTCCAATTCCATTTTCATTTGGATTATCTATTTTAATTTCCATGTTAGGCATTGCAAAAGCAACACTACCAGGTCTTTTAAATTTATCATTTTCTGCTGCAAGAACTGGTGAGGTTTCTGTTAAACCATATCCTTGAAGTAAATTTATTCCTAAATCAGATAATCCTTTTATAGTTGATACTTCAAGTGATGCTGCACCACATATTATTAGTCTTAAATGTCCACCAAGTTCGGCTATAATATCTTTAAAAACTAATCTTCTAATATCTATTCCAAATTTAAGTAAAAAGTTACATATATTACTCATATGATGAACAAGTTTGGTTTTTCCTTTATCTTCAATTCCTTTTTTTATCTTTTTATACATAGCTTCTAACATTAATGGAACAGATACAAGTCCAGTTACTTCATAATCTTTTAAGTTACTTACAACATATCTTAATCCATCACAAAAAGCTACTGTAATACCACAAAAAGTACCATATAAAAATGTACAAGTAGATTCAAATGTATGGTGAAGTGGTAAAAATGAAAGGAAAGTATCTTCAGAAACTACTTTACAAACACAACCTATAGCATATATATTTTCACATATGTTTCTTTGTGATAACATAACAGCTTTTGCAATTGAAGTTGTGCCAGATGTAAATAACATAATAGACATTGCAAAATCATCTATTACAGTTTGTTTAAGCTTTGTATCACCAGAATCTAAAAGAGATCTACCATTTTTTATAAGTTTTTTATATGAAATAAATCCATTTTTAGTATCATCATAATCCATACAAATATATGTATTTAAATTACTTTTTCCATCTTGCATTATTTTTGAAAATACTTCAGTATATTTTTCATCAAATATAACAGCTTCAACTTCACTTCTTAAAATAAGATCTTCTATTTCATTGTTTGGCAATGCTTTATCAAGAGGAACTACAATTATTCCAGCAGTTTCTATAGCTAAATAGCTTACACACCATTCATATCTGTTTGGAGCAATTATAGCTATTTTTTTACCTTGGAATCCTCTTGAAATAAGTTCTGTTCCAAGAGAATCTATATCGCTTTTAAATTCTTTATAAGTAATTTCTACAACATTAGAATCCTTTGGATGTTTTTTATATTTAAAAGCTACTTTATCAGAATAAAGAGTTTCATATCTTTCAACTAATTCCTTGAAATTATTAATCTTGTCAGGTTCATAAGGTTTATTTGTCAAGTTAATCAATCCTTCTTTCCATAATTTTAATAGGTATATTGTATACTAAAAATAAAAAAATATCAACACACAATTTATGAAAAAAGCTTTATTAAATGTAAAAAATATGATAAATTAGTATATAGAGTTATTTATAAATTTGGAGGCTAATATGAGAAACCAAAGAAGAGGAAATAATAGAAAAAATTCAAAAAACATAAATATAGATAAAAAAATAATTATAGGATTAGCATCTATAATTTCAGTATTTTTAGTTATTTTTATGATTCAAAATATGTATACAAAAATTGAAATTGCAAAGCAAAAGGAAAAAAGACAAAATATGCTAAATGAAATATTTGTTGCAACAGATGAAAATAAGACAAGTGAAAATAAATTAAGTGATGAACAAACAAATTCTGAAAATACTGTAATAGAAGAAACTAAAAAAGATACATATTTAGAAATATCAGCTGTTGGAGATATTTTATGTGAAGAATCATTATATAATGATGCATATAATGCTACTACAAAAACATATGATTTTGGTCACTTTTTTAAAAATGTAGAAACATATACAAAAAATGCTGATATAGCGATAGGTACACTAGAAACAAATTTTACAAAAGAAAATTATTCTGGATATAAAAAATATAATTCTCCAAAAGAATTAGCTATAACTTTAAAAGATATAGGATTAGATGTATTATCTACTGCTAATAACCATAGTTTTGATTATGGGCAAGACGGAATAATTGAGACAAAAGAATATTTAGAAAGTTTAGAATTTTTGGCAGTAGGAACTGTAAAAAATGAAACTGATAAAAGATATATTATAAAAGAAGTAAAAGGTATAAAATTAGCATTTTTATCTTATACATATGGCTTAAATATTGGTAGTTCAAATTTAGTAAATATGATAGATAAACAAAAGATACTATCAGATATAACTTTAGCAAAAAAAGAAGGAGCAGAATATATTTGTACAATAATGCATTGGGGAGATTTAACATCAAATGTTGCAAATACATATCAAAAAGATTTAACAAATTTTTTAGTAGAAAATGGAGTAAATTTAATTTTAGGAAATCATCCAGCAGTTCTTCAACCAATGGAAGTAAGACAAAATAAAAATGGTGAAAATGTATTTATAGTATATTCACAAGGAAATTTTATATCAGCTAGTGAATATAAAAACTCTAGTATAGAAATGATATTAAATATTAAACTTAGAAAAGATGGAAAAACTCGGAAAAATAGTATTAAATAAAGTTACTTATGTACCAGTATTTTTATTAGATAATGGAAAAAAATCAAAAACAAGGTTTGAATTATTTGATATAAAAGAGGCTATAAAAAATACGAAGCAGGTGAAGAAATAGTAACAAAAACAGTATATAATGAACTATGTAAAGCATTGCAAGACATAGAAAAATTGATAGGGAAGGAATAAAAAATGAAGGTAGGATTTATATCACTTGGATGTAGTAAAAATTTAATAGATACAGAAATGACAATAGGTATTTTAAAAAAACATAATTTTGAAATAGTAAATAATGAAAATGATGCAGATATACTTATAATAAATACTTGTGGATTTATTGAATCAGCAAAAGAAGAAGCAATAAATACAATTTTTGAAATGTTAGAATATAAAAAGAAAAAATGTAAATATATTATAGTAATGGGATGTTTAGTACAAAGATATTATGACGAATTAGTTAAAGAAATTCCAGAAGTAGATTTATTTTTAAAATTAGATGAATATGATAACATTTGGGAGAAAATAGATAGTACAATAAGTGGAAAACAAAAAGCGAAAAATCAAATAAAAGTGGATAAGAAAATTACAAATTCTTATAATATGGAACCAATGCCAATGATGACAAAAGAAGAATATTTAGATAGAGTTGTAACAACAGGAAAAGTTACAGCATATTTAAAAATTGGTGAAGGATGCAGTAATAGATGTACATATTGTGCAATTCCATATATAAGAGGCCCATTTGTATCAAGACCAATGGAAGATATATTAGAAGAAGCTAAATTGCTTGTGAAAAAAGGAATTAGAGAACTTATAGTAATTGCTCAAGATACAACAAAATATGGAATAGATTTATATGGAGAGTCTAAATTATCAGAACTATTAAACAAACTATGTAAAATAGAACAATTACATTGGATTAGATTTTTATATTCATATCCTGAAACAATAACAGATGAACTAATAGAAACTGTAAAGAAAAACGATAAAATTTGTAAATATTTTGATATACCAATTCAACATATATCAGATACAGTATTAAAGAGAATGAATAGAAAAAGTGATAAAAAAAGTATAATTTCTGTAATAGAAAAAATAAGAAAAAATATTCCAGAAGCGGTTATTAGAACAACTTTAATAGTAGGATTTCCAAGAGAAACAAAAGAAAATTTTGAAGAATTACTTGAATTTGTAAAGAAAACAAAATTTGAAAAATTAGGAGCATTTACATATTCAAAAGAAGAAGGAACGCCAGCTAGTAGATTAAAAGAGCAAATTCATCCAATGACTAAAAAATCAAGATATAATAAAATAATGGAAGAACAAAAACAAATATCAGAGAATATTATAAAGAAAAATATAGGAAAAACTGTAGAAGTTTTAATAGAAACAAAAACATTTGATGGAAAATATTATGTTGGAAGAACTTCAAAAGATGTTCCAGATATAGATGGTCTAGTATATATTAAAATAGAAGATGAAAAAGAAAATTTAATAGATAAGTTTATTAATTGTAAAATAGTAGATGTAAGAGAATATGATTTAATAGGGAAAATAGTGTGCTAAAAGCACACTATTTTAATAATCCCATATAATATTTCCAAGCTAATACTTTTTTGACATGATTATTAATTTCATTTTCAGAAATTTCACCATTTTGAATAGCTTTTAATACTGAATTTTTTTGAGTTTCAAAATCTGTTGTTATTAATAAATCATTACCAGCTTTTACAGCAAGTACAGCAGCTTCAGCACCATTTGTATATTTTGTTATTGCACTCATTGCTAAATCATCTGTCATTATTACTCCTGTATAACCTAAAGTATCTGTTAGTATTTCATGAACCTTGCTAGATAATGAAGCAGGAGAATTTGCATCCATACAAGCTACAATATTGTGTGAAACTAAAATACTAGTAGCGCCTGCTTTTATTCCAGCTTCAATTGGAAGAAAATCAGAAGAAGTAAAGGTTTCATAACTTCTATTATCATGTGCAACATCAGTATGTGTATCTATATTATTTCCATAACCAGGAAAATGTTTTAAAGTACAAGATATTCCATTTTGAAGCATTGTTGTTACAACTTTAGAAACATATTCTGCAGTAGCTTTGGCATCTTTTCTAAATGTTCTTTTATATATAAAATCACTTGAATTTGTAGATACATCAGAAACAGGAGCTAAATTTACATTTATACCTAAACTTAAAAGTAATTCTGCTTTTTCTTTTGTATCACTTATTATTCTAGAAAAACCACCAAGTTGATATAAGTATCCGAGGAGAATTAAATTCTTCAGACCTTAAATTTTTATTAGAACTAACTCTTACAACACTTCCACCTTCTTCATCAACACCAATTAGCATTGGAATTTTAGAAGCATTTTGATAACTAGAAATATTATTTATAACTTCAGATTTTGTTTTAGCTTTAAAATCTCTTCCGAATAAAATAAAACCACCAGGATTTAAAGTTTTAATCATTTCAGATTGATTATCTTCAGGGCAACGAACAAAAAACATTTGACCAACTTTTTCTTCTAAAGACATTGTTTTAAGCTTTTCTTCAGCCTGAGGATAATACTTTCCAAATAAATCAGTAGAAACAGTTACTGTAGGTTCATTTGTATTATTTACAGTATTTTCAATAGTTGTATTTGTAGTGTTACTTACAGCATTTTCAATAATTGTATTTGCAGAAGTATTTTGGACTATAGTATTTGTATTATTTGAATTAACTTCATTATTAGCAAGTTTAGTTATATTAAACATATTTGGATTTATTAAATAACAAATACCAATAGTTATAAAAATTAATAAAATAAGAATTAATATGATAATTCCAATGTTTGATTTTTTATTCATAAAAAAACCCTCCTTTTAAGATAAAATGATTATATATAAATTTACAAAAAAATACAATAAAATAAAGAAATTAAGATTGAAAAAATTTTTCTTGTATGATAGTATAAATAAAAAAGTTAAATAAAGGAGAATTTAATTATGGAAAGAAAACGTGGATTTGAAGTAGCAAAAGGATTTGAAAATATGGGAATAAATTTACCAGAAAGAAAAACAAAATATTCAGCAGGATATGATGTTGAAGCGGCAGAAGACTGTATAATAAAACCATATGAATTTGGAAATAAACCAACTCTTATAAAAACTGGAATAAAAGCATATATGAAAGAAGACGAATATTTAATGCTTTGTAACAGAAGTTCTAATCCATTTAAAAAAGGATTAGTAATGGCAAATAGTATTGGAATAATAGATGCAGATTATTATGGAAATCCAGATAATGATGGAGCTTTTATGTATGCATTTTATAATTTTTTTGATAAAGATATCGAAATTAAAAAAGGTGATATAATAGGACAAGCAATATTTTGTAAATATAAAGTAACAGATAGTGATTCAGCTGATGGGAAAAGAATGGGTGGATTTGGATCAACAAACAAATAAAAATATTATTATAAATAAAAGACTGGAAAATATATATTCCGTAGAATAAAACATACTATTTTACATAAAAAATAATTGGTAAAAGCTTTGACTTTTACCAATTTTTATGTTATACTTATTAAGGTAGCAAAAAGAGAGAAATTATATTCTTTAATTTATGAATAGCCAAAATATATTTAGCATAGGAAGGAGAAACTTATATGTTTAATGTAGGTGATAAAATAGTTTACCCAATGCACGGGGCTGGTACAATAGATGCAATAGAGGAAAAAGATATATTAGGTGAAAAACAATCTTATTATATTTTAAAAATGCCAGGGGAAGTAAAAGTAATGATTCCAACAAACAAGGCTGAAAATGTTGGAGTAAGAGGAATAATAGATAAAAATTCCGCTTCAAAAGTATTTAACATTTTAGAAGAAAATGAAACTGAAATGTCTATGAATTGGAATAAAAGATACAGAGATAATATGGATAAAATGAAAAGCGGAGATATATATGAAATAGCTGATGTAGTTAGAAATTTAAGCTTTAAACAAAAAGAAAAAGGACTATCTACAGGTGAAAAGAAAATGCTAAATAATGCAAAACAAATATTAGTAAGCGAACTTGTTTTAGCAGAACATGCTTCACAAGATGAAGTAGAAGAATTAGTTGAAAGCAAAATAAATCTATCTTTTGCTGAATACAAAGTACAAGAACAAGGAATTAATGTAGCAGATAATATTGTTAAAAAATTTATTCCATTTGATGGAACAAATACAAATCTTTAATAAAATGATAGTTTAAAGATAAGGCGTCATGATAAATGACGTCTATTTTTACCTTATAAATTAGTAATGGCATAAAAATGTCAGGTTATGGTTACATAAGAAGGATTTGAAATAGATTTGTCGAATAATATAAATAGATTTAAGAAAGGTTGCTAAAAATGCTACGTTATAGTGATGAATTAATAGATGAAATAAAAAATAGTAATGATATAGTAGATGTAATATCACAATATGTAACATTAAAAAGAAGTGGTAGAAATTTTTTTGGATTGTGTCCATTCCATAAAGAAAAATCACCTTCTTTTTCTGTTTCACCAGATAAACAAATTTTTCATTGTTTTGGGTGTGGAACTGGTGGAAATGTAATTCATTTTATAAGTAAAATTGAAAATCTAAATTTTAAAGAAACATTAGAGGTATTAGCAGAAAAAGCAAATATAGAACTTCCAATTTTAGAATCTGGAGAAGATTCTAAAAAAATAGAACTTAAAGCAAAGGTATATGAAATAAATAAAATAGCAGCAGAATTTTATCATCAAAATTTATATAAACCAACATCAAAAATAGCACAAGAATATATAAAAAAAAGAAAGTTAGATAATAATACATTAAAAGCATTTTTAATAGGATATTCAGCAAATTTTGATGAGTTATATACTTTGTTAAAAGAAAAAGGATTTAATGAAGAAGAAATATTAGCTTCAAGTTTAGTAAATAAATCTGAAAATGGTAAGTTTATTGATAGATTTAGAAAAAGATTAATGTTTCCAATACAAGATGTTAGGGGAAGAATAATAGCTTTTGGTGGTAGAGTATTAGATGATAGTAAGCCAAAATATATTAATTCACCAGAAAATATAGTATATAGTAAAGGAAGACATTTATTTGGACTAAATGTAGCAAAAAAGTATGATACTAAAAAAATAATAATAGTTGAAGGCTATATGGATGCAATTTCTTTATATCAAAGAGGAATAACAAATGTAGTGGCTTCACTAGGAACAGCACTTACAGAAGCTCAAGGAAGATTACTTAGAAATTCAAGTCAGCAAGTAATAATTGGATATGATGCTGATGGAGCCGGACAAGCAGCTACATTAAGAGGATTAGAAATATTACAAAATTTAGGGTGTGATATTAGAATTCTTCAAATTGAAGGAGCAAAAGATCCAGATGAATTTGTTGTTAAATATGGACCTGAAAGATTTAATAAATATGTAGATAATGCAATATCACTTGTAGAATATAATGTAAAGATGCTGAAAAATCAGTTAAATTTAGAAAACACAAACGATAAAATAAAATTTTTAAATGAAATTGCAAAAGTTATTTCTAAAGTAGAAAATAGCATGGAAAAAGAAGTATATGTAGATAAAATATCTAAAACATATGGAATATCTAAAGAAGCAATATATGCAGAAATAAATAAGATATTATATTCTAATAATAAATCAATACAAAAATTAGAAAAACCAATAGTAAGAGTAATACCAAAAGAAGATACAAAACAAGAAAAAATTTCTGAAGTTGATTTAAGACGAGAAAAAATGATAATATATCTTTTATTAGATCCTGATTTAGGAGCATATAAATTAATAAAAGATAGTATAAAAGTAGAGGACTTTAAATCAGAAAATAATAAAGAAATTGTGAAAAAATTGTATGAAGAATTTGAAAAAGGTAATATTATTAATAGTAATGTTTTAGACTGGTTTGAAAAAGAAGAAACAATTAATTATTTAAGTGAAATATTAGCAGATGATTTTGAAATATCAGATGCAAAAAAATGTATACAAGATATTTTAAATATATATGCTAAAGAAAAAATTATAAATGAAAAAAATGAAATATTAAAACAGCTAGAGCAAAAAGACTTAACTAAAGATGAAGTGGCTAATTTAGAAGCTTTACTTAGTGAAAGTATAATAAAATTAGCTAAAATGAAATAGGGGGTAGTAATAAAATGAAAAAACAAGAAAATGAAGAAATAATTAAAGAAGAAAAAGAATTAACAAAAACAGAAAAAAATACTAAAGCTAAAAAAGCTATAATAGAATTAAATAATGATACTAAAAAGACAGCAGAAGATGAATCAAATGAAAATTTAACTGCAGAAGAAGTAAAGGAAAAACAAGAAAAAGATGAAAAAGTAAAAAATGATAAAGTTGATAGCATATTAAAAAAAGCAAAAACACAAGGAAAAATAACATATGGAGAACTTGCAAGCGAATTAGATAATATAAATGCAGATCAAATAGATAAAGTATTTGATGCTTTTGAAGAGCTAGGTGTAGATATATTAAAAGATGAATTTGAAGAAGAACCTGATATAGAAGACCTAGAAGAAGTTGAAGAAATTAAGCTAGAAAATATAGACTTAAATAATTTTGATGGAGTAAGTATAGACGATCCTGTTAGAATGTATTTAAGAGAAATAGGAAAAATACCACTTCTTACATATGAAGAAGAACTAAATTTAGCTCAAAAAGTTCTAGAAGGTGATGAATATGCTAAACAAAAATTAGCAGAATCAAACTTAAGACTAGTTGTAAGTATAGCTAAAAAATATGTTGGTAGAGGTATGTTATTTTTAGATTTAATTCAAGAAGGAAATATGGGATTAATAAAAGCAGTTGAAAAATTTGATTATAAAAAGGGATTTAAATTTAGCACATATGCAACATGGTGGATAAGACAAGCTATTACAAGAGCAATAGCAGATCAAGCAAGAACAATAAGAATACCAGTTCATATGGTAGAAACAATAAATAAATTAACAAGAATACAAAGACAACTTGTACAAGATTTAGGAAGAGATCCAACTGCAGAAGAAATTTCAGCAAAGATGGAAGGTATATCACCTGAAAA
>CAYVYP010000032.1:0-17068 GCA_964455975.1 uncultured Lachnospiraceae bacterium
CCATATCCATCTACATATGAATATACTAAAAAATCAATGGAAAGAACAACTAGATGGGCTACAAGATGTAAACAAGCACATAAAAAAACAGAGCAGCAAGGATTATTTGGTATTATTCAAGGTGGTTTTTATAAAGATTTAAGACAAAAGAGTTTAGAAGATTTAGTAAAATTGGATTTCCCAGGATATGCAATAGGAGGAATAAGTGTAGGAGAACCAAAAGAAGAATTTTTAGACATATTAAAATACACAGCTCCATTAATGCCAAAAGAAAAACCAAGATATTTAATGGGAGTTGGAACACCAGACTATTTAATAGAAGCAGCAATTGCAGGAATTGATATGTGTGATTGTGTACTTCCAACAAGAATTGCAAGAAATGGTACAGCTATGACATGGAATGGAAAAGTTGTTGTAAGAAATGCTACATATGAACATGATTTTACACCACTAGACCCAGAATGTGATTGTTACACTTGTAAAAATTACACAAGAGCATATATTAGACATTTAGTAAAAACAAATGAAATTTTAGGAGTAAGATTATTATCAACTCATAATTTATATTTCTTGACTAAATTAATGGAAAGAGTTAGAATAGAAATAGAGAACGATAATTTAGGAACATTTAAAGAAGAATTTTACAAAAAATATGGTTATACAAAAGATTAAGAAAGGGTGGATATTTATATATGAATCTTATAAATGATAGTTTAACTGAAGAACAAATGAAAAATAAAAAAATAATGAAAATAATAATTATAATTATTATTGTATTAGCAGTACTTTCAGCTGCATTATTTGCAGGAATAGCATATTTAACAACAACAAAATTAAAATTATCAATAGATGGTAAAAGCTTAAATCCTACATCAACGATGTTTTCAATTTCTGAAAATGGAGATGTATATGTAGCAATTAAAGAATTTGCAGAACTAATAGGATATACATCATATAATGGTGAATATAAATTAATTTCTGAAGAAGATAATGCAAAATGTTATATAAAATCAACAAATGAAATAGCATCATTTACATTAGGATTAAATAAAATATATAAAACAAAACCAGGAGTTACAAATAATTTTGAATATTACACAATAAATAATGTAGTAAAAAGTATAAATGGAAAATTATATGCTCCTATGGATGCAATGATATTAGCAACAAATTCGCAAATATCATATAATGCAGAAAATAATCAAATAACAGTATATACACTTCCATATTTAGCAACATATTATAATTCAAAATTTGCAGTAGAAGGAAAATATACAGGATTATCAGCAGATTTTGATAATCAAAAAGCGATTTTATATAATATGTTTGTGGTAGAAAAAGTAGAAACTGTGGCAACTTCAAATAAAGAAGAAAGTAAAAGTGTAGGAGTTATATCAGCTACTGGTGAAGATATAATAGGAAGTAAATATAAAGAAATAAAGTTTCTAGAAAACACAAAGGAATTTTTTGTTACTACACAAGAAGGAAATGTAGGAATCATATTACCATCTGGTAAATTTAAAATAGTGCCTTCTTATGAATCTTTAGAATTATTAGATAAGGATTATAAATTATATTTAGCAACTAAAAATGGAAAAAAAGGTGTTATAGATGATAATGGAAAAATAGTATTGTATATTGAAAATGATGACATTGGAATAGACCCAACAAAATTTACAAATGATGAAATAGCAAATAAATACTTACTATTTGATAATTGTATACCAGTATTAAAAAATGATAAATGGGGAATGTATGATAAAGCAGGAAACTTATTATTACCAATAGAATATAGTGGTTTTGGATATATAGGAAGTACTTTAAAAGAAAAAACTGCAAATAAAGTATTAATAGTTCCAGAATATGAATTAATAGTAGTACAAAAAACATTTGTAACAAAAACAATAAACCAATCAACAAAAAAAGAAGAAGAAACATCAACAGAAAAATATGGCTTAGTTACATCACAAGGAAAAATAGTTTTAGATTTTATATTAGATGAAGTATATTCTATAACAGAATCAGGAAAAACAAAATATTACTTAACATATAATAATAATACAATTTTATTAGATGATCTAATGAATGCACAAAAACAACAAGAAACAAATACAAATAATCAAAATACTACAAATAATACAATTAACCAAACAATAAATAATACAATACAAACAAATACACAAGCAAATAATACAAATACAGTAAATAATAATATATAGAGTATAAAAGTAAAAACACAGAAAAAAAACTGTGTTTTTATTTTGCTCTGTTTTGTTCTATTTTTATAAATAAAGAATATAAATTTATAAAAAGTAGAAGGAGAGAGTAAAAAATGAAAAATATAAAAACTGTAGAAAGTAACATAACTACATCTAATGCTATGACTAGTATTATAAAAGGAAGTATAATATCTATAATTATTACATTAATAATGTTATTAATATTTTCAGTAATATTAACATATACAAAAGTAGGAGAAGAAACAATAAGCCCAGTAATAATAGTAATTTCAGGAATAAGTATTATTATTGGAAGCTCAATGACAACAATAAAAATAAAAAGAAAAGGAATAGTAAATGGAGCAATTATTGGAATTATATATATGATGGCAATATATATAATATCTAGTATAACAACATTAAATTTTTCATTAAATATGTATTCAATTATAATGATATTAACAGGAATAATATCACGGAATGATAGGCGGAATAGTAGGCGTAAACATAAAGTGAAAAAATCAGAATGAAAAAATATAAGAAAAAATATAAGAAAAATGTATTGACAATTTAAGCAAAAATATGCTAATATAATATGCGTAGGCTAGGCGTGCGAGACATGCTATGGTAATCTACACGCGGATGTGGCGGAATTGGCAGACGCGCTGGTCTTAGGAACCAGTGTCTACGACGTGCAGGTTCGATTCCTGTCATCCGCACCAAGACAAGATTTTGTCGAACTTTTTAAAACTCTTGATATAACTGAATTTCAAGACTATAAAAATTTGATAAACACAAAAATCTTAAACCGTTTCAAAAGAAACGGTCTTTTTTTGACCAAAAATTGTGATATTATAGTGATATTATAGTGGGATAAAACTGTTGAAATTAACATAAAAATGTGATATACTACGTATATCATTCGTAGCTATGCGAACTATAATAAGAATAGTACTGTAGTAAACTTCCAAAAAACGATTGTTAAGGAGGATATTAAAAATGGCATTTTTTAGAAAAAAGCAAGCAACAAATTCAGATACTTTAAGAGTTGATGAAGTTAAAGTAGCAACAACTATTATTGTTTCAAGTTATGAGGACGGTTCTGGCTTAGGGCCAAGATGTGTGAAATGGTATTTTCTAGTTCGGGAAGTAGATGGTAAATATCATGAAATTTTTTCGAATAAGCAAATTGAGGAAGAAACAGATACAAATTGTGATGGATTTGTCAGTCAGAATTTTGACACTCCATACATTGAAAAATTAGAACCTTTAACTGAATATTTAAGAAATTCAAATATAAAGGTTATTAAGTTACAGCTGTTGTTCGATTTCATACTCAATATGAATGTTCGAGAAAAACTTGGAGCTTTTGACGAGAACGAAGACGAAGACGAAGACTAAAAATGCAAAGGAGAGTGTTCAATAAAATAAAAATTGTTCACTCTCTTGTTTTTATTAAAGTAATTTTATAAATTTTGCTATATACATAAAATTGTCAAAACTTGACACTCATTGGCATAAAGTTTTAAATATGATAATGTATACATAATATTTTTATTTTAGTTAAAATATTATAAAAAACTTTAAATTAAATAGTTCGTATGTTATTATCATATAAAAAAGAAAGGTAAGATATAAATTATGAAAAATATATTAATTATGGGAATAGGAAGATCTGGAAAAACAACTTTAAGCAAAATGATAAAAGATAAATATAATAGTTACAATTTAATACATAGTGATGCACTAAAATGGGCAATGATTAGAGCAAAAAATGAAGAACAATATTATAAAGAAAATGTAGATAAACAAAAAGAATTTGAACATGGAGAATATTTTCAAAGAGCTCTTTTGGAATTGTATAACTCATTAATTAGAAAAGATACAAAAGAATATGGATATATATTAGAAAGCGGCCAATTACATCCTAAAATTGTTAAAGAAATGATAGATTTTGATAATACAATAGTGTTATGTTTAGGATTAGGAAATTTAAATCCAGAAGATATGGTAAATCAATGTATTACGTATGATACAGAAGAAAGTTGGACTTATGGCTTATCTAAAGAATATTTGTTAGAACATGCACAAGATTGGTATAACTGTAATGAAATGTTGAAAATAGAATGTCCTAAATATGGAATAAAATATATTGATACTTCAAAAGATAGAAAAAAGATATTAAGTGAAATTTTAGAAAATTTATTTGCTAATGTAATAGTACTGTAATGAGTCAAATTTTATTTTACTACTTGCTTTATAAAATAAGTTATAATAAAATAAAAACAAGAAATAAACAGGAGATGAATTTATGGTAGTAGAAAAAAACAAAGAATATATAGTAGATATAATAGATAATGGATTTGAAGGAGAAGGAATAGCTAAAATTGATGGATTTACTATTTTTATTAAAGGTGCAATAAAAGGTGAAAAAATTAAAATTTTAATAGTAAAGGTTTTATCATCACATGCTTTTGGAAAGATTATAGAAATATTAGAAAAATCAAAACATAGAACAGAGGCAGATTGTAGTACATATAAAAGATGTGGAGGTTGCAATTTAAGACATATAGATTATGAAGAAACATTAAATATAAAACAAGAAATAGTACAAAATCTTGTAAATAAAACATTAAATAATAAAATTAAAGTAAATAAAGTAGTTGGTATGGGAACACCATACAATTATAGAAATAAAGCAATATATCCAATTGGTATAGATAAAAATAATAATGTACAAGTTGGTGTGTTTGCAGAACGTACACATGAAATAATACCAATAAAAAATTGCCTAATACAAAATGAAACTTCAAATGAAATTGTAAGAACAATATCAGAATTTATACAAAATAATAATATTTCTGTATATAATGAGCAAACAAAAAAAGGATTATTTAGGAATATTGTAATAAAAATAGGAATTCGTACACATGAAATAATGTGTATATTAGTATTAAATGGAACAAAATTTGTACAAGAAAATGCATTAGTAGAACTATTAGTAAAAAAGTACAACGTAAAAACTATTGTAAAAAACATCAACAAAAAAGATACAAATGTAGTATTAGGATATGAAAATATTGTATTACATGGAGATGGATATATTTACGATATATTAGGAGAATATACATTTAAAATATCACCAATGTCATTTTATCAAGTAAATCCTGTTCAAGCAGAATTATTATATAATTTAGCAATAGAAGATGCTGAACTTTCAAAAGAAGATGTGTTATATGATTTATATTGTGGAATAGGAACAATAGGAATATTTGCATCAAAATATGTAAAAAAAGTATATGGAATAGAAATAGTAGAGCAAGCAGTAAAAGATGCAAAAGAAAATGCTAAAATAAACAATATAGAAAATATAGAATTTATAGCAGGAGATGTAGAAGAAATATTTGAAAAAGTAATGAAAAATAAGCAAAGCTATCCAGATAGCCTAATAGTAGATCCACCAAGAAAAGGATTAGATGATAAAACAATAAAAAATATATTAGCAGTAGAACCCAAAAAAGTAATATATATTAGTTGTAATCCAGCAACTTTAGTAAGAGATTTAAAACAATTAGAAGAAAAATATGAAGTAAAAAAAATAACACCAGTAGATATGTTTCCATTTACAAGCCATGTTGAGTGTGTAGCTGTACTTGGTAAAAAATAAAACTGTAATTAGTTACAAGAGTAAAATAAAAAACTATAAAAAGAAAATGATAAATACTATGAAAAACAATGACTTTTTGATAATAATAGGAGATAAAATATGGAAAATATACCAATGTATTTATTTGAAAAAATAAAAGAGCAGTATGGAGATGAAATAGCTAATAATATAATAGAGGGATATAAAAAAGTGCGTAAAACAACTTTACGTGTTAACACTCTAAAAACAAATGTAAAAAGTATTTGTGAAGAATTAGAAAAAAACAATATAAAATATAAAACAGTTTTATGGAGTAATGAAGCTTTAATTATTGAAAATGTAACAGAAAATGAAATTAAACAACTTGAAATATATGAGGATGGAAAGATATATTTACAGAGTTTATCATCAATGTTACCTCCTATTATTTTAAATCCAAGGCAAGGAGAAGACATTTTAGATATGGCAGCAGCACCAGGAGGAAAGACAACTCAAATAGCAGCACTTACATCAAACAAATCATATATTACTGCATGTGAAATGAATATTTTAAGATCAGAGAAATTGAAATATAATATACAAAAGCAAGGAGCGACTTCTACAAATGTTATGGTAGTAGACTCAAGACTATTAAATGACTTATTTTCATTTGATAAAATACTTTTAGATGCACCATGTAGCGGAAGTGGAACAATTAATCTAAACAGTAATGAAAAAGAAATATTATTTACAGAAAAATATTTAAATAAATTAGAAAAGACACAAATCACTTTATTAAAAAAAACTATAAATTTGATAAAGAAAAATAAAGAAATTGTGTATTCAACATGTTCTATATTAAATGAAGAAAATGAAAAAATCATACAAAAAGTATTAGAAACAAAAAAAGTAGAGATTGTACCAATTAAATTTGATGGTATTGAATTAATACCAAAACTCCCATGTAAAATAAGTGGGGCATTATCAATATGTCCAAATGAACTATACGAAGGTTTTTTCGTAGTTAAATTAAGAAAATTATAAAATGGTTCTAACAGAAAAATATATTGAAGAATGTTATCTATATGATAAATTTTTTGGAAAAAATTAGAAATTTAAAATTCATATTGACAGATTATAGAATATTTGATAAAATACAAACAGATGTTTAGAAAAAGGAGAGTGTTAATATGAGTAATTTAGATGCAGATGAATATAAAAGCTTTGAAGATATCAAACGTGTAGATGAAAATGGAATTGAATATTGGAGTGCAAGACAGTTGAGTGAAGTTTTAGAGTATAAAAAGTGGGAAAATTTTTCTAAGGTAGTAGATAGAGCAAAACTTGCTTGTAAAAATAGTGGACAAGAAATAGATGAACATTTTCCTGAGGTCAGGAAAACGATAGAAATGCCTAAAAATGCGCAAAAACAGGTTTTAGACTATGAACTTTCAAGATATGCTTGTTATTTAATTGTTCAAAATGGAGATCCAAGAAAAGAAGTGATTGCTTTAGGTCAAACGTATTTTGCAATTCAAACACGAAGACAAGAGATTGCAGATTATTTTAATCAATTAGATGAAGATAATAAAAGGCTAGTCATTCGTGGAGATATTAAGCAATGGAATCAAATGTTACTAGAAACTGCTCATAACTGTGGAGTTATAACAAATAAGGAATATGCTGAATTTCAAAATGCAGGCTATATGGGATTATATGGTGGACTAACAGTTGAAAATATTCATCAAAGAAAAAATTTAAAAGATAATGAAAAAATACTTGATTTTATGGGAAGCGAAGAACTTGGCGCAAACATATTTAGGATTACACAAACAGAAGCAAAACTAAAAAAGGACAGAGTTAATAATTCCAAGACAGCAACTCAAACACATTATAAAGTTGGTAAAAAGGTAAGACAAACCATAAAAGAACTAGGAGGAACTATCCCAGAAGAATTACCAACACCAGAAAAAAGTATAAGTCAAGTGGAAAAAGAACAACTAAAAAGATTAAAAAATAGAAAAACTAAATTAATGTTAGATGAATAAAATTATTAGGAGATATAAAATGACATATGAATTTGAAGTTCCAGGAAAGATAACAGGAAAAGGAAGACCAAGAATAAACTCATATACAGGGATTGTGTATACACCTTCAAAAACAAAAGATTATGAAGAATTAGTAGAACAATATTTTTTGTTAAAATATCCAAAGTTTAATATATTAGAAACTAGAATAAAAATAACTATAATAGCTTATTTTAATATTCCAAAAACTACTAATAAAAAAGATATTAATTTAATGTTAGAAAACAAAATAAGTCCAACAAAAAAACCAGACATAGACAATATTGTTAAAATCGTTTTAGATGCAATGAATAAATTTGCATTTAAAGATGATAATCAAATAACAAAATTAGAAGTAGAGAAAATATATGGAAAAGAAGAAAAAATATATATAAGAATAGAAGAATATTAAAATTAAAAGAATAATTAAATAACTTCAATTAGTACTTGAATTTTTTATAAAGGATTGATAGAATAAAATTAAATTTAATAGTAAAAGGGGTAAAGATATGAAAAATGATGATATGAAATTAATTGTACTTGACAACTTTAAAAAATTTGGAAAAAAGCTAAATGAAAATTTGAACAAAATAAGGCAGAATGAAGAAAATTACATACTACCAATAGAAAATACAAGATTCAGCAATGGTGAAGGAAAAGTAAAAATAGAAGAAACTGTTAGAGATAAGGACCTATATATTATAGCAGATGTAGGAAATTATGATATGAATTATATGCTACATGGTAGACAACATTTTATGAGTCCAGATGAACATTATCAAGACATAAAAAGAGTAATATCTGCAACAAGTGGACATGCCTCTAAAATAACAGTAGTTATGCCACTTTTATATCAATCAAGGCAGCACAGAAGAAAAGGAAGAGAATCCTTAGATTGTGCAATTGCACTTCAAGAATTAGAAACATTAAAAGTTAATGATATTATAACTTTTGATGTACACGATCCAAATGTATTTAATGCAATACCAAAATTGCAATTCGAAAATTTTTACCCAACACATACAATAATAGAAAATTTAATAGAAAATGAAAAAGAAAATATAAATAATTTATTAGTAATAAGTCCAGATATGGGAGCAATGGAAAGAGCCCGTTATTATGCAGAAATGTTAGGGTGTGATGTAGGACTATTTTATAAAAGAAGAGATTTAAGTAAAGTTGTAAATGGAAAAAATCCAATAGTTGACCATATATATATGGGAGTAGATGTTAAAGATAAAAATGTAATAGTAGTAGATGATATGATTGCATCTGGTGGTTCAATGATAGAAGTAGTAAAAGAATTAAAGAAAAAAGGTGCAAAAAGTATATATGTAGTAGCAACATTTGCACTATTTACAGAAGGAATAGAAGCATTTGAAAAAGCATATGAAGAAGGATTGTTTAATAAGATATATTCAACAAATCTTTCATATGTACCACAAGAAATAAAAGATAAAAAATGGTATTGTGATGTAGATTGCTCAATGTATTTAGCAAAAATAATAAACAGACTAAATAAAAAAGAACCAATATCAGATTTATTTAATGGTAAAAAAGAAATATTAGAAAAAATTAAAAATATAAATAAATAATAAATTTCTTATACAATATACTTAATTTCATTATTAGGAAAATAAATATTTAGCCAATTTTGGAGCTTTTCCTCAGCAAATTTTTTAACAGGCTGTTTATACATATATTTACCTCTACCACGACCTGTCATAATAGAAGTATCATATAAATTTATTGCGTTTGGAAAAGCTTCACTATTAATAGCATTATGAACAAAGCTATATGTCATAAATATAACTTCAATAAACATTTCTTTTTTTACTTTAGCAGATAATTTATCACTTAAAGTTTTTATAAGTTCTAAATAAAGCTGTTCCCAATTATCAATAAGAATAACAGGAGCAATTAAAAGACCTACTTTATAGCTAGCATCACATAATTTATTTATAGCTATAATTCTATTTTCTAAAGAAGATGTACCAAATTCTACTTTTCTTATAATTTCTTCAGGATTAACACTCATTCTAATAATTATTCTTCCATTATGGTTTAATGGTAAAATAGAATCAACCATATCAAATTTAGTAGGAAATGTAAGAAAACCTTTATTAGAATTTTTTATAAAATTTTCAATAGTCCAAACTAAGTTATTAGTAATAGTATTTTCTAAAATTAAATCACTATTACTTCCAATTTCAAAAGTTAAATCCTTATCACTTTTATTAGCAGTTTTTATGATTTTTTCAAGCATATTTTCTCTATTAACAAAAAGTCTCAAATAAGAACATTTATTGTAATTACAAACCAAATAACAATACATACACATTGCAGTGCAACCGAGAAGAAGTATAAGGAACAAGAAAATCTGAAGTTTTATGATTTGGTACAAAATTATGAGTTTTACGAATACCAATAATTAAATTTTGCTTCATTTTAGGAAAGTCCTTATTTTCTTTAGAACGCATTTCTAAAATATTATTATGGCTTTCAATTTCAAACATAGGAATATTTAATTTAGAATATCTATTAAATAATTCATTACCTAAATCATAATTTAGAATATCTTTTTCATAATAAATTTCTTTTGGAATAAACATATAAAATCACCTAAAAAGTAGTATTTCACCAAAACAATAAAATATACTATGTACACATTAAACAAAAAAATTTTAATTTAATGTGTGTTTTTTTTGTTTAAAAATTCATATAATAAATAACAAGGTAAGGGATGTTTATGGCATATTCAGATAGAGAATTATTAGCAAGAATCATACAGTGCGAAGCAGGTGGAGAAGGCGAAAATGGAATGAAAGCAGTTGCAAGTGTTATTATGAATAGAGTTAATGTACCAGAAGGAGAATATGCAAGAGTATCTCAAGGAGGAAATATTCGTAGTATTATTTTTCAACCTGGACAATTCGATTGTGTAAGAGAGCAACTTTATAATAGGTACAATCCACAAAATATTTATAATATGAATCCTACAGAAGTTCATTATAATATTGCAGATTGGGCAATTGCTGGAAATAGAATTTTAGAAGTAGATAATTGCCTATGGTATATGAATCCATTTAAACCAGTATGTCCACCAGAATTTCCGTATAATGGTTCCCGGGTTATTGCATACAAGAATTATAGAACATTGCTTTTATAGACCAACAAATAAATATTCTCAAACATAAAATAAGTTAAAGGAGAAATGCGTAATGGAAAATTTACAAGAAAATATTAACCAAAGAAAAGCAGAACAAAATAGAGAAATGTCAAATGAAAATTTGCCAGAAGTACTTACAAACCCTATATATACACCAGCTTTTTTAAAAGGGCAAATAGGAAAATTAATGAGAGTAGAATTTTTAATAGGAACTAATAATTTAGTAGATAAAGTTGGAATATTAGAAAGCGTAGGAGCAAGTTATATATTACTTAGGTCTTTTGAAAATGATAGTTTAGTATATTGTGATATTTACTCTATAAAATTTATAACAATTTCATCAGGATCAACTTATATAAATACTACTAATAGATATTGGTAAAATAATTTAGAAAAATTTTTGAATTTATATTGAAAATAAATGTACGCTCTAATATAATAACCATAAAGGGAGGAATTATATGAGAGCTTTAATAACAGGAGCATCTTCTGGAATAGGAAGAGACATGGCAAGATACTTGTCAGGCTTAGGATATGACCTAGTAATAGTTGCAAGAGACAATATTGCATTAGAAGAGCTAAAAAAAGAATTAAAAACAAATGTAGAAATAATAGCAACAGATTTATCTATAAAAGAAAATTGCTATGAAGTATATAATAAAGCGAAAAATATAGATATTTTAATAAATAATGCAGGGTTTGGAGTATTTGGAAAATTTGTAGAAACTGATTTAGAAAAAGAAATAAACTTAATAAATACAAATATAACAGCAGTTCATATTTTAACAAAATTATATTTAAAAGATATGGTTAAAAAGAATAGTGGACACATATTAAATACAGCATCAATAGCAGGTTTTATGCCAGGACCTTTAATGGCAGCATACTATGCATCTAAAAATTATGTGGTAAATCTAACAAGAGCGATAAATAAAGAACTAAAAAAGGACAAGTCAAATGTAAAATTAAGTATTTTATGCCCAGGACCAGTAAATACAAATTTTAATAATGTAGCAAATGTAAAATTTAAAGTAAAAGCATTATCAAGTCAAAAAGTTGCAAAATATGCAATTGATAAAATGCTAAAAAACAAACTTTTAATAATACCAGGAGTAACAATAAAACTAGCAAAAATAGGAGCGAAAATATCACCAACACCACTTGTAGAAGAAATATCTTATCATATGCAAGTATCAAAACAAAAAAATATAAAATAAACTAAAGAGGTGTAAATTCATGCCAAATATAGAAGATGTAATTGCAAGAGCAAATGATAGAAATTATATATTAGAAACAATAAAAACAGAACCAAAATTTATAGAATGGGCATCAGAAGAATTAAAAGATGATAAAGAAATAATACTAGAAGCGGTTAAAACAGATGGTGGTGCATTAGAATTTGCAAGTGACAGACTAAAAGATGATAAAGAAGTATTACTAGAAGCTGTAAAGAATGCAAGTTGGACAGCTTGTTATGCAAGTGAAAAATTAAAAGATGATAAAGAGGTAATATTAGAAGCGGTTAAAACAGATGGACAAATTTTATATTATGCAAGTCCAAGATTAAGAGATAATAAAGAAATAGTTGAGCAAGCTGTTATGCAAAAACCATTAATATACAAATATGCATCTAAAAGATTAAGAGGAGATAAAGAAATAGCAATAAAAGCATTGTCAAAAAGTACTAAAATATATGAATATATAACAGAAGACTTAAAACAAGATAAAGACATACAAAATATAATAAATCCACCAGAAGAAAATAAATGATAAAAACAATTGAATATAAAAAATTGTATTGATATAATATAAAAGGTTAAAATAAAAATACTAAGGAGGAATTTAAAATGGCAAATACAAAATTCGTATTAAATGAAACATCATACTTTGGTAATGGTGCAAGAGAGGTACTACCAGAAGAAATTAAAACAAGAGGATTTAAGAAGGTTTTAGTTGTAACAGATAAAGCCTTATATGAAGTAGGAGTTACAAAAAAAGTAACAGATGTATTAGATGAAGTAAAAATAAAATATACAGTTTATCATGATGTTAAACCAAATCCAACAATTAAAAATGTAACAGATGGTGTAGAGGAATGTAAAAAATTTGGAGCAGATGTTATAGTAGCAGTAGGAGGAGGCTCAAGTATAGATACAGCAAAAGGAATATCTATATTAATGACAAATCCAGAAAGAGAATTAACTTCTTTAAATGGATTATCAAATACTGTAAATAAGGGAATGCCTTTGATAGCACTTCCAACAACAGCAGGAACAGCAGCAGAAGTTACAATAAATTATGTAATAACAGATGAACAAAAAGAAATAAAAATGGTATGTGTAGACCCACATGATATACCAGTATTAGCAATAGTAGATACTAACCTTATGGCATCAATGCCAAAATCAATTGCAGCATCTACAGGAATGGATGCATTAACACATGCAATTGAAGGATATATAACAAAAGGACATAACCTAATGAGCGATATGTTTCATATGAAAGCAATTCAATTAATATTTGAAAACTTACCAGCAGCGGTAAATGAAAAAAATCAAGAAGCAATAGAAAAAATTGGATATGCTCAATATATTGCAGGAATGGGATTTTCAAATGTAGGACTTGGAATAGTACATTCAATGGCACATCAATTAGGAGCAGTATATGATACACCACACGGACTAGCAAATACAATTCTTTTACCAACAGTTATGAGATTTAATGGGGAAGTATGTTGGGAAAGATATAGAGAAATATTAATAAATATAGGAAGACCAGATGCAGCGAATTTATCAAAACAAGATGTAATAAATACATTTGTATGGAAAATAACAGAGCTATCAAAAGCAGTAGGAATAACACAAACAGTAAAAGATACAGGATGTAAAGAAGAAGATTTAGAGTTGTTAGCAGACAAAGCAATGGAAGATCCATGCAAACCAGGAAATCCAAGAGAAGTAACAAAAGAAGAATTTATAGAATTATATAAACAAGCAATGTAAATATAAAAACAACAATATTTGAAAAAAGGGCGCATTGTATGCGCCTAAATATAACAAATTTAATTAGGTAAAAATTAAAATAGAATAATGCTAGAGTTTATATAAAAATTAGAACATTAGATGAGGGCCCGCCACTCCTGTTAAGGAGTACGGACCCTCGCCGATTTTTATGTAGTTTAGAACAGGTTTTTTTGTGTAGAAAGAAGGAATAATGGAACAATTAACATTAAATGAATTAAAAATCGTTAACGTTTGGTATAGTATATAAATCAACCATAAATAATAATTGTATTTATATATTTGTTAATGTTCAGACCAATTACAAATATTTCAATAAATTGTAGGGGTCGGCGTCCTCGACGACCCTAAAATTCAATTATGGGTATATTGTAGAGAAATATATGAATAATACAAATTACATATCAGGGTCGTCGAGGACGCCGACCCCTACAGTAGAAAATGTGACGTTACCGTTTATAATATCAATATTAAAAAGATTCAGAAATATTTATAAATAAAGGAGGTACTATTTATTGGTAGAAAACTATAAAGATATAAGTAATAAATAAAAGATGAAGTTATTATTATAATATTTATATTTTTGCATATAATATTTATGTAGCATAATTAATACAAAAAGGTGAATTTTCTTAAAAAAGTTTGACATTTTTAAAATATTAGGATATACTATATTTAGCTTAAGCAAGAGAGTTATTCATAAGATGACAATTGCTCGAGATATGTTGACCACATATCTCTTTTTTTTGGCTTAAAAATAAAAGCGGTTGACCAGACCACACAATTTCCAATATTTTCCTATTTTAATTATTTTATATTTATATAAAATAATTTGAAAAATTTATTGCCAAAAATAAAAAGATTAGATAGAATATAACCATAAATAAAAAGGAGTAACTATGAAAGAAATATTTACAATAGATAGGTTTGAATGTAATATTGCAGTTTGTGAAAATAATAAAACAGGTGAAATTATAAATATAGAAATAGAAAAGCTTCCTAAAAATATTAAAGAAGGTAGTATAGTAAAATTAAAAAAAGATAGATTTATTTTAGATATTAAAAATGAAGAAAAAATATCTAAAAGAATAAAGGAAAAAATGGATAATTTATGGAATTAAATTAAGCTAGGGGTATATATGGGGAGAAGAAAGAAAAAGTCTATTCAGTCTAAAATACTAATAAGTGTAATATCAGCTATTTTAATTGTATTTGCTATATTAGGAATTGGAAGAGATAAAAGTGTTCAAACATTAAATGTTGAGGAAAATTCTAATTCTAAATATTTAGAAATATATAATAATGCAAAACAGAAAAATAATTTGCAGGTTCATTTCCTAAATGTAGGACAAGCAGATAGTATACTAGTTGAAAATAATGGACAGGTAATGCTAATTGATGCTGGTAACAATGAAGATGGAGATGGTATAGTAAATTATATTAAAGAATTAGGAATTACTAAAATAGATATTTTAATTGGTACACATCCACATGAAGACCACATAGGTGGGTTAGATGATGTTATAAAATCATTTGAAATAGGTAAAATTTATATGCCCAAAATGCAAACAAATACTAAAACGTTTGAAGATGTGCTAGATGTAATATCTAGTAAAAATTTAAAAATAATAGCACCATCAAAAGGAGATACATTTACATTAGGTAATGCTAATTGTAAAGTAATGACAGATTCAATAGAAGATAGTAGTAACTTAAATTTATCATCAATAGTAGTGGAGCTAAATTATAAAAATGAAAAATATCTATTTATGGGAGATGCCGAAACTAAAAATGAAAATTCTACTATATGGGAAAAAGTAGATGTTTTAAAGGTTGGGCATCATGGTTCATCAACAAGTAGTGGTAATAAATTTTTAGAACAGATAAAGTCTGAAATAGCTATTATTTCAGTAGGAAAAGGAAATACATATAATCTTCCTAATGAAAACACCTTGACAAGAATTAGTAAAGTATGTAAAAATATATATCGAACAGACATAGATGGAACTATTATAATTACTACAGATGGACAAAATAATGTAGTAAATAAAGTTAATAAAATGGTTGGAACAAATTAAAAAGGAGAATTTTATGGATTACACAATTAAAACATACATAGTACTATTCTTTATATATGCAATAGCAGGTTGGATAATGGAAACAGTTTGCAAATCTGTACAAGCTAAAAAGTTTGTAAATAGAGGATTTCTAATTGGACCATATTGCCCAATATATGGGTATGGAGCAGTATTAATTACATTTTTATTAAAAGGTTATATAAAAGATCCAATAGTATTATTTTTTATGGCAATAATAATATGCGGAACATTAGAATATTTAACAAGCTATATTATGGAAAAAGTATTTAATGCAAGATGGTGGGATTATAGTAAAAGAAAATATAATATAAACGGAAGAGTTTGTTTAGAAACTATAATACCATTTGGAATATTAGGGTTAGGAATAATGTATGTAACAAATCCTTTTATAGTAAGTATAATTAGTAACATACAACAGTTAATAATAAATATAATAATAGGAGTAATAAGTGCAATATTTGTAATAGATAATATAGTTTCATTTGTAGTAATATTTAACATTAAAGGATTAGCAAATAAAGCTTACGACGGAGTAAAAGATAATACAGAAGAAATATCAGCAAAAGTAAAAGAAATGATAGGCGGAAAATCATTCTTACATAGAAGAGTTCTAAATGCATTCCCAAATGTAGAGCATAAATTAAAAAACAAAATTAGAAAAGAAAAAGAAAAAATAAAGCAAGAAGCAGAAAAAATAAAACAAGATATAAAAGAAAATATGGAAAATGTAAAAGAAGAAATTGAAAAGAAAAAATAATAGTAAAAAAATAGCCCAACGACGAAGTTGGGCTGTTTTTTTATTGTGTAACGAAAAACCCACGTTTTACGTGGGGTTCTAGAACCTTTTAGGTATGAGCAAAAAAACTCCTA
>CAYVYP010000033.1:0-16725 GCA_964455975.1 uncultured Lachnospiraceae bacterium
TCTTCTACATTTTCTAATAATTTTTTATATCTTTCTTCATGTTCTTTTTCTATTTTAGCAACACCTTCAAATAAGAATGCAATTTTATCAAATCCTTCTTCTCTTGCTTCTTTTGCCATACGAGAATACATGTCTGTCCATTCATAATTTTCTCCTGATGCTGCATCTTTTAAATTTTCTTCTGTAGATGGCATATCTCCACCATGTAATAATTTAAACCATAATTTTGCATGCTCTTTTTCATTTCCTGCTGTTTCCTCAAAAATAGCTGCTATTTGTTCATATCCATCTTTTTTAGCTTTACTTGCATAATATGTGTATTTATTTCTTGCTTGTGATTCTCCTGCAAAAGCCTTTAATTCTTCTCCTGGTAATGTTAAACTAAAATCTGACATAAAATTTACCTCCTAATAAATTTATTTTATTTACTATTTACAATTATCACATATTCCGTAAATCGAAATAGTCTCTAAACAAGGATTTATATTAGTTTGCCCTTTTATTTGATTTTCTAATTGCATTTTATCAAATTTATATTGAAAATCAGATACTTTTCCACATTCTGTACATATTACATGACTATGTTCTTTTCTTAAAAAATCATATCTATCTGGTCTACCTAGAATAGAAATTTTAAGTATTACATTATTTTTTGTTAATACATTTAGATTTCTATAAACAGTTCCTCTACTTGCAGTTGAATGTTTTTCTTTCATTTTTAAATATACTTCTTCTGCTGTAGGATGATTATACGAATCTTTTAAAACATCTAAAATTTCCTCTCTTTGTTTAGAATAATTGTTCATAAATAGCTCCTCTTTAAAATAGGAATAATTCCTACTTTTTAATTGTACCACATTTTTTTAAAAATACAAGAGAAATTTCAAAAAAATTTAAAAATTTAATTCATTTACTATTATTTCTTGCTTTTTTTACCAATTCCATTTAAAATATATATATAATAAAATGAAAGGAGATTTTAGAAAATGAAAAAAGAATGGATTATACTTATAGTAGTTGTCGTTTTAGTACTATTAATAGGAGGCTTCTTCTTATTAACAAAAAATAATAAAACTGTTAATAATGTTGAAAATCAAATAGGACAAGATATTACTAAAGCAGAAAAAATAACAGCTGAAAAATTTACTGAAATAGAAGAAAAAGTTAAAGAGGATATAAAAAATGTTGAAACAGTTACAGAAAAAGACATTACAGAGGCAGTAGATTATATCAATCTTTATGTAGAACAACCTATTGCTAACCTTAGTTCAGAAGTAATAGAAAAATTAACTTATTATGGACTATACTTAAAACATTTAGGAATTCAAGCTGAAGAATCAGCATCTCATAATATGACTATATTAGGAACACATATATCTGAATATATTTCAAAATCTATTACAGAAGTAGAAAAAGATGCAAGTATAGTTGCTACTCAAGCAAAAGAAAATGCAAAATCAGTATTATCTGCTATAAATTCAGCTAAAGATGCTGTTGTTAAAGAATTTAACACTTTAATTCATAAATAATATTACATATTTTATAAAAGGATGATTTTTATATCATCCTTTTATTTTTTTAGTTTTTGTATGTTTTCAAATCGTTTTTAAATATTTTGTATATTTTCACATTTTTTGTAAAAAATATTAATAATGAATTTAATTGGAGGTTTGTAAATTGGAATTTTTTCAAAGTATGGATTGGATGTTACTTTTAAAATGTTTTATAGTAGGTGGCTTAATTTGTATTGTTGGTCAAATATTAATAGATAAAACAAAGCTTACACCTGCTAGAATATTAGTTATTTTTGTTACAACTGGTTGCATTTTAGGAGGACTTGGAATATACAAATATTTAGTTGACTTTGCAGGAGCTGGTGCTACTGTTCCTCTTACTGGGTTTGGGTATAATTTAGCAAAAGGAGCTATTGAAGGAGTCAAAGCTTCACGGTTTTATAGGTGCTTTTACTGGTGGAATTAAAGCAGCAAGTGGAGGAATTGCAGCTGCAATCTTTTTTGGTTATATAGCTTCATTAATTAGCAAGCCTAAAATAAAAAAACAATAGTATATATGTATAATTTAAAATTTTATTTTTTTTATAAAAAAAGATAGAATAATACTATTTTATTAATTTAGTACTATTCTATCTTTTAATGTTTATTTAAATGTGTCCCAAATTGGACATTATGTCCAATTGAGAAACGTCCCTAATTTGACTTTGCTATTTCAGCTATTTTTGTAAAAGCTGTTGCATCTGTAACTGCTAATTCTGCAAGCATTTTTCTGTTAATTGTAACATTTGCCTTTTTTAGTCCTGCTATTAATTTGCTATATGTTAAACCATTCATTCTTGCTGCTGCATTAATTCTTGCTATCCATAATTTTCTAAAATTACTTTTTTTATCTTTTCTTCCTACGTATGCATATACTCCTGATTTCATAACAGCTTGTTTAGCCATTTTGAATCTATAATTTTTTGCACCAAAATATCCTTTTGCTCTTTTTAATATTTTTTTATGTTTTTTACGAGTTATTATTCCTGTTTTTACTCTTGCCATTTTATTTCACCTTCCTTATTTTTTACTTAGTTACCATATGGTAATAATCTTTTTATTCCTGATTCTGTTGTTTTATCAGCATATGAAGTTACTTTTCTTGATAATTTTTGTCTCTTTGTTTTATTTGCTAATAAATGTCTTCCATTTGATGTTGTTCTTTTTACTTTTCCTGTAGCTGTATAAGAATATCTCTTTTTAGCAGCTTTATTTGTTTTTAATTTTGGCATAATAATTTGCTCCTTTCAAAATTTAAGTTTTATTTTCTATTCAGCTTTTTTAGCTAGAATTATAAACATATTTTTACCTTCTAATAATGGTTTCTTTTCTACTGTAGATATATCAGATAAGTCTTCAATAAATTGATTTAAAACTTCTTCTCCTAATTTTACATAGTTTAATTCTCTTCCTCTAAATCTAACAGTAACTTTTACTTTATTTCCATCTTCTAGAAATTTTCTTGCATTTTTGCTTTTAAAAGAAAAGTCGTGATCTTCAATATTTGGTGTAATTCTAATTTCTTTAAGCTCAAATGTCTTTTGCTTTTTCTTAGCTTCTTTTTCTTTTTTAGATTGTTCAAATTTGTATTTTCCATAATTCATTATTTTACAGACTGGAACCTCTGCATTTGGAGAAACTAATACTAAGTCTAATTTTTTGTCTAACGCTATATTTAATGCTTCTTCTTTAGACATTTTTCCTAATTTGTTTCCTTCATCATCTATTAGAGTTACTTCTTTTACTCTAATTTGTTCATTGATAGGTAATTCTTGTTTTATATAAAACACCCCCATAAAAAAATTGACTATTTTGCAAAGCAAACAGTCAATCCACATTTATAAAACTTTTTTATTATATTCTTAAAGTTTTTACCTTTTTCTATAAGATAAGGTGAGAAGTGGATAACTTCTTCTTTGCAACTTTTAATATGATAATATATTTTTCTTTATTTGTCAATACTTTTTTGTAAAAGTGTTGACTTTTTTTGTTTTATGTATTAAAATAGTATAGCAATATTCAAGTTAATATAATTTAAACTTTGACTTCTCCCCGGTAGTCTTGTTTAAAATATTATATAGATTAAAAATATGAATGGAGGGTAATTTTTACCATGAATAATACTACATATAGTGTAAAGAAAAATGAAATTGAAAGTAAATGGTATATAATTGATGCAGCAGGTAAACCTTTAGGAAGAGTTGCAACAGAGGCTGCTAAATTATTAAGAGGAAAACATAAACCAACTTATACACCAAATTTAGATGTTGGTGATCACGTAATTATTTTAAATTGCAAAGATGCTGTTTTAACAGGAAGAAAATTAGATCAAAAAGTTTATAGACATCATTCAGGATATATTGGAGGAATGAAAGAAGTTTCTGCAAGAGATATGATGAACAATAATCCACAAAAAGCTATGACACTTGCTGTTACAGGTATGCTTCCACATAACTCTTTAGGAAGAGCTCAAGCTAAAAAATTAAGAGTATATGCAGGAAACGAACATGAAAACACAGCACAAAATCCAGAAGTTTGGGAATTTTAAGGAGGAAATAAATAATGGCAAAATCTAAAACAGAAAATATAGTTTTCTACGGAACTGGTAGAAGAAAACAAGCTATTGCTAGAGTAAGATTAATTAGTGGAAATGGTAAAATAACTATTAATGGTAAAGATATTGATGAATATTTATCAACAGAAATACTAAAAGTTATAGTTAAACAACCATTAGTTGCTACAAATACAGCTGATAAATATGATGTTATCGTTAAAGTTGTTGGTGGAGGATTTACAGGTCAAGCTGGAGCAATCCGTCATGGTATAGCAAGAGCATTAAATGAAGCAAATAGCGAATATAGACCAACTTTAAAAGTTGCTGGATTCTTAACAAGAGATTCACGTATGAAAGAAAGAAAAAAATACGGTCTTAAAAAAGCTAGAAAAGCACCACAATTTAGTAAAAGATAATATGCTTTTTATAGAAATATTAAAAACCTCAGAAATTTCAATACTTCCGAGGTTTTTTGTTGGTGTTTGATAATTTTCCATATGAAAGTGGTATAAGTACTGAATATATATCTTGATATATTCTGCAATAAAAAAGCTAATTATGATACACAATTATTTTTTCATAATATTTAATTATCTCTATTCATTTCTTCTTCCCAAAATTGTGATTCGTCTGGCGGTAAAGAAACTCTTATTAATTCCCCTGTATTTACTTTATAACTATTATCTTCTATTAAAACATTCTCTCCATCCTTTATATTATATCTAGGATTTAAAATTATTTCTTTTTTATTAATGTCAAGATATCCTTTAATAAATATTGGACTTAATCTAAATATTGAATCTTTACTTTCTTCCCATATTGGAATACCACCTTTTCCAGTCTGTTTTGACACTAATATCATAATTAAATATTTTCTATCCCAATGTGGCCAACTTTTTAACTTATCATAAAGTAATTTATCCTTTCTTTCTATACAGTCAGCGGTATAAAATAATTCAGGATAATCAGTTTCTAATCCTTTTTTACAAATTTCTTCTGCTTCTTCTTTTGTTGCAGTTCCATGCATAAAAAAAAATTTATTAGTTATTTCCGATTCACTTAATATCTCATTAAATGTATTTATAAAATTCATCCCAAAATAATTTACTATATTACTACTAAACATATATATCTTCCTATTTCCTTTCTAAATCATAAATAAATACTTTTTTAGTTTTTCATATTCTTTTATATTGTGCCATATAAAAATTTACTTTGTATATGATTTCCAGTTATTTAATTTTAAAAACAATCCCCTATAAATTTCTATACCGTTTTATGCGTAATACTCCTGTATCTCCTAAAAAATTTTTGTATGTACTGATAAATCTACTTTTGTAATTTATTAAAAGACAAACAATATACGTACAAAATCTTTCATCCACAACGATTTGGAAGATTTTACTTTTATAAACTAATTTTTTTATAAAAATCGGTTAGATGAATTGTAAGTTCACTAACTTTTATTTTTTATAATTAGAATCGTTCTTCCAATTTGACGGATTATATTTTATGTATTCAATAATTTTATATAATTCTCTTTCGTTTCGTATAATATGTTCATAATAATTACGTTGCCAAATTGAATATGTAATTTCTTTATTTGTGAATCTTTTTAATGTTGATATTATAAACGGTAATGTCGCATTTTGCACTGTAGGGGTCGGCGTCCTCGACGACCCTGATATATAATTTATATTATTCATATATTTCTCTACAATATACCCAATATCTGTTAATTGAATTTTAGGGTCGTCGAGGACGCCGACCCCTACATTTCCCAATATACATTTTCTATTCTTTGTACATATTGTTAATTATTTTCTTCCTACAACTTACTATTTTTCTTGCTAATTAAATTATCATATTCTGCATATATTTTCAATAACTATACTATCTTTTTTATTAATTCTATTATTTCCTTATTCTCTATCTTTGTAATAGCAAAACACTTCTTTCCTAAGTCTTTTATTGATGCTCCACAATGATATAATTCTTTATTAAATTTTTGCACGTCTAAATTTTGAATATTACTTTTGTTTAAGATCTCAATTTATGATCTTAAATTTTCAAATTCTTCTCGTGATAATTGAAAGCAAAATCTTTCTGGAAACCTATTTATATTTCTTTTCATAGCTTGATTTACAATTCTTGTTTCGCATTGATATAGCACAGCAATATCACTATCTAACATTACTTGTCTATTTCTAATAGTATAAATTAAATTTTGTATATTATTATCAAGCACTATTAATTCATTACTCAAATAAAATCACAACCTATCTTTATTAAACTATATATAGTTCAAAATGTTTATTTGCTTTTGTCGATATTTTTTTGTATATTTTTGTAAATTTTTCTTAATATAAAGATATTTAGTATAACCTTGTTCTAACTTTTATATTTTGGTAATTTTTTATTTTCTGCCATCTTCTTTTCCTCTGATTTAACTCTTCTTTCTAGCTTCTTTAAGTCTTCTGCTGGTTTTAAATTTTCCGGCTTAATTCCTCTTTTACCTAACATATTTCTTACACTTAAGTTGTTTTGTATATGTTCATTTGATATTCTTTCTTCTCCATATAAATCTTTATCTGTAACATTATGATTTGTCATCTCTGTTGCCAAATTTTTAGCTGCTATTGTTAATGTCGGTAAAAAGTCTGCTAATGGTCTATTATCTTTTACATTATACTTTATTTTCATTTGGGCAGTATTTAATCCTCCAAATAATGCTGAATCTCCTTTTGAACGAATAGTAGCAAAACCTTTATCATCTACTCCTCTTTCATATATATTCTTTGATAACTGTTTTTCAGATTCTTTTAACTTTTCTCTTGCTTCTATTCTATTCATTAATTTTATTCTATCTTCAATAATTTCTTGTTTTCTTGTTTGAACAGCAAAATATGTTTGTGCAAAAGCAATTTCTTGCTTTTTAGAATCACCATTTTGAGCTACTAAATAACAAGCATAACGCGTTAACATATAATCTTCTATTTTTCTTATAGCTCCTGAACCTATCTTTACCATTTTCGGCACTTGACGGAAATGGTTTTCTACTGTAAATCCAGAGTTTTTGCAAGCTTTAATTGCACGATTTATAACATCTAAAAATCCTTCCCAATACTTATATCCTAACTTTACTTGTAAATCTCTTGCATACCAAAATTCTACATTTTCGTTTTCCTTACAATTTATAATAGAATCTAATTGCTCTTTTAATGTCTTTATTATATCTTTGTTAAATTCCACAATATCACTTCCTTTAAAAATACTATTTATAGTATAGAATATTTGTTCGCATATGTCAAGTATTTTGTAATAATATGTAAATTTATTTTGCTAGAAAAATACAAAAATCAAAAAACTTGAGGTCACAATTTGTGACCTCAAGTTTTTTGATTTTTTCCTCTTAATTGTCAAATATTTTTTACAATTTTATTACTTCTTCCCATTTTAATCCTTGTTTTCCAAAATGTCCGTAATTTGTTGTTTGTTTATAAATTGGTTTTTTTAAGTCTAAAAATTTTATTATTCCATTTGGTGTTAAATCAAATTTTTCTTCTATTAATTTTTCTATTTCTTCTTCACTTTTTGTAGATGTTCCAAATGTATTTACACAAATTGAAAGTGGTTTTTCCATTCCTATTGCATATGATACTTGTAATTCACATTTTTTTGCTAATCCATTTGCTACAATATTTTTTGCAATATAACGAAGCATATATGTTGCTGACCTATCTACTTTACTTGGGTCTTTTCCTGAAAAAGCTCCTCCTCCATGGCGACTATATCCACCATAAGTATCTACTATTATTTTTCTTCCTGTTAATCCCGTATCTCCTAAAGGTCCACCTATTACAAATCTACCTGTTGGATTTACATATATTTTTGTATTTTCATCAATATATTTTTCAGGTACTACTTTATTTATTACATTTTTTATAATATCTTGTTTCATTTCATCTAATTTTACATTTTCATCATGTTGATTTGATATTAATATTGCATCTATTCTTTTTGGAATATCATTTTCATATTCTACTGTTACTTGTGTTTTTCCATCTGGTTTTAAATATGAAATTATTTTGTTTTTTCTTACTTCTGTTAATTTTTGAGCTAATTTATGTGCCATATCTATTGCAAATGGCATATAGTTTTGAGTTTCATCAGATGCATAACCAAACATTATTCCTTGGTCTCCTGCTCCTCCTATATCAACTCCCATAGCAATATCTGGACTTTGTTTTACTATATTTAATTCTATATTACATGTTCTATAATCTATTCCTGTTTTACTGTCGTCATACCCTACTTCTTTAATTGTATTTCTTATTACTTGCTCTATATCAAAACTAGCATTACTTGTTACTTCTCCTGCTACTGTAATTTTATCTTTAGCTGCAAAAGTTTCTAATGCTACTCTTGAATTTTCATCTTGTTTTAAATATTCATCTAATAAACTATCTGATATATAATCACATAATTTATCTGGATGTCCTTCTGTTACTGATTCTGATGTAAATAAATATTTTTTCATTTTTTCTCCTCCATTTTTTTCTTTAATTATTATAACATTTAAACTATGTTTTTCAAAATTTTACTTTTCTATTTTTATTTTATTAATTTTTGTTCCTGCAAATATTAATATTATTGAACAAATTATTATTAATATCATTCCATTATACTTTATTATCTGCATATTTTCTATGTTTATTGCAAAATTTACTATATATCTTTGTGGAAATAAGTGTGATATTACATTTTCCAATCCATTTTTTGATACCTCCAAAAAACTTCCTGATAATAATGAGGTTATTAATATTATCATTGTACTTATTAGGCTACCATTTTCTTCTGTTTTAAATATTGATGAAATAAAAAAACTAAAGCTTGAACCTAACATACATATTGTAAAAATTATAAATATCAAATTTAAATTACTAACTACTGTATTTATTGGAATTATTAATTTAGCAAGTAATACTATTATAATAGTTGGCACAAATACTATTGTAAATACAACAAAAAAATGACTTAAAACATATTTTATATAACTTATATTTGTTATTAAAATTCTTTTATCAATTCCATTTTTTTCTTGATAATAAAATTTATACAACATGGAACTTAATATCAATATAAGCATTGTTAAAAATCCAGTTAAATTTGATATTACTCCTCTATTTTCTTCGTCTTTAAATGCTTCTTTTATACTCATATTTTGATTTAAAATTTTATCTAAGGCTTGTTTATATTCATCTTTTTTTAATGTATTTATTTCATATTTTCCATTTACATATTTTACTATTGCATCATATTTTCCTTGTATCATTGAAGATGCCTTAGGTTCTTCTTTTAAATATGTAATAACTATATTTTTATCTTGAATATTAATATTTTGTGTTTCTAATACTCCTAATCTTATTTTATATTCTATATTATTTGTAAATATAAGTGATGCAATTACTACAGCTGGTGGTATAAATATTGCAAGAAAAAAGTATATTTTGTTATTATATAATCTATAAAATATATTTTTTATGATATTTAACATTTTTTCTCCTTCTTATATATAATCTTCTGGATTATATTTTTTATCTATTATAAATATAAAACCTAAAATTATAATAAAAATAATTGATAATACAACATAATAATTTTTTAAATTTCCATCATATATAATTTCAAATATTTTATTTAGTACCCATGTTATAGGCGAAATTTGAGCAATATTTTCTACCCATTTACCAAGTAATCCTACTGGAAAAAATATTCCTGATAAAAGTGCTATTATATTTACAATAGAACCAACTATTTTATTTGTTAAATCTTGATTTTTTATTATTACACATACTAAAGCACCTAAATTAATAGAAAATAATAATAATGCTAAAAATAAAATTAGTATATATAAAAAGTTTTTATCTCCATAATTAACTAAATTTAATGCTTGTAATACTAATATATTTATTATAAAACATATACCTGTAAATAAATAAGTTGATATTATTTTTGATAAATATATTTCCTTTTTAGTTACAGGGCTATATGCGATTCTTATATTTGCATTTTTTATTTTTTCTTCCATAAAGGTTATCGGAGTAATTGTACTTGCAGATAATATTAAATAAAAAATCATTGTTATTCCATAAAAATCATATGATGTAATATAATCTCCACCATATATATTAGAAAATAAAAATCCAAATATTAATACTAATGAAAATGGATATACAGTGCAAAATAATAATACTACTGGATTTTTTATTAAATTTTTTATATCTTGTTTTATTAAAATTCCTATTTTCAATTTTTCACCTAGTCTCTTAAATTTCTACCAGTTAATTTTAGAAAAACTTCTTCTAAACTTTTATCATTATATTTTCTTAAAAGCTCATCTATAGCTCCTTCTGCTATTTTCTTTCCCTTATCTACAATTATTACTCTATCTGCTATTTCTTCTACTTCCTCCATATAATGAGTTGTATATATTACTGTAGTACCCTCTTCTTGTAATCTTTTTATTGATTTTAATATATGATTCCTACTTTGTGGATCTATTCCTACTGTAGGTTCATCTAGTATTAATATTTTTGGTTTATGCGCTATACTACATGCTATATTTAACCTTCTTTTCATTCCGTCCGTGAGTATGTTTTTGGTTTATCGTTTTTTCTTTCCTGTAACCCTACAAAATCTAGTGCCTCATTTACTGCTTGTTTTAATTTTTCTTTTTTAAATCCATATAAAGATGCAAAAAATTCTATATTTTTATATGCTGATATTTCTTCAAATATTGCTAAATCTTGTGGTACAACTCCTAAATTTTGTTTAACATATTTAATATTTTTTTCTATAGGCTCTCCAAAATATATTATTTCTCCACCATCTTTTTTTGCTATTGTTGAAAGCATACTTATTGTTGTACTTTTCCCTGCTCCATTTGGTCCTAATATTCCTAATATTTCACCTTTGTATAAGTCAAAATTTAATCCATCAACTGCTTTATTTTCTTTATAACTTTTTTCTAAATTTTTAACTTCAAGAATTTTTTCCAAATTTTCATCTTCTTTCTTTTCAAATTTTTTCATTTTCTAATTTTAAATTCATATTTTTCATTAAAAGTATATATAATATTGAACATATTGGAATACTTATTATAAAACCAATAAGACCAAATGCTGCACTTCCTATTGTTATTGAAGCTAATACCCATATTGCAGGCAATCCTATATTTTTTCCTAATACTTTTGGATTTATAAAATTTACATCTATTTGACTTAATATTAGCATAACTATTACAAATATTATTGCTTTAACAGGAGAAGTTATTGCTATTAAACATGCTCCTATAACTATTCCTATATATATTCCTATAACTGGTATTAAACAAATTGCAAACATTAATACTCCTACACTTATTGCTGATGAAATTCCTAGTACAAATATCATACATATAAATGATATAAAACCTATTATAATTGCATCTATAAATTGTCCTGTTATAAATTTGTTAAATTGATTATCTGAAATTCTTGTTACATTGGCTATTTTCTCAACTTTTTCCTCTTTTATATATGCATACATTATTTTTTTAATTCTATTTAAAATTTGTTCTCTTTCTAATAGTATATACATTGCAAATAAAAATCCTATAAATGTATTTATTATTCCTCCTACTATTCCTAATAATAAATTCACTGATGATGACACTAAATTACCACCAAAATTTTGTAACATTTGTATTAAATTTGAACTTATATTATTTAAGTCTATACCTATATTTTGTGCCTGATTTGCTAAATCTGGATAATTATTAATTATTTTCATTATCCATTCTTGTAAATTATTTATTATTCCAGGAATTTGTCCAGAAATTTTAGAAATTACACTTATTAATTCTGGTATTACTACTCCTATAACTAATATTATTATTGCTATTATAAATATTGTAGCTAAAGTAAAAGAAATTATCCTTTTTGTTTTTTGTTTTATTTTTTTATTATTTTCAAACAGTTTATCTTCTATTACAGACATAGGAATATTTATCACAAATGCCATACATAATCCTAATATTAGTGGAAATAGTATTTTATATAAATATCCTATTGCATTAAATATTGTTCCCATATTTTGAAATCCCCAAAATACTATTACTCCAAACAATATTAAAAACATTATAGTTCTTGTATTTTTCTTATTAAATTCCATAAATTTCTCTCCTATTATTTTTTGTAAATTATATCATAAAACAAATTAATATTAAAGTTTTTTATACATAACTTGTATATCTTTTAATATATATTTACAAGGTGATTATAGGTGTTTAAAAAAATTAAAATTATAACTTTTTCTATTAAAAAAAATTTATTACCTCTTTTGTTTGTTATATTTACTATTTGTTTAATTGTATTTTCTAATTCTAATCTGTCTGCTGCAAAGAATGGGCTTATTTTATGGGCAAATAACATTCTACCTTCTTTATTTCCTTTTTTTGTTGCTACAAATTTACTTATGAATACTAAATTTATTGACTTTCTTGGAAAGTGTTTTAATAAAATTATGAAACCAATTTTTAATGTTCCTGGTGAAGGCTCTTTTGCTCTAATTATGGGAATTATAAGTGGTTATCCTGTTGGTGCTAAAATTGTAAGTAATTTTAGAAAAGATAATATTTTAACAAAAGAAGAAGCCGAAAGATTAATAAGTTTTACTAATAATTCAGGTCCTCTATTTATTTTAGCAACTGTTGGAATAAGTTTATTTGGTGATACTCGCACTCGGTTTTTTATTACTTGCAACTCATATTTTATCTTGCATTAGTGTTGGATTTGTTTTTAGATTTTGGAAATCAAAAAAATTTAAAGATGAAAATTCAAGTCATAATATTATTAATAAAAATATTTCATTAAAATCTAATACTCCTAATAAATCTTTTAAATCATTAGGAGAATTATTATCTGATTCTATACAAAATAGTATTAATACACTTTTTCTAATTGGTGGATTTGTAGTCTTATTTTCAGTTATTATATCTATTTGTAAACAAAGCCATTTATTAGATTATTTTTCTAATTGTTTACAACCATTTTTCAATTTATTTGGCATCAATTCTAGTTTCATAAATCCATTTGTTTCAGGATTAATTGAACTTACAAATGGTTTAAAAAATATTTCTTTAATTAATACAAAAACACTTTCTATTAGTATTAGCCTATGCGCTTTTTTATTAGGATTTGGAGGAATTTGTGTTGCTTTGCAAGTATTTAGTATTACCTCTAAAACAGATATTTCTATAAAGCCATATTTATTAGGCAAATTACTTCATGGAACTTTAGCAGCTATTTACACATATGTAGCTATGAAATTTATACCTATATTTAATTTAGATTTAGCTTTTGTATTTAGTAATAATTCCACACCAATTATTGGAGGTTTTAATTCTAATTATATAATTATTATAATTGTACTAATTACTTTCTTTATGTTATATAAATTTTTTAAAAACATATATATATTAAAAAGGAGTTGATATTATGGATAGAAATATGGATTATTGCGGTTTTCCCCCATATGGTTTTAATGATATGTATTCACAAGACAATAATATAGAAAATAACCCTATGTTTAACCCAATGATGCAATACGAACAAAGTTATATGTATTATAGGTATTTAACTATGCAATTAGAATATAAAATAAAATGTAAAGAGTATGAAAAATTATATGGTAAAAATGACTTTAAATCCGAAAGAAGAGTAGAATAATACATAAATTTGTGATATAATCCTATTAAGTTTATTAATCTTATAGGAGGAATCTAAATTGAAATTAGCAGAAAATACTGAAACATTAGCAGAAAATAAAATTTTAATTTTATATATTTTAAAACAAATTAACAAACAAGTAAGTAATAGCGCTCTTTTAAAATTAATATTAGCTATGACAGATATGAATTACTTTTATTTTCAACAATTTTTATTAGATTTAATAAATGATGGTTATGTTGTTTGTTATATTAAAGAAGATGAAAAAGTTTATGGAATAACAGAAGAAGGAAAAAAAGCATTACTGCTTACACAAGATATTATTCCTGGAATAGTAAAACTTAAAATAGATAGCAAATTAAAACCTGAATTAGACAACATTGAAGAAGAATTTTCAATTGTTGCAGAATATACCCCAAGATCTGATAATGATTATATTGTAACTTGTAAAATTGTAGAAAATAATCAAACTGTTTTTGAAGTTCAAACTTTTGCAGGTTCTCCTGAAAAAGCAAAAGAAATTGCTCAAAATTGGAAACAAAATGCAATTAAAATTTACCCTAAAATGATTGAATTATTAGATACAAATTAAAAAAACAGCTTTTAGCTGTTTTTTAATTTTAATATTGTCTTCCCCATATCACCATATGTTTAGCATCTTTTCCACAAACTACACATTTATCTGATATATGTTCCTCATTAAATGGTATACATCTAGAATGTGCTCCAGTTTCTTCTTTTATTTTGTTTTCACATTCTTCATTTCCGCACCACATTGTTTTTATAAATCCTTGATTTTCATTTATATTTTTTATAAATTCTTCTAAAGATGTTGCTATTGTTGTTCTTTCACTATTTCTTTTTTTACATTCTGTATACATATCCTTTTGAATTTGTTCTAATAATTCTTCTAATTTATTTTCTAATTCACTTACTTTTACAGTTATTTTTTCTTGGTTATCTCTTCTTACTAATACAACTTCTCCATTTTCTATATCTCTTGGTCCTTGTTCTATTCTAAGTGGTACTCCTCGCATTTCCCAATCATTAAATTTGAATCCAGGTGTGCAATTTTCTCTTAAATCTACTTCCATTCTAAATTTTTTATTTAGCTTTTCATATAGTTCTATTGCCTTTTCCTTTACTCCTTCTTTATGCATTGCAATTGGAACTATAACAGCTTGAATTGGAGCAACTTTTGGAGGAAGCTTTAATCCTCTATTATCGCCATGTACCATTATAACAGCACCTATAAGTCTTGTACTTATTCCCCAAGAAGTTTGATATGCATATTCATCTTTTCCATCTCTATTTTGAAATTTTATTTCAAAAGGTTTTGTAAAGTTTTGTCCAAAATAATGTGAAGTTCCAGCTTGTAATGCTCTTCCATCATGCATTAATGTTTCAACTGTATATGTTGCTTCAGCTCCTGCAAATTGCTCTTTTTTTGTTTTTTGCCCTTTAACCACTGGAATTGCTAAAAGATTTTCAATTACATCAGCATATACATCTAGCATTTTAAGAGTTCTTTGTTTTGCTTCTTCTTCAGTTTCATGAATTGTATGACCTTCTTGCCATAAAAATTCTCTAGAACGTAAAAATGGTCTTGTCTCTTTTTCCCATCTTAATACATTACACCATTGGTTATATACCATTGGTAAATCTCTCCATGATTTAAGCCATTTTGAATATAATGTTGAAAACATTGTTTCTGAAGTAGGTCTTATGCATAATTTTTCATCTAATTCTTGACCGCCTCCAATAGTTACCCAAGCAACTTCTGGTGCAAAACCTTCTACATGATCTTTTTCTTTTTCTAATAAACTTTCTGGAATTAATACTGGAAAATATACATTTTTAACTCCAACTTCTTTAAATTTATCATCTGTATACTTTTGAATATTTTCCCATATAGAATATCCATATGGTTTTATTGCGATACATCCTTTTGTATCTGTATAATCTGCTAAATCTGCTTTCAAAACTATATCTGTATACCATTTAGCAAAATCTTCCTCTATATTAGTTATTTCTTTAACAAAATCATTATTTGCCATTTTAAAATCTCCTTTAATAATATATTAATTTTTTTCTTCTACTTCATCTTTTATATTATTTATTTCTTCACCCTCTGTGGGAGATGGAGCCTCTATAATTTCATCTATTACTATTTGTTCATTTTCATCTATTTTATATTTTGGAAGTTCTGGCAACTCATCTTCTGATGTATATCCAAACATTCGTAAAAATTCAGATGTTGTTCTATATATTGTTGGCCTACCTGGTGCATCTAATCTTCCCGCTTCTTCTATTAATCCATGTTCCAATAATTTATATATTGTTCCATCTGAATTAACTCCACGGATTTGCTCTATTTCAGCTCTTGTAACTTTTGGGTTATACGCAATAATTGCCAAAGTTTCAAGTGCTGCTGGAGATAATGTTGGTTTGTTTCTTTTATCAAATATTTGATATATATATTCATAATACTCTTTTTTAGACACTAATTGATAGCCATCATTTATTCTAATTATTTCTATTCCTCTTGTTTCATAGTCAGCTTTCATACTTTCTATTATATTTACAATATCTTCACCTGAAAGTTCTAAACAAGATATAAGTTCATTTATTTTAACTTCTCTACCACATGCAAAAAGTATTGCCTCTATTATAACTTTTGCTTTTTCTATTTCCATATTATTTTATTCCTCTTTTATTTTATTTACTTATACATTATTACATTTTTTTCGCTTTATGTCAATAATTGCCAGCCCAAATTACAATTTTGCAACTAAAACGTCAAGTGAAAAAGTAAAAGCAATTATAATAACATTAAATAGATTTTAGT
>CAYVYP010000034.1:0-16492 GCA_964455975.1 uncultured Lachnospiraceae bacterium
AAATTATTAGCATCAGAAATGTCAAAATCATTAGTTGGAGTAAAAAGTGCTTGGGGAATTCAAGAAGAAGCATTTAAAAGTAATATTCCATTAATGCAAGATAAAGTTAAAAAAATGCATCAATTTGATAGACGTTCAATGGGAACAGTATTTCCATTCACAACATCAGAAGTTGGACATCCAACAGGTATTCCTTTAGGATTTAATAAACAAACTGGAGTTCCAATCTTATTTGATAACTTCCATTCATCACTTACAAACTATAACATGGTTATATTTGCTAAGTCTGGTGCTGGTAAATCAGTTACAATGAAAACTTTAATATCTCGTTCAGCAGTTTTAATGGGAATACAAAGTTTAGCATTAGATGCTGAAGGTGAGTATAGTATAGTTGCTGAAAGTTTAGGTGGAGTAAATGTTGTTTTAAGTCCAACATCTAAAACAGTAATAAACTTATTTGATATAGAATCAGAAGTAATAAGAGATGAAATTACAGGAAAAAGTAGATCTGTAGTAAATGTTGAAAATAAAGTAGAGGACGTAACACAAGCTTTATTAACAATGGCAAGAGGTAGTACAAGAAGTACAGAAGTAAACGAACTTACAAAACAAATAATTGCAGAATCTGTAGCAGAAGAATATGCAGCATTACAAATTAATAATGATCCAGTAAGCTTATTTGAAGCTAACATAGCAAATGCAACATCAGGAGATGTTTTAGGAAAACAAAAGAAATTAATGCCAACAATAGGATCTTGGTATAAGAGAATACAAAGAAAAGCAGAAGATAATAAAAACCAAGATTACCAATTCCATTATAGTTATCTAATTAAAGTTATGAAACAATATATAAGAGAATATGATGGTCAAATGGCATATTTTGATGGACAATCAACATTTGATTTATTAGATGGAACATTATTCGTTAACTTAGATATATCTCAATTAGAGGAAAGATTTGCAAGACCATTAGCACAACAAATATTACTTTCTTGGATTTGGGAAAAATATGTTAAGAAAAATAGTGAAGATAGAAGTAAAGCTTCTAAAAAGAGAGTTTTAGTTGATGAGGCATGGATGTTATTACCATACCCAGAAGCTGTAGACTTCTTAAATACAATGGCAAGACGTGCAAGAAAAAGAAATGTATCTCTTGCAATCATTTCACAAAGATTTCAAGATTTTTATGAGAAACCAGAAGCACAAGCAGTACTTACATCATCAGATACTAAATTGTTTTTAGCACAAGATAAATCAGAAATAGCATACTTAAAAGAAGTATTTAAATTAAGTGAAGGAGAAGCTGGATTTTTAGTAACCTGCCAAAAAGGGGAAGGACTATTGAAAGTTGGCTCAGATACTGCTATAATAAAGATATCACCAACGAGAAAAGAATTTGAATTTGTAGAAACAAACTTAAATAAATTAGTAGAAATGAATAAGAAATAAAATTTATAGAGGGGAATAAGTAAATGAAAAATTTAAATACAAACAAACGGAATACGAAAAAAAATAATAATAGTAATATTAGCATTAATATTATTCAACTTTATAATGCCAAATTTCAGTGTGTTTGCTACAGAAGAACAAAAATTAGATGCTGTTGTAGATTATAACTCTGCTTATAAATTAATAAAAGCAACACTAGAAAAAACAGGAAGAATTGGAGATTTAGGAGTATCAATAAGAACTAGATATATTGAATTAGATAGTGCAACAAAAATTGGGCAGCCAAATGAAAATGATTATGCAGGAGATATGGATGGATATATAAAAGCATGGATAGTATACATGGCAATGACCAAAATGAGTAAGGAAGAACTTAATGATTCTGGATTATTGAAAAAAGATTTATGGGATATAGAACCAAGTGAAATATCTAATATTAATAATTTATATAAAGAATTAAATGAGGATTTTGTTAATAAATACAATGAGGGAATAGAATCGGGAAAAACTCAAGATGAAATTAGAGATGATATTTCGGAAGATACAACTTCTAAAGTAAATGAAAAAGTAGAGTCGGATTCAAATGAAGTGAAGGAAACATCTGATAATATAGCAGATACTTTAGGTGGAGTTTTATTAAAGCCAATAACAGGATTTTTAACTTATATAGTAGATGTTGTATTTGATACAGCACAACATATGTTAATAAATAATGAGGCAAATGTATTAGTTAATAAAAATACAAATAAGTATTTTGAAGTAGCAAATGGTAATTCAATAGAATTATCAGCAAAGGGAAAAGATACAGATAAATTACCATTTGTATTATTATCACCAGAAGAAATATTTTCAAATAAACTTGAAATATTTGATATAAATTTTATTTCTGGAACTGGTAATGGAACACCGGATTCACCAGTAGAAGTATTAAGAGGTATAATATCTAATTGGTATTCAGCAATAAGGACATTATGCATAGTTGGTTTATTATCTGTACTTGTATATATAGGAATACGAATAATAATATCAAGTAGCGCATCAGAAAAAAGTAAATATAAACAAATGATTTTCGACTGGGTAATAGCAATGTGTTTATTATTTGTAATTCATTATATAATGGCATTTACTATAACAATAACAAATGCAGTAACAAATTTAATATCTGGAACTGAAACTACATCTTTGATAGGAAAGTCAGATGATTTAACTAAAATAAAAGATAAAATGGGTGCACAAAGTGTAATAGTAAATGTAAATGCAACAAAAGAACAAGTAAAAGCTAATAATGAAGCAGCTAATGAAGAAACTATAGATAGAAATATTGAAAAAGAAGTAAGTTTAGATGATGGACAATTTACAACAAATATGTTAGGTTATGCAAGGTTTATGGCAAGAGGAGACTGGGGAGATCAAACTTTAACAGAACAATTGTCATGGATGATAATATATTTCGCACTAGTATTTTACACAATAAGATTTGCATTAGTATATATAAAAAGGGTAATAATGGTAGCATTTTTAACAATGATAGCACCATTTGTAGCATTAACATACCCAATAGATAAAATATCAGATGGAAAAGCACAAGCATTTAATATGTGGGTAAAAGAATATATGTTTAATGCAATATTACAACCATTTCACTTACTTATATATTACATATTTGTAATGTCTGCAATGCAACTTGCAGCTAACAATATGATATATGCATTAGTAGTATTAGGATTTATGATACCAGCAGAAAAATTATTAAAGAAGATGTTTGGATTTGATAAAGCACCATTAGGAACAACAGGAGGATTAGGAAGCTTTGCAGGAGGAGCAGTAGCAAGCTCATTAATAAATAGCATGAAAAAATCAGGAAACAAAGGTGGAAATTCTGGAGGAAAAGATAATAAGATAAGACAAAAAAATGAAGAAGAATTACCAAAAGACGATAGTATAAAAATAGGAGCTTCTGCAAATACAAGAGAAGGAAAAGGTTTAGATGAATATGATGGACAAGATAGTAATGAGGATCAACAAACTGAATCAAATGAACAAAACCAAGATCAAAATAAAGTTCCTGAATGGAGAGATGATTTAACACAAGAAGAAATTGCGGATAGAGATAATTGGCAAGCAACTAGAAATGAATTAGGAGAATCCGGAGATAAAGAAGCTATTGATTATGCAAATGAGAATTTAGACAAATATAGAAAACAGGATGATAATATTGAACAACAAGAAAAACCTCAAAAACAATTAAATTTATCTAGTGTAAATACACAAACACCAATAAGACAGATGAGTAGAGGAAAAGCATTTAGAAAAGCATTATGGAATGGTGGTGGAAGAAGTTGGAAAAATATAAAAAATTCAGCATATAAAAACTTTGGGACACCAAAGAACTTTACAAGAACTTTAGGAAGAGGAGCAAAAGCACTAGGAAGAGGATATTTAAAAGCTGGTGCAGCAGTAGCAATAGGAGCAGCAGGATTAGCATATGGATTAACAACAGGAGATGCATCAAAAGCAGCATCATATGCATTAGGAGCAGGAACAGCAGGATATTCTGCAGGAGGAACAGCAGCAAGATTAATAGGAAATACTGTAGGAAAAGGTGCAGGAAAGATAAATCAAGCAGGACATTGGGTTGCAGATGAAACAAGAAATCAAATGTATGGAGTAGAATCTGCAAGAAAGATGAGAGAACAAAAACAATTAGAACAATCAAGAAATGATTATAAACATAGTAAAGAAGCAATAGAGCAAGCTGAAAATGTAAGAAAATATTATTCAGAAGGTTCTAAAACAGAGAATATAATAGATGATTTAAGTCAAATGAGAGATTATGGAATAACAGAATCAAAAGACATGGAAAAATTAGTAAAAGCAAGAAATAAACTTGGATTTGATAAAGTAAGTAATGAGGAAATTATTGAAAAGAAATTATTTATTGATAAAGAAGGAATAACAAGAAAAGACTTAAGAAATGAAAAAGATAGAGTGGGATTAGAAAAACAATATGATTCATATTTAAGTGGAAACATGTCTAACACTGCAAGAAATAAAGAAGTTCAAAAAGCTATGGATATAACAAATGTAATACTAGGAGGAAATCCAGGAGCAATAGGAAGAAAAACTCAAACAAAGTCAAAAACTCCGCCCAAAAAATAAAAATAAAGTTAAATTATAATTAGTAAATAAAGGATAACAACAATATGTTTAGAAATTTAAAAAGATTTGTAAATAAAAATACTGTAATTGTTTTTATAAGTATTGCAATATTTGTAATACTTATAATCCTTATACAATTTTTAAATAATTTTGCTAAACAAGGTGTAACAGGGCAAGTACAACAAAATAGTAGTAGTGGAATTAATTCTACTACTACTTCTTCAAATACATATTATAATGAAACAGGACAAATAAGTGGAACAACTGTAAATAGTGACGTAACAGAAGAAAATAAAAAAATAATTAATAATTTTGTAAATTTATGTAATAATGGAAAAGTAGAAGAAGCATATCAGTGCTTAAGTAGCAATTGCAAAGAAGTGGTTTTTAACAATAAAATTGAAAATTTTAAAAATAATTATTTTGAAAAAATTTTTAAAGAAGAAAAATTAGCTAATATAAATTTATGGATAAAAAATGGTAATAGATATACATATAAAATTGTATTAACTAATAATGTATTAGCTTCAGGAAGTTATGATGAAAAAGTTACAGAGGATTATTATACGATTGTTACAGATAGAAATACTAAAAAGCTTGCTATTAATAAATATATTGATAAAATTCATATAAATAAAGAACAAACATTAAATGAAATAAATATAAAAATAGAATATAAACAATTATATTATAGCTATGAAATATATAGAATAAATGTAGAAAATAATACAAAAAATTTAATATTAATTGATAGCCAAGCAAAACAAGACACTATTTGTTTAATAGATGAAGATAAGAATGAGTATGGAGCATATTTATCAGAATTATATGATGAAAATTTAAAAATTGATGTAAATCAAGCAAAACAAATGGATATTAAATTTGATAAATTATATTCTAATAATAAAAATATAAAAAAAATAAAATTTTCTGATATAGTATTAAATGTAAATGATTATAAAAATACATTAAAAATTGAAATAGATATATAAAAAAAGAGGTGATAACATGGAGGAGCAAGATCCAAATCAAGAAGAGAATAAAAATAAAACTTTGGATTCAATAGGGAAAAAAGCAAAAAATGAAGCAAGTAAATTAGCAAAAAAAGCAGTTAAATTTATTATTGCAAAACTTGCAATTCCAGTTGCAATTATATTGGGAATTGTAGTTGTAATTTCTGCATGTTATTATCTAATTCATAATATTATACTTCAAAATTTAAAAAATGCTATTTCAAATTTTTTTGAAGGATTTAAAATAGAAGCTAGAACTTCTTTAGATGTTTCAGATGAAGATGTAAAAAATCTTAAACAGATAATAAATGATATGGGATATACACTAGAAGATTTGAGCATGAAAGAAAATGATGCAACAACAGATAAATACTTAAAGACATTTTTAGAAGCTGAACTTGTTACATATTACCCAGAAATAGGAGCTGGTGGAACTCAAGGAATTATAAAAGTTTATAGAACAGATGGTATTAATGAAAGAACTCAAATGCAATATATAAAACAAACAGACTTTGAATCTAGAGTACAAATGGGGTTAGAATATAAAAATGTTAAAAGTGCAAAAGAATATTATAATTCTAATATAAAAAATTTTTTCTATATTGATGATAATGATAAATTAATGCATATTGCAACATGGACAAGTACAGAAGGAGATACAGAGGAAACCTTTGGAATAGGAAATAAAACTGTAAATTATGGAAAAACAGTGGAAAAATATGCAATGCCTATAGAAGTTCCAATTTCATTAACGTTATTAACTCAAAATCCGGAATATGTATATCAATTTTTGATGAAAGAAGTAATGGGCAAAGACCCAGCAACTGGAAATAAGTTAACTGAAGAAGAATGGAATAGACAAATAGATATAACCATACAAGATACTATAACTGAAGATATATTAGAAAGTAACTATGTATATAATATTAGAGAATATAAAGATGGAAATAATAATGGCTTAGTTGCTGAAAATGAAAGAACAAGAACAAAGACAATTAAAACATATACAACAAAAGCTAATATACAAATTACAAAAGCTGATACATGGATGATGTATTTAAATGTTTTTGATTCAGCACAAGCAAAAACAGAATATCCATTAGGTCAAAACCCAGGACTAAAAGCTGTATCTGGATATCCATCTGAAATTGCAAATCCAGTTAGACCTTCAAGAACAGAAGTAATAGAGATTCCTTCAAATACTGTAGGAGCATCAAATTCAGCAGCGATAAGCCAAGCTCCTGTAAAAACAGAAACTCATACGTATACATATTCAGCAGAAGATATAAGATTATGGGAAAAACAAACCATAAATACAGCACAGTGGCAAGAAGGAGCAGTAGAAATAAACCAAGAAAAACTAAATGAAAAGGCACAAAGAATAATTGCAGCATGGGATGTAAAATATGAACATCCTATAAGTAAAGGTATGATGGCCCCTGGGGATAGCTTTAAAAGCGCTCCAGAATGGTTATTTGAGTTGCTATCTGGTTCTAGAACTCAAAAGCAAAAAGAAATATTTAAATATTTAGTTTATGTATATACAGGAAAAAATTATGGAGTAACTCAATTAGATCAAAGTATATATAAAGAAGATATAAACATTACTTTATCAACTCAAGCAGATATTATCGTAGATACAACTAAAAGTGAATCAAAGATTGTTATTACTGAGAAAGAGAAATTAATTAGTGCTATAAAAAAATGTTATAATGGAAAAGTTAGAACAAATTTAGTAAATCAGGCAGATATATTTATAGAAATGCAAAAAAAATATAATGTAAATGCTGTTTTTGCTATGGCAGTTGCCATAACAGAATCTTCAGCCGGAACTAATTGGGATTTAATTTCTTCAAGTACTTATAATTGGTATAGCATTCAAGGAACATATAATGGAAATTCATATACTGATAAAAATGGAACTAAATGGAGAAAATATCCAAATTCTGGAGCTGCTATTACCGACTTTGGAAAGTTAATAGCAGAAGGAAGTCCATATTTTAAAGCCGGAAATTATACAGTAAGAACAATTGGAGAAAAATATTGTAGTCCACCAGAATCATGGATATCATCTGTTATGGGCCATATGCAAAAAATATATTCAGCAATGGATATAGATATCTCACTTATTTATACAGATGAGGATGGAAACCCAATTATTGGAGATGAATCTGGATATGATGGAACATACTTTGCACCAGGTGAGCCAGGTGAACAATATATGCTTGGTGGAAATTATACATGGAAATATACAGATGAGCAAGGAAGAACATTTACAGTAATGAATGCAAAAAAATTAGGACATATTGGTGATTGTGTAAATGATGCATATAAGGTTGTTAGTAGTGGATTAGGAAAAACTGTATATAATGGAAATCAAATAAAATCAGTAGGAAATCAAAATTGGAATATTGGACATACACCACAATTGACAGCATCTGAAAAAAGAGGGGTACTTGATGAAGTAGCAAAAGGTAATATAGTTATTTTGAAAGTTCAAGGAGGATATTATTCTAATAATAGTCATCATGCTATAACAATATTAGATATAGTTGGAGATCAAGTATTAGTTGCAGATCCATATATAACATATTATTCAGGAAAAACTGATGGTTGGATGAGTATAAATACTTTTTACGAAAGAGCATTAAATTATGCTTATGGATATAGAGTATATAAATAATGGAGGAAAAAGTGGATAAAGAAAAAATGAAAAAGATTATATTCTTAATTTTTACATTAATGATAATTATAGTTATTGTGTTAGCTGTATTAATTTATTTCTTAATAAATAGAAAAAATGAATATAGTCAAAATGAATATGTAGATTATCAAAAATCAGCAGCCACTCAAATAGAAAAAATAGAAGTAAATACAGGATTTTTTTCTGCAGATAATTGTATTAATAAATATATTGAAAATAATGAAGATTATAAATATTATTCAGAAGAAATGTATACTTTAGAGTTAGAAAGTGGAAGTGTAGTTTTTATAAAAGGTAATTTAATTGTAAATAATAAAGAGAATTCTTTATATTATGTTATAAAAATTACTAATAAAGATATTTATAAAATTGAACCAATAACTGAAAGTGTATATTTAAATGCAAGTAAAAATATTATAGATAGTAAGTATTATAAAGATATTTCTATAGAAGAAAATAATGATAATAAATATGAAAATATTGGTATGAATACAAAAAATTTAATAGAAAAATATTTTGAGTATTTTATAGATATTTCATATGTTAATCCAGAAAAAGCATATAACTTAATAGATGAAGAATATAGAGAAAAAAGGTTTCAAAATATAAACAATTTTAAAGATTATGTCAAAAAAATGCAAAAAAAATGGGATTTATATGCAATTACACAAACTAGTAGAACTTTATTAACAGAAAATACAGATTTAATATTTAAAGATAATTATGAAAATGGATATACAATTAAAGTAATAGCTCCAATGCAATTTACTATTATATTAGATGATTATACAATACAAACAGATGAATTTAAAACAAAATATAATGAAGCTTCTGATGATGTTAAAGCTGTTAGTTGTTTAGATAAATTTATAAAAATGATAAATAATAAAGATTATTCAGCATCATATAAGGTTCTTGATGAAACCTTTAAGAAAAATAAATTTAATACAGAAAAAAAATATATAGAATATATTGAAAAAGTATTTTTTGACTATAATATAGCAACTATAAATAGTGTAGAGCAAAATAATGGAATATATGTATATACAGTAACATTAAAAAGTGGTAATGGAGTAGCATCTGATATAACAAAAAAAACTATTAACATTAAACTACTAGAAGAAACAAATTTTGTAATGTCATTTAATGTGGATTAGGAGGAAATTATGGAAGAAGTTAAAAAAGATGAAATTCAAGAAAAAATAAATTTATTAGAACAAATGAAGGCATTTAAAGAAGAATTAGAATTAACCATTAATCCAGAAATTATTAAAATTAATGATATTATATATAATGGTAAAATTATATTAGAGCCAAAAGAAGAAGAAAAAAAGCCAGAAGAAAAATTTTTATATGTAGTTTTAAAACAAAAAGATGAAAAACAAGAATATGAAATATATGCAGATAATATGCTAATTGCTAAAGAAAATGAAGATGGAATAATAGAAGTAACAGAAGAATTTAAGCAAAAGTATAAAAATATAAATTCAATATATAAAGTATTATCTACTGATGAAAAAGAATCATTAAATGAATTAGAAAAAGAAATTTCAAAAGATGAAAAAGAAAAAACTCCTAAAAAGCAAGAAGAAAAATCTTCTAAAAAACAAGAAGATGAATTATCAGAAGAAGAAGAAAAAAGAGAGAAAGTAGCTCAAAAACAAGGAGTAAGACCAGAAGATATACGAGGATATAGACAAATAGATCCAAATCAGAAAATAACTGATAAAGAAAGTTTAAAAGATATATTTCCAGAAGCAAAAGACTTTTCTGAAATAATTGTAACTTGTGTAGGCGATACATTTACATTTATGGGAATAGATAAAGATGGAAATATGCAAGAATTTAATAGATTAAAGCCAACACAGGGAATAAACACTGGAAAAACTGTAATGAGCATTAATAAAGATGGAAGTAAAGTAGAAGAAAAGCAAGTTAAAGCATTAGTATTAGATGGTAAAAATTTAACACAAGGGCTATCTGTAAAAATTGGACAATATGGTATTATAGAAGCAGATTATATAAGAAGAAGTAAAACAGAAAATAAATATATGTCTATACCATTACAAACAGATAGGGATGGAACACAAAAAGTAGAGTATGATGTTAGAAAAACTATGAATAGGGCAAAAAATACAGATATAACAGATGAATATGATAGAGCAAAGCAAGAATTAGAAGCACATCCAGATGAAAAAATTACAACTAAGGATATAGATGAAAATCCAAATAATGATAGTCAAATTCATGATGATGTAACAATATTAAAAGATGGTACAGAAATTCCAAATGAACTAATAAATATATTTGCTAATAATAATAAAATAACTAGAGAAGAAACTTTACGATTATTAAACGGAAAAAAAGGAACAATAGATGAAAGGTTTGAAGAAGTAGAAGAAGATTTAGAACAGCAATATGGAGCTCCAACTAAAGACATATAAAATCAATAAATAAGTAATAAACCTCACTTTTAAAAATATAATTTAAAAGGTGAGGTTTTTTATGGAAAAAAATAAATTAAAAATTTTTAATATATACAGAATAATATTATAAATTGGAAAAATGACAGATATTTTGGGTGAAAAATGATTGTATTCGCAAATTTTGTGATATAATGTTTTTACGAAAGGATGGTCGTATGGAAATTCAAGATAAAAATCAAAATGAAATTATCTTTTATCAAAATGATAATGGAGATGTACAAATAGAAGTATTATATTCAGATGAAAATGTATGGTTAAATACTGAAACGATTGCACAATTATTTGACGTTGAGAGACCAGCAATAACCAAACATATCAACAATATATATAGACAAGAAGAATTGGAAGAAAAAAGCACATGTTCCATTTTGGAACATGTGGGTAAAACAGGTCAAAAATATCAAACCAAATACTATAATTTAGACATGATAATTTCCATTGGATTTAGAACCAACTCTAAAAAAGCGATTCAGTTTAGAATTTGGGCAAATAAAATAATTAAAGATTATATGATACAAGGTTTTGCATTAAATGATGAAAGATTTATGAAAGGTAAAAAAGGAGATCAAGAATACTTTAAAAGATTACTGGAAAGAATTAAATTAATTCGCACAAGTGAAAGAATGTTTTACCAAAAAATTACAGATATATTTGCAGAATGTAGTATTGATTATGATAAAAATTCAGAAACGAGTCAAAATTTTTATAAAAGTATTCAAAACAAGTTTCACTATGCTATAACTGGAAATACTGCGGCTGAAATAGTATATAACAGAGTGGATAGCAAAAAAGAGAATATGGGGTTAACAAATTGGACAGATTCTCCAAATGGAATTATTTTAAAATCTGATGTTGTAATTGCTAAAAATTATTTAGATGAAAGCGAACTAAAAAAATTAAATAATTTAGTTAACGTATTCTTAGATATAGCCGAAAGTAAAGCAGAAGAAATGATTCCTATGAAGATGGCAGATTGGGATAAACAAGTAATTACGTCTTTAAGGTTATTAGATAAAAAGGTTTTAGACAATAAGGGAAACATTTCACATAAACAAGCAAAAGAAAGAGCAGAAGTAGAATATGATAAATATAGAGTGATACAAGATAAAAAGTATTTATCTGATTTTGATAAGATGGTAAAAAAATTGAAGAAAGATAAGAAGTAGAAAAAGATCTAGAAGCACAATATGGAGCTCCAACTAAAAATATATAAAATCAATAAATAAGTAATAAACCTCACTTTTAAAAATATAATTTAAAAGGTGAGGTTTTTTTATGAAAAAAAATAAAATTAAAATTTTTAATATATACATAATAATATTAATTTTTGCAATAATCTTTTCTAATGCATACGTTTTAGCAGATGACATAAATGAAGAAGAAACAAATATAGAAAATATAATAGAAACAAATACTAAAATTACAGAAGAGCCAAAAATAAATTCAAGAGCAGCTATTGTATTAGATAGAAATTCTAACATTATATTATATGGTAAAAATATTAATGAAAAAAGAAAAATGGCATCTACTACTAAAATAATGACAGCTATTTGTGTAATAGAAAATGGTAATTTAGATGATATTGTTACTATTTCTAAAAAAGCAGCAGGAACAGGTGGATCAAGATTAGGCTTAAAAACTAATGATAAAGTTAGTGTAAAAAATTTATTATATGGACTTATGCTAGTTTCAGGAAATGACAGTGCAGTAGCTTTAGCTGAACATGTGGGTGGAAGTATAGAAAAATTTAGTATAATTATGAATAATAAAGCAAAGCAATTAGGGTTAAAAACCACAAATTTTGTAACTCCGCATGGATTAGACAATGAAGAACATTACACAACAGCATATGAACTTGCAGTTTTAACTAATTACGCTTTAAAAAACAAAATTTTTGCAAATTATGTAAAAACAAAAAATATTACAATAGATATAAATGGATATCCTAAAAATTTAAGTAATACAAATGAGCTTTTAGGATATTTAGATGGAGTATATGGAGTAAAAACAGGTTTTACAAATGGTGCAGGAAGATGTTTAGTAACAGCATGTAAGCAAAACAATTTAGATATAATAAGTATAGTTTTAGGTGCAGACACTAAAAAATATAGGACACAAGACAGTATAAAAATAATTAATTATGCAATGAATAATTATGAAGTAGTAAATGTTAAAGAAAAGATAGAAAAAGAGTTTGAAAGGTGGAAAACAGAAGAACTAAAAAATGTAATGGTTAATAAAGGTGATAAAAATATAGAAGCTAATTTAGAAGAAATACAAAATTATTTAATACCTATAAATAAAAATTATATAGATGAATTAGAAATAAATATAGATTATAATAATAGTTTTGAGGCACCATTACAAGAAAATAGTAAAATAGGAGAATTAACTTTAAGTAGTACTAATGAGACTATACTAAAGTTAAATATATATAATAAGGAAAAGATAGAAAAAAAGGATATATTTAATTATTATTTTGAATTATTTAAAAATTATAAAAAAATTACTGTAAATATATGGTAAAAAGTATTGACAAATTTTAAAAAATATAGTATATATAGATTATAAAAACTTTTATGTATTTTTTAATTTGTGTATTTTACACAAAAAAAGGAGTAGAGATCACCGTCTCTACTTCTTTTTTGTTCAACAATCAATAATTTACAAAAAATGTAAAAAATGTTGACATATATTTACAGCATGTGATATTATATAAATATAATTTAATTCAAAAAAATTTTAGATCTTAAAAAATTTCCAAATTAAAATTAATTAAATAAAGGAGCAAAAATGTTATCTATCATTAAAAGTATGGGTTTACATGGTGTTTTAGGGTATCTAATTTCTGTACAAGTAGATGTTTCCTCTGGACTACCATATTGGGAAGCAGTTCGGACTTCCAGATACTAGTGTTAAGGAGTCTAAAGAACGTGTAAAAACAGCAATAAAAAATTCTGGGATAGAATTACAAAGCAGAAGAATAATTGTAAATTTAGCACCAGCAGATACAAAAAAAGAAGGTTCTATTTTTGATTTGCCAATTGCTGTTGGTATTTTAAATGCAATAGGAGCAATATATAATAAAAAAGTAAAAGATATATTAGAACACACAATTTTTATAGGAGAACTTTCATTAGATGGAAAATTAAATAGAGTAAATGGTGTGCTTCCAATGTGCATAGAAGCAGTAAATTTAGGTATTAAGCAAGTTATTCTTCCAAAAGAAAACTCTAAAGAGGCTGCAATTGTAAAAGATTTAAAAGTAATTCCTGTGAATAATTTAGATGAAGTAATTAAATATCTAAATGAAGAAATAATAATACAAGAAGAAAAGGAAGATATAAATGAAATTTTAAATAATTGTAATAAATATAATTTAGATTTTTCAGAAGTAAAAGGACAAGAAAATGCTAAACGAGCACTAGAAATAGCAGCTGCTGGTCGGGCATAATTGTTTATTAATAGGTAGTCCACGGCTCACGGTAAAACTATGCTTGCAAGAAGATTACCAACTATATTACCAGATTTAACAGTTGAAGAGGCTTTAGAGATAACTAAAATTCATAGTATATCAAAAAATATACCTAAAAATTCTAGTATTATTTCTACAAGACCATTTAGAAGTCCACATCATACAATATCAGGAATTTCTTTAATAGGAGGGGGTCAAAATCCAAAACCAGGAGAAGTCAGTCTTGCACATTATGGAGTTTTATTTTTGGATGAACTTACAGAATTTAATAAAAATACATTAGAGGTATTACGAGGACCATTAGAAGATAAAACAGTAACAATATCAAGGATAAATGCAACATATACATATCCATGTAATTTTGTACTAATAGCAAGTATGAACCCTTGCCCATGTGGATATTATTTAAGTGATAAAGAATGTACATGTAGTAAAGAAACTATAAACAGGTATATGGGAAAAATAAGTGGTCCATTTTTAGATAGAATAGACTTACATATAGAGGTTGCTTCTGTTAAATATGAAAAATTTGGAGAAGAAAATATAAAGCAAGAAACATCAGAAAAAATAAAGAATAGAGTGAATATAGCAAGAAAAATTCAAGTAGAAAGATATAAAGAATATGGTATATTTTCTAATTCTGAACTAACACCTAAATTAATAGAGAAATATTGTAAATTAGATAAAAAAAGTAAGGATATTTTAAAAATAGCTTTTGATAAATTAGGATTAAGTGCTAGAGCATATGGAAGAATTTTAAAAGTTGCAAGAACTATTGCAGATTTAGAACAAGAAGAGAATATATTAGATAAACATATAATAGAAGCAATAGGATATAGAAGTTTAGATAAGAAATATTGGGGAAATTAAATGAAAATAATTAATATAGAAGATAGTGATTATCCATATCTATTAAAAAGAATACAAGATCCTCCTATAAATTTATATGTAGAAGGAAATATTGAAAACTTAAATAAAGATTCTATTGCTATTATTGGTTCTAGAAATTGCACAGAAAATGGAAGAAATATTGCATATAATTTTGCACAAGAATTAAGTATGCAAAATTTAGTAATAACAAGTGGATTGGCAATTGGAATTGATACAGCAGCACATGAAGGGACAGTATCTGTAAATGAAAAAACAATTGCAGTATTAGGCTGTGGATTTAATAACATTTTTCCAGAAGAAAATGTGGGTCTGTATAAAAATATATTGAAAACAGGAGGAACAATAGTTAGCGAATATGCGCCAGATGTTATAGCAAAATCAGAATATTTTTTAAGAAGAAATAGAATTGTTAGTGGATTATCTATAGGAGTTTTAGTAATAGAAGCACAACATAGAAGTGGAACAAGTGTGACTGCAAAAATAGCAAGACTGCAAGGTAAAAAAGTTTTTTGTATTCCACATAATATAGAAGAGATAAATGGTATAGGAACTAATAAATTGATACAAGAGGGAGCAAAATTAGTAACAAATGTGCAAGATATAATAGAGGAATTCAATTTTTTATCATACAAAAAAATTGAAATAAAAGAATCAGCAATCTCTCCTATAGAAAAGATGATAAATGAAACATATGATATTATTAAAAGAAAATTTAATAAAGAGCATTTATTTATATATAAAATAATAGAACAAGAAAAATTAAATATAAATGAATTATCAAGAAAAAGTAAAATTGATATTTCTAAATTAAGTTCAATTCTATTTGCATTAGAAGTTGAAGGATTAATAAAAAGAATGCCAGGTAATTATTACATTTGTATAAAAGAAAAGATAAATAGGAAAGGAAAAAAATGTACGAAAGACACATAATAGGAAATTATGGAGAGGAATATGCAAGGATATATTTGATAAATAAAGGATATAAAATAATACAAACTAATTTTAGATGTAATTTTGGAGAAATAGATATTATTGCAATAGATGAAAATTTAAAAGAAAAAGAATTAGTGTTTTTTGAAATAAAAACAAGAAGTAATAAAATGTATGGAATGCCAAAAGAAGCCGTAGATAAAACAAAACAAAGACATATAAAAAAAGTTGCAACATATTTTTTATATAAAAATCATATAGAAAATTTTTATATAAGATTTGATGTAATAGAAGTATATATTCTAAATAAAATTTATAAAATTAATCACATAAAACAAGCATTTGAATAAAAACTCCAGTTATATATAACTGGAGTTTTTTGGAG
>CAYVYP010000035.1:0-15636 GCA_964455975.1 uncultured Lachnospiraceae bacterium
AAGAGCTACTTTAGAGCAATTGATACGTGTACCAGGAAAAGATGATGCAATTGAACTTTTAAAATATTTAGTTAAAGGTGCAAGAGTAATATCACTTACTGGTGAGCAAGGTTGTGGTAAAACAACAATGCTTATGGGAATGATAGAAAATATATATGATACTATGAATATAAGAGTTCAAGAAACTGCATTTGAGCTTCACCTAAGAAAAATATATCCAACAAGAAATATTTTATCTTTCCGTGAAACAGATACAATTTCTGGACAAATGGGATTAGACGTTCAGAAAAAAACCGATGGTTCTGTAAATATTATCCGGAGAAGTTGCAACAGATCCAGTTGCTGCATGGATGATTCAAGCAGCACAGGTGGCAAGTAAATTTACATTATTTACTCACCATGCTAAAACTTTTCCTAATTTAGTACAAGCGTTAAGAAACTCATTATTAAAATTAGGAATGTTTAATGATGAAAAAACAGCAGAAGAACAAGTTATTGGAGTACTTAACTTTGATATACATTTAGTAAAAGACTTTAGAGGAAACAGATATATAGAAAGAGTAACAGAATGTATTCCATTAGAAGATAAAAATGAATATACTTTTGACCATAGAAAAGAAAAAACATTAGAAGGCAAAATAGATAAATTTATGGATAATGCTACATATTACTTTACAAAAAGCACAAATAAAGAACTATATAAATATGTAAATGTTATGGAATATGTAGACGGTGGATATGTATTAACAAATAAAATTTCAGATCAAAACACAAGAGAAATGAGAAATAATATGGATGATACAGATGCAGAATTATTTGATAAATTTTTAGAAAGAAACTGGGGAACTAAAGCTTCAAGTAAAGTATTAGAAACTGTTTCTGTTATTAATAATACTGAACCTAAAAAAAGAGGAAGAAAACCAAAGATAAAATAATGTAAAGGAGGTGTAGTTTAAGATAAATGGACAGTAATGTATTAATGTATCTTATGATGGGTACAGGTGGATTATTTTTAATTATATTAATTGCATATTTTATGTTATCAAAAAGAATGAATAAATCAGATGTAAAAAGTATTAGACAATTAAGAAAAGGTACTAAAGGAAACTCTTTTTCTTTAGAAGTTACATATCAAAAGTTATATGTTATTTATCTTAAAACACCATTCTTAAAAAGGTATTTGCTAAAATTAAGAAGAAGATTAGCAATAATAAATATAGATGATGAGTATTTAACAAGATCTCAAGCATCAAAAATATTAACAGCAACACTTTTAATAGTAATACCAATAACTATACTTATAATAATATTAACAAGTCAGAACACATTATTAATGGCAATACTTTTAATTTTTGAATTATTTATGGTAGATACTATTATAGATGGAAAAGTAGATAAAATAGATAATAAATTATTAAAACAACAAATAGATTTTTTCGCAGAAATAAGACATGCATATCATGAGTTTAATATGGTTGAAGAGGCTATTTATCAGGTAGCCCAAGATGATGATGAACCAGAAATGAGCCGTCAAGCAGAAAAAATATATGAAATCTTAATATCAGATGATCCAGAATCAGAACTTGAAAAATATTATGATGTTGCTCCAAATAGCTATTTAAAAGAATTTGCAGGAGTATCATATTTAACAAAAGAATTTGGAGATAGAAAAGTAGAAGGTTCATCTTTATATTTAAAAAATTTAAATAATATTACTCAAGAAATGCAACTTGAAATATTAAAAAGAGATAAATTAGATTATGTTTTCCAAAGTTTATCAGTAATAGCAATAGTTCCAATGCTTTGCTTAGAACCATTAAAAAACTGGGCAATATCAAATTTTAGTTTTACTGAAAGTTTTTATAATGGAAAAAGTGGAATGATAGTACAAGTTTTAATTTTATTGTGCACATTTGTGTGTTATTTATTAACAAGAAAATTAAAAGATAATGGTTCAACAGCAATGAATACTAAAAACACAGAAAATCCATGGCAAGCAAAAATTTATAAAACAAAATTAGGTAAAAAAATAATAGATTTATTTTTACCAAAACAGGGAACAAAAGATTATAGAAAATTGAAGAATTTGATTAAAGATTCAGCTACAAAATTAAAAATGGAATGGTTATATGTAAATAGAATTACAATAGCAATTATTGCATTTTTAGTATCAACTGTATTATTTTTTCAATTTCATGCAATATCAAAAAATTATATATATACAGAGCCAACAACAGATTATAATATTGTAGGACAGATGTCTGATAAGGCTTATAAAAAGGCTACAAATTTAACTGAGCAGGACAATTATTTTATAGATAAATTTAAAGGAAAAACAGATGTAACTCAAGAAGATGTTGAATTAGTAATGAAATATTCAAATGAATATGCAGATAGTACAGAAAAAGAAATTACAGTTGCAGCCAAAAGAGTTCTTCAAAAAATACAATATATAAACAGTGAATATTTTCAATGGTTTGAATTGATAATTGCAATGGTAATTGGAGTTATAGGATATATGTCACCAGTACTATTACTTCGTTTCCAAACTAAAATGAGACAGCTAGAAATGGAAAATGAAGTAATGCAATTCCAAACAATAATTTTAATGTTAATGAAAATAGAAAGAGTAAATGTTGAAATTATTTTAGAATGGTTAGAAAGATATTCAAACATATTTAAAGAGCCAATAAGCAAATGCGTAAACAATTATGAAAGTGGAGCATGGGAAGCATTGCAAGAATTAAAAGAGGACGTATCTTTTGTACAATTTATACGTATAGTTGAAAGTCTTCAAGCAGCAGTAGAAAAAATTCCAATAACAGAAGCTTTTGATGAACTAGATACAGAAAGAGATTATTACCAAGAAAAAAGAAAAGAATCTAATGAAAGATTAATATCTAAAAAAGGAATGATAGGAAAGGCAATTGGTTTTACTCCAATGGTATTACTTTTTGTAGGATATTTAATAGTTCCATTAATATTTATAGGATTAACAACTATGTCAACTTCAATGTCTTCAATGACTAATAATGCATTAAAATAGATAAAGAGGTGAAAATTTAGTATGGAAAATGCAGCAAAAGCCTTAACAATAGCAGGAGGAGTTTTAATATCTATAATGATAATATCAGCAGCATTTTTAACGTATAATCAATTATCAGCAGCACCAACTCAAGAAAAAGAAAACAAAAGACAAGAACAAATTGTAGCATTTAATAATGAATATGAAAGTTATAATAGAAAAGACTTATATGGAAGTGATATAATTTCATTGGTAAATAAAATGCTTAATAATAATAGAAAGTATGAAGAACTTGGCGAAGGAGATAATTATAAAATAGAAATAAAAGTAACATTAACTATGGATGATGACTTTTTTGGAAAGAAAAATACGATATATAACAATTTAGCAGACCTTCAAAAGATACTAAATACAGCAAATAGTGAAACTACAACACAATATTATCATCCATATACAGACTTTAAAAGAAAGATGTTTAAATGTACAGCAACAGAACTAAATAAAGATACTGGAAGAATAAAAAGTATGACTTTTGAACAACTAGACCTTTCTAGTCAAAATAGTTAATTAGGAGAAAAATATGGAAAATGCATCAAAAGCTTTAATAATGGCAGCAAGTGTACTTTTGGGAATGATGATAATAGGTGTGGCAACATACTTATTTAGTACATTTGGAGAATATTCAAAAAATGTAGAACAAGATAGAATAAATACTCAAATGGCACAATTTAATAGTCAATTTACTAAGTATAATGGTAAAAAAGACATAACAATACATGATATTATATCTGTTGCAAATTTAGCAATTGAAAATAATACAAATTATGGTTTTTACGCAGATTCTAATATTGAAAAAGCAAATTCTTATTTTATAAATGTTATTATAAGTGGAATAACAAATGGAGGAAATGTAACAAATCCTATTAAATCAGATAAATTTGCAGATTATATAAATAAGTATTCTACATATGAAGTGGAAGATTCAAAAACAAAAGTAAAAACATTAGAAGTACAATATTTTACATGTACAAATGTAAACATAAATGAAAATACAAAAAGAGTAGATAGTATTACTTTTAACATTAATAGCTAAAAAGTAAAAAAAGTAAAAAAATGTAATAAAAAACATTGCATTAAATAAATTAAAATGGTATAATTTTAAGTAGGATGTAGAAATATGAAAAAAATTGTTTTTATATTAATTATTATAGTATTAATTGTTATTTCAACGGTTAGTTTTTCTGTATTTAAATATAATGAAAATATTAGATTAAAGGAAAATGAAAACAGAGAATATGAAGCATACATAAATAAAGAAATAACAGGCGCGCAAGTAGCAACATTAATTAATAAAGCAATAGATTCAAACAGAAGAAATGGAATAAAATTGCAAGATTGGAAATATGTAGACAATGAAGAAAATTCTATTAGAATTGAAGTAAAATTTAAAGAATTAGAAAAAATAATTTCAATGGAAACAATTTTCAATAATGAAACAGAAAATTTTGTGGCAAATTATAGTGGAATAAAATTTAAATCAATACAAATAAATTACCATGAAAAAACTCAAAAAATAAGTTATATAAAATTTGAGCAAGTATAAAAAATAAATAGGAATAATATTAGGGCTAAACCTAAATTATATAAGAAACAAAAGTTAAATTTAAGGAGGAAATTTTTTTATGGAGAACGCATCAAAAGCATTAATTATAGCAGGAGCTATATTATTAGCAATAGCAATTATAGGATTAGGTATGGCTGTATTTAATATGGCAGACAATGCATCAAAACAAACAGGGTTAGATGAGTTTCAAATACAATCATTTAATGGAAAATTTACAAAATACGAGGGAGCAAATAAAAGTGGTGCTACTGTAAAAACTTTATGTAATGACATAATCACTCACAACAATTCTAATTTAGAAGATTATTCAAAACAAGTAAATTTAGTAGAAACAGCAGCAACAGGTACAAATTCACCATCAGCACTAATTGCGCCAGCAACAATAACAGCTATAAAAAATAAAATATTAACAGGAAAAACATATACTGTTACTATATCATATGATTCAAAAACAGGATTAGTATGTGAAGTTGGAGTAGTGCAAAATAAATAAAAAAATATAAAGGAATGAAGTATTATGGAAAATGCTGTAGAAGCTTTAAAAATGGCCTTTGCAGTATTGTTCTTTGTTGGAGCTTTAACAATTAGTATGTTTACATTTTCACAAGCAAGAGCCACATCAGAGGCAGTATTGTATAGTAAGGATAATTCAAATTTTGAAGATTACATAGACTCAGAAGATGCCAGTAAAGAAAGAACTGTTGGATTAGATTCTGTAATACTAACATTATATAGATATTATAAAGAAGATTATACAGTAGTATTTAAAAATAAAAATACATTTTTAGATTTATACACTTCAACAACTAGAACTAATTCATGGGGAACTGGATATGACTTTAAAAAATATGGAAAATCAAAAGATGATACAGCAAATTTAAGTAAAATATCTTCATTTGATTTAACAGAAGAAACCTCAAGAAAAGAACCATGGACAGGTGGAGGATTAGGACAAACAGATATAAAGAAAAATTTAGACGCATTTATAAATGGTGGAACAATCAAATTTAATAATACAAGAATAACATATGATGGACTTTTAAACAAATATAAAGATGCTAAATTTACAGAAACAATAGGTGCATATGCAACATCAAGCATTATATATAAAACAGATAAAGATGGAAACATTTTATATGAAAATGGTCAACCAGTAATTGATTATGATGCTACTACAGCAACAGGAGCATATATTTATGTCGATGGAGAATTAATACAGCTACAAAAGCAAAAAAAGAAAAGAATAATAACATATACTTTACAACAATAGAAATTGTTGTATACAGGGGGTAATAAAATGGGAGATAGTTTAATTACAATTTTTGCAATATTTATAGCAGCTATATTAATGTTTGTATTTCCTTTAATGGCTGTTTCAGAAAGAACAGATGATGTTTCACAATTAGCTGTTCAAACTGCAACTGCAGAATTTGTAGATAATATCAGAGCTACTGGAAAATTAACAGCAAGTGATTATGAAAAATTTGTAGAAACAATATCAGCAACAGGAAATTCTTATGATGTAGAAATGCAAATTCAAGTACTTGATGAAAATCCAGGAAAGAAAACAACACAAGTTGAATCAACAAAAATAGGAGAAAATGTTTATTATAATGTGTATACATCTCAAATATTAGATGTAATTGCACCAGAAGATGGAACAGGAAAAACATATAAACTTAAAGAAGGAGATTTATTTTCCACATCTGTAAAAAATACTAATACAACAATATCTCAATTATTAAGAAATTTTTTCTACCAAATAGCAGGTAATGATACATATCAAGTTGCTGCATCATATGCAGGCATGGTACAGGTAAATGGTAAATAATTAAAATATATTAAAAAAGGGGTAGATAATATTTTTCTATTAAAAATAGATAAAATAATTCTACCCTATTTTAGAAAGGTACGAAAATGAAGTTACAAAGTTTAGCAGTAATATTTGCAATAATAATGATTCCGATATCAATTGTGCTATCAGTATATGTTCAAACAAATATTGATGCAATAGTGTTACAAGCAGATTATGATGCTAAGCTTGCTAACTCTACTTATGATGCAATAAAAGCTTTTCAATTAAATACTTTAAATAATAGCTATTCAACAGTAAGTGATTCTAAAATAGTTGATATTGAGGCATCTGTTAATAGCTTTTTTAATTCGTTAGCGACTAATTTAGGAGTAAGTGGATATAATCAAAATGCTTTAAAAACATATATCCCAGCATTAGTATATACTTTATATGATGGTTATTATATTTATTCACCATATAAAAATACGGAAAGTGGAATAGTAGAGTCACGGATTAAAACCATATATATATTATTCAGCAAGATATAAAAACAATGATTTAGATATAACTATAAATTATACATTAGATAATTATATAGCAGTATATGGAACAATTAATAAAGAAATAGGAAAAGAGCAATATATAAGCAAATCTGGATATTTAATAAATTTAAATGATATAACTAGTGGTTTAGATATAAATTCAGAAGGAAAAGCTATATTAAAAACTGGTGAAAAAATTATATATAAAGGTGCAGAAATTACTACAGAAACGCTTACAGAAACACTTCTTATGGAAGAGGAAACAACACCTAAAGAATATACATATATTTATAATTATATAGATAAAAGTAATCAAACAGTGGCAACCGGAGAAAAATTATATTGGGACAAAGAAAAAGGAAAATATTTTAAAAATAGTAAAAGTCAAAAAATATGGGTTAATAGCATAGTAGAAGAAAAACAAGATGCTAGTGCAATAGCATATTTTAAAGAAGCATATGAATTTAGTACTTGGGTAAATAAAAATTTAAGTACAATAACTGTAAAAAATATAGATACATCTACTTTAGATGATAGAAGTAAAACAGAATTAAATACAATTGGAAATGCACAAATATTTAATTTAGAAAAAAACGACCCAGAAAGTAAAGATTCAGCATTTAATGAACATAGAAGAGCAGTTATAAGAAATTCAATACAAAGTAATTTAAATGTAGCAATTGCAAATTATAATAATAATTCAGAAGTACTAGGTTCTACATATGATTTTAGAATGCCAATACTTAGCGAAACAGATTGGGAAAAAGTATTAGATAATGTATGTGTAATATCTTTTATGCAAGGGTTACCAATAAAAACAAAAATGTATAATGGTTATTCTATTATTTCAAATGATGTTAATAAAGAAACAATAAATTCAGATTTATTTTATTTTATAGATAAAACAACAGGAGTTTATCATAAAATAGAATGTAATACATTAAAAGAAAGTGTTAAAAATAAAGATTCTATAAAAGCATATACAAACTTGTTATTTAGAAAACAAACATTAACAAAAACAGATAAAACAACTAGATATTATTATGGTCATACACAAACAGCATGTTATGATTGTATTATTTCAACAAAAAACGTATCAACAAAAGAAGAAGTATTAACTAATACTAAAGCAAAACCAGAATTAACAACAATAAAAACAGAATATTATTTAGCATTAGCTAGAGAAAGATATAATTTATATAAAGCAACAGCAGTAACAAATTATACAGATTTAAATCCAAGTAGTTCAGTAGCAGATATAACACAATCAACATCAAGACCAACAAATGGTAAAGTAGAAATAATAATTAAATTCCCTGATGATGGAAAAGATTATGAATATAGTACAGATGGTGAAAATACATGGAAACCTGCAGATAAAAGTGAAATAGTAATTGAAATAGATGAGAATACTACAATAATTGCAAAACCAGTTGAAGATGATAATGATAAAACTAGTCATGATGTAACTAATATAGATAAAACAGCACCAATACTTAAATCAATAGATGTAGATAATAAAGAAGCAGGAACAAGTAATCCTACAGTAGTTAAGTCAACAAATGAAATAACAGTTATGGTAGAAGGTGAAGATGATAAAGCACTTAGCGGATATAAATTTAGTATAGATAATGGAAAAACATGGACATCAGATATATCTTCAGAAGGAAAATATACATTTAAGAATCTTAAAGCAGGTACAATATATAGAATATTCGCAAAAGCAATAGATATAGCAGGAAATGAATCAAACACATTATGGATAGATGCACAAACTTTAACAATTACACCAGGACAAATACAAATAAGTGCAACACCAACAACACCAAGAAATACACAAAGAACAATGGCAAAACATGGAGTTCAAGCAGGACCAATAGAAGTTAGTATAAAATATGGAGTATATAGCGGATATATATATCAATATAGTGTAGATGGAACAAGTAATTGGAAAAATGCACAAGAGCAACAAACAATATATATTTATGAAAATCAATTAATATATGCAAGATATTATGATGGAGCACAAAATGAAAAAATATATGGACCATTTACAATAAATAATGTTGATAATATAGGGCCAGATAAACCAACTATAAATACAAATGGATATACAGTAGATACTTGGACAGAAAATGATATTGAAATAGAATTTAATGCTATAGATAGGTTATCAAAAGGAGAAGCCCCATCAAATGGAAAAATAAAATTATATCAATATTCTATAGACAATGGAAATACATGGTATGATATAGATTCAAATACAGACTGGTTTGAAGTTGATAAAACATTGCAACCAATAAATAAGATAAAAATAATAAAAGATGTGTATAAAAATATAAAAATAAGAGCTGTAGATGAAGCTGGAAATGATGGAGAAGAATCAGAAACAATAATAGTTAAGAGAAATTCAGAAGGACCAGAATATGAAAAAATTGAAGTAAAAAATCTAACTTCAACAGGATATGATGTATATGTATATAATGTTACAGACCCAATAGGAATAAATAGAGTACAATTCCCAACATGGACAACAAGTGGAGGAAAAGATGATTTAGTAGAAAATTGGGAAACAAACAATGCAGTAACAGGAACAAAACAAGCAAATAACACATGGCATTTTAGAGTAAATATAACAGACCATAATAATGAAGATGGAGAATATAATACACATATATACTTATACGATAATACAGAAAAATGGAGAAAACATGAATTAACAGTAGTTGTTCCAAAAGTAGAAAAAATACAATTCCAAACAGATGTAACAACACCAAGAAATACTTTGAAAACAGGAATACAAAATGGTGTAAGAGCAGGACCAATTACAGTTAATATTACATATGGAGATGTAGCATTTGTAAATAATAATAGATATCAATATAAAATAGACAATGGAGATTGGATAACAGCAAATAAAGTTCAAGAAATAGCAGTTCTTAAAAATGAAACAATATATGCAAGATATTTTGATGGATTAAATGCATCAGAAACAACAACATATAATATAAGAAATGTAGATAATGAAAATCCAGATGAATTTGAACTAAATTATATTTCAAAAATAAATTCTATTACAATGTATGGATGGACATTAGATAAGGCATCAGTTGGAGCAGAAGAAAATATTGCACAAATAAAAGGATATCAATTTAGTGTAGACAATGGAAAAACGTGGACAAACTTAAGTGTAGTGGGTACATATGAAGCAGTAGATTTAAAAGAAAACACGCAGTACTATTTAAAAATGAAAGCAGTTGATTTAGCAGGAAATGAAACAATAACCTCTAAACAAGTAATAGCAAAAACTATAGAAGGAATACTAATTGAGGCAAATACAACAGAATGGACAAATAAAAATGTACTAGTAACAGTAACATATCCAGGTGATAATAATTATCAACAGCAATATAAAATAGGATCTGGAAATTGGCAAACATATTCAGGACCAATAACAATACAAAAAAATACAACAGTATCTGCAAGACTTGCAAATGTACTAGGATATAACGATTATGAAACAATAAGACAAGCAGATTATACAGTAGGAAATATAGATAAAGAAAATCCTACAGCACCAGTAATTACAAATCCAAGTGTAATAGATAAGACAAATCCGGCAACAGAAAATAATGTAAAATGGATAAATTATGATATACCATTAGCATTACTTTCAACAGATACATTAGATGGAGTACTTGGAAAAAGTGGTATAAATTATTATCAATATAAGAAAATAACAGATAGTACATGGACACGTATATCAAATAATACAACAATACCATTTCCAGAAGAATATAATGGACCAGTATATTTTCAAGCAGTAGATATGGCAGGAAATACATCAGAATTATCAGAAACATGGATTAAAAAATACACAGCAAAGCCAAAAATTGCATTAGTAAATTCAAGTGGAGGAAATTGGACAAAAGATGATGTAGTAATAAGTCTTAATGTAGAATATGATAAAACTGGAATAAAAAATATTCAGTATAGTGAAGATGATGGAATAACATGGAAGATACTAAATTCAGGTTCATATACAGCAAATCAAACATGGACAACGGAAATGAATAAAACAATATACTATAAAGCAGTAAATAACGCAGGAAGTGAATCTGATGTAATATCTACTAATGTAAGAATAGATAGAACAGCACCAAAAGTAAAATTTACACCAGATGGAAATTCTACATATAGTAACAAGGTTTCAACAAAAATAGATGTTACAGATGCATCACCATTAAAAGTATTAAAAGGACGTTGGATGGAAGGAACAACTAAATTAACACAATTAAGCGAATTTAGTGAAGAAAAAGTTGGTTGGGACTTTAATAATGGAGATAATTCAAAACATAATAATTTATATCATACAGCAGATTGGTATTTATGGATTTATGCTGAAGATACAGTAGGAAATGTTTCAATAGTTAATTCAAAAGTATTTAAATTTGATGATACAGGACCAACAGTTACATTTGATACAAATGGAAGCACAACATGGAAAAAGAGCCAATCTACAAAAGTAACAGTATTAGATAGTGGTATAGGAGTAAATGTAGATACACTTAAATATCAATGGACACAAAGCACGACTGAACCAGCAGCAAATACATTTAGTTCAGTATTCAATAATGAAGATACAATTAAAAAATCAGACGGAACAGGAAAAGACTGGTATTTATGGATATTAGCAAAAGATACTTTAGGAAATACAACAATAACACATTCAAATGCATTTTATTTAGATAATACAGATCCAACAGCAGGAACATTAACAATGAAATTAAATGATAGTAATGGAGGAACGTATTCAAGTGATACATGGACAAACCAAAGTGTATATATAGCAGTAAATAATGGTAGTGATGCAAATAGTGGTCATAACTCAACTAAATATACTGTAGATGGTGGAACAGCAACAAGTGCAGCACAAATATTGTCAGCAGAAGGAACACATACAGTAGTAGTAACAACAACAGACAATGCAGGAAATACAAAATCAAACACATATACAATAAAAATAGACAAAACACCACCCAATAATTATACATTTAATTGTTATGGATATAAGTATTATATAAATACAAATACGGGTACAGTATCTCCAACAGATAATAACGGAGGTTCTGGAATAGATAAAGTAGAAGTAAAATTAGATAATGGAGAGTGGATAACTGTTACAGGAGATAATGGTGAATGGAAATATTGGTATACATTCCAAAATTTAAAAGCAGGAACGACATATACAGTGTATTCAAGGGTAACTGATAAGGCAGGAAATCCAACAGAGAAACAAGGAACAGCTAAAATTCCAGCAGATTCAGTAACATTAGCTGTAACTAATATTGTTAAAAATACAACATTCCAAGGAAGTGATGTAAATCAAGGACATAGTTCGTATGACATTTATGGTTGGGAGTGTCCTGGAATGGATATAGTTAGTGGACCAGACATGCTTGGAGATAATGTACTCAGTGATCTATATAAAAAATTTCAATCAAAACGTTATACAAGAACTACAAGGCAAGAACTTGTACCACAATTTATGAAACAACCAATTACATTGAAAGAAAATCATTATTATTATGTACATGCAGTAGGTAATGCATATGGAGGTTCAGAATGGTTTTATTTAGGAGATTTAACAAAATTTGATGGTAATGCACTTCCAGGAGGAAGTGAACCTCCAGTTAATGTTGAAAATCATTTTGCACAATTTCTAAAACCAACCGGAGAAAGAGACCTTAACTTTGGAAGGACAAATAACGTGAGTCACTTGGCAGCATGGGGAGGAGATATATGTATAGTAGATTTAACAGAAAGTGTTCAAGGAAAAGACGTTACTGTCAATGAATTATATAATGCATTAGTGAATGTAGGATGGTTTGATGGAACAACTAATGTAACAGTTCCAAAATAGTAAAATTTACAAATTAAAAATGTAATCAAAAACGATGCAAAATTTTGCATCGTTTTTTGTATGTAAAAACAAAAAAAGGGAAATCTAAATAATATAGAAATTATTAAAAAAGGAAGAAAAATGAAAAAAAGAAAAATATTTTATATGTTATTAATTTTAATCCCATTAGCTGTTATGTATATATATATATCAAACATAACATTATTTCCTACAGATATAACCATATTTAATGGAGAGAAAATAAACTTAACAATGTTATTAGGAATAAATATAAAGCAAACAAGTAGCACTAATCCAAATTTGCAAACTTTAGAAAATAAAAAAACTATACAAGTATCAAATATAGAAAATGAGGAAAGTGACCAAACAGGAACAATAAATTTAAGTTTAAATTTATTTGGGGCAATTCCAGTAAAAAATGTAGATGTGAATGTAATATCTAAAACAAAAGTAATTCCACTTGGAAATACTATTGGTTTAAAATTATATACAAATGGTGTGTTAGTGGTTGGAATGAGTGAAATAGAAAGTCAAAATAATCAGAAGATTAAACCATATGAAAATTCGGGAATACAAGAAGGAGATATGATAATAAATATAAATGAAAAGCAAATTTTTTCAACACAAGAACTAATAGAAAATGTAAATAATTCTAAAGGGGAAAGTATTAAAATAAAATATGTAAGAAATAATGATGTATTAGAAACTAGTATAAGACCTGTAAAAAGCGCAAAAGAAGAATATAAATTAGGCTTATGGGTACGAGATGCAGCAGCAGGAGTTGGTACAGCAACATTTTATGAGGAAAGTACAAATAGTTTTGCAGCATTAGGGCATGGAATTGTAGATATAGATACAGAAAAACTAATAAATATTTCAAAAGGAGAAGTAGTACAAGCTAATATTTTATCAATTAATAAGGGAATAAAGCGGTGAGCCAGGGGAGATAAAAGGCTCAATAAATGGAGAAAAGGCAATAGGAGGAATTTCTAAAAATACAGCATTTGGAGTATATGGAAATTTACAAAATAAGAATTATTTACAAATTAAAAATTCTAATGCAATTGATGTAGCTTTAAGAGAAGAAATAAAATTAGGAAAAGCAAAAATATTATGTAGTTTGGAAAATAATAAAGTAGAAGAATATGAGATTGAAATAACAAAAATATATTCAAATAATAATTATAATAATAAAAGTATGGAAATAAAAGTAACAGATAGTAAATTATTAGAATTAACAGGAGGAATAATACAGCGGTATGAGTGGAAGTCCAATTATACAAAATAATAAGTTTATAGGAGCTGTAACACATGTGTTAGTATCAGACCCAACTAAACGGATATCGGAGTATTTGGAGATATGATGTTAAAACAAATAAGACAAGTAAAATAATAATAAAAAACTATTTAATAGTTTTAATACTCATGGTATAATATAAATAAGTTATATTAAAATGAGGGGATATTTATGGACGAAAGAAAAGAAAGAAGAATAATAGTATTATTAATAAGTTTAATTTTTATTGTAATATTAGCAGTTTGCGGTGTTATTATATATATATATATTAATACTACATTAAAAACCAATTCAAATATAAATGAAAACAAAAATATTAATGTATACAATAATACTAATCAAATAAATGAAAATGCAACAAATGAAAATATAGTTAATAATAACAATAATAATACAATTGTTAATCCATATGAAGATCCTTCAAATAATGAATACAAAAATACAAAATATAAATATTATTATAATCAATTAGAACAATATTCAAAATTAATATATACAAAAATAGAAGAAAATATAGAAAACTTAAAAACAGGAGAATATAGAATATTATTAGATTCTAATATAACAAATTTATTATATAAAGAAGATGGAGAAAATATTTTAAAACAACATTTTCAATCAGCTTGGAATGCTTTTTCTTCAGATAGACCAGATATATTTTATATAGATGTATCAAAAATTTATTTAAATATTAAAAGTGAAAATATAGGTGGAAAAACAAATTATATTGTGTATATGGGAAATAAAGATGGAGAAAATTATTATTTACAAGGGTTTGAAAATAAAGAACAAATTAATGAATATGTAGAAAAATTAGAAAATTTAAAGAAACAAATATATGAAATTACATCAGAAGATACTGAATTTGAAAAAATTAAAAAAATTCATGATGTATTAGTAAATAATCTAGAATATGATGAAACAACTAAAAAAACAAATAATAGAAATATATATGGTGGGTTAATAGAAAAAAGTGTTGTATGTGAAGGATATGCAAAAACCTTTAAATATGTATTGGATGCTTTAAATATACCATGTGTAATAATATATGGAGAAGGTACAAATGAACAAGAAAAAACAGAAAGTCATTCTTGGAATTATGTGAAAATAAATGAAAAATGGTATGCAGTAGATGTAACTTGGGATGACCCAACTATAAATATAAATAATGTAGCACAAAATATAACAATATCTGATAAAATAAAATATAAATATTTTTTAAAAGGTTCAGAAACATTTTTAAAACAACATAAAGAAATAGGAACTATAACTGAAAATGGAATGGAATTTAAATATCCAGAATTAGAAATTAAAGATTATAAGCAAGAGTAATAAAGTAAACAAATCCCCTAGCATGGCTAGGGGATTTGTATTATTGTGTAACGAAAACCCCACGTTTTACGTGGGGTTCTAGAACCTTTTAGGTATGA